>JBCCVL010000275.1:0-5255 GCA_039195375.1 Actinomycetota bacterium
CCGATGGCGGCGAACAGCAGCATCGAGCGCCGGATCTCGCCCGGGTCGCGGCCGATGGCCTCGGCGTGACGGTCGAGGGTGGAGGCGGCGGTGGCGTAGTCACCCGGCGCGAGGGGCGTGGCGTTCCACTCGGCGGCGTGGGCGGCTGCGATCGGCAGCGTTCGCCTCGGCCCGGTCCCGCCGATGAGGATCGGCGGGCGCCCGGCCGGCGGGTGGGGCTTCGAGTCGGTGCCGGCCAGCCGGTAGTGGCGCCCGTCGAACGTCCCGTGCTCGCTGTGCCACAGCTCCCGCATCAGGGCGATCGCCTCGTCGAGCCGGTCGTAGCGCTCGGGCCGCGGCGGGAAGTCGATGCCGTAGATCTGGTGCTCCTCGGCGTGCCAGCCGGCCCCGAGCCCGAGCACGAACCGGCCATCGCTGAGATCGTCGAGCTGTTGGGCCATGCGGCCGACGTTGACCGGTTCCCGGAACGTCACCGGGGTCACGAGCGGACCGAACCGGATCCGCTCGGTCACCTCGGCGGTGAGCACGAACGACAGGTACACGTCGATGGCGTGTTTGTGGCGGCCGTTGACGTAGTGGTCCGACCGGAACAGCGAGTGGAACCCCAGACGCTCGACGAGGGCGCTGATGTGGCGCCACCGGTCCCACGAGAGGTCGGTGGCCTCACCGACGATCAGACCGACGTCCATCGGTCCATCCTCCCCCGCCCGACCGGTCGGCGCCGACGGTCGGCGTCCACCGCAGTACCTTCTCGGCCATGTCGGATCATGTCTCGGATCGCGTGTCGGACGTTGCGGACTCGCCGGTGCTCACGCTGATCGGCGCCGCCGTCATCGGCCAGCGGGTCGGCGGTCGACCCGCACCGGGTCGCGGCGGTCAGGCGTTGCGGTTGCGCAGCCACTCCTCGAACTCACCCCGGCGGTCATCGGCGATGGGAAAGGTGCCGATCGACGACTCCCCGGCCGCAACCCGCTCGATCGCCCACTCCTCCTCGATCTCCTGGTCGTAGGCGGCGGCCGCCACCTCCTCGGCCAGCAGGGCCGGGATGACGATGGCCCCCTCGGCGTCACCGACGATCACGTCGCCGGGGAGGACGGTCACCCCGGCGCAGGCGATCGGGACCTGGTGGTCGAGCGGTGTGTGGAGCCGACCGAGCGTCGCTGCGTGTGACGACTGGTGGTAGACCGGCAGGCCGATCTCGGCGATCGCCGGGGTGTCGCGGAGGGCACCGTCGGTGATGACGCCGGCCCCACCCTGCTTGAGCACCCGCATGGCGAAGATGTCACCGATCGTGCCGGCGTCCGGTTCACCCCTGGCCTCCATGACGAGGACCTCGTCCGGCTGGATCGACTCGACGGCCCGGCGCTGAGCGTTCGGACCGCTGCTGCGCTTCTCGAAGTCGGGACGCTTGGGCACGTAGCGCAACGTGTGGGCGATACCGACCATCTGCTGCCCGGGGTTGAGGGGGCGAAGGCCGTTCAGGAACGCGTTGATCATGCCGCGGCGCTGCAGCTGGCCGGCGATCGTGGCCGTCGAGACCGCCGACAGCTTGGCCTTCAGGTCATCGGTGAGCTCGACTCGGTTCTCGGAAAGGTCCATGGTTTCTCCCTTTGCTCTGCGATGGTCGGCCGGAGGCCGAAATCCAAACGATCGGCCAAGCCGATCACACCTACTCGACGATGCCGAAGCTGATCTGGCCGAGGGGACCGTAGTCGGCCACGAAGGCGTCGCCGACGGCCATCGGATGGGCCCGGATGAACGACCCCGACAGCACGGTGTGACCGACCTCCATGTGCACGTCGAACTCGTGCAGCTTGCGGGCGAGCCAGGCGACGGCGTTGATCGGGTTGCCCATGACGGCGGCAGCCGTGCCCGACTCCTCCAGCTCGCCGTTCTTGTAGAGCGCCCCACCGACCTGGCGGATGTCGAGGTCGGTCAGCTTCATCGGGTTGCCGCCGACGATGATCGACCCGCACGAGGCGGCGTCGGCGATCGAGTCGACGACCCCGGCCTTGCCCGATCGCGAGTAGCGGCTGTCGACCACCTCGACCGCGGGCAGCACGAAGTCGGTCGCCCGGATCACGTCGACCGCATTGACCGACGGACCGCCGAGATCGGCGCCGAGCACGAACACCAGCTCGATCTCGACGAGCGGCCGGTTCATCGTCGCCATCGAGAGCCGGCTGCCCTCGTCGATGAACCAGTTGTCGAAGATCGTCCCGTAGTCCGGTTCGGTCGCCCCGAACGTCGAGCGCATCGCCTTGGAGGTGAGCCCGACCTTGTGCCCCTTGACCTCGCGCCCGGCCGCCACCTTGAGCTCGGTCACGTAGCCACCGACGGCGTAGGCATCCTCGACGTCGGCCCCCTCGTAGGTGAGCGTGATCGGCTCCATCCACTGGCGGGTCAGCTCGGCCTCGACGAGGTCCTTGGCCGCCTGCCGCCGCTCGGTGTCGGTCATCGCCATCTCGTGCTCCTCTGCGGATCGTGGCCGGGGGGCCGTGCCCGACCCGGCGGCGAGGCTACCAACCACGTCCGACCCGAGGCCAGCGAACGCGCCGTCTCCGGCGATCTCGACGACTACCCTCACCGGCCGTGGCCCTGTCCGATCTCATCGACGCCAACCCCTGGCCGGCGGAACGACCCGCTGCGCCCGTCGTCGAGTGGGGGTGGGGCATCGACGGTGAGGAGCTGCTCCGGGAAGCCGTCGACCCGGGGTGTTCCGTCGTGCTGGAGATCGGCTCGCTGCTCGGCGGCTCGGCCCGCTTCTGGTTGGAACACTGCCCCGGGGCCCACGTGGTCTGTGTCGACCCGTGGATCGACGTGGCCCGGGTCGAGGACCGACCGTTCCTCGAGCACGTCCCCCAGTTGGCCGGCGAGGTCGTCGGGCGGCCCGACGGGTTGTTCGAGGTCTTCCTGGCCAGCAACTGGGACCACCGGGAGCGGCTGACGCCCGTTCGCGGCTTCAGCCCCGAACGGCTGGCCGACGTGGCCGGGCACGGGGTCAGACCCGATGTGGTCTACGTCGACGGTTCGCACACCTACGAGGACGTCATCGCCGACCTCAGTGCGGCCCGGCTGCTGTTCCCCGAGGCGACCGTGTGCGGCGACGACTACGAGTGGCCGGCGGTCGGCGACGCCGTCGAGTACCTGGTCGCCTGCCACGGCGACCGCCTCCGCCGCTCGGGCAACACGTTTGTCATCGAACGGATCGGCGACGGTGGACGCCACCTCGCCCGCTCGGCCAGGCCGACCGGCCCGGTCGAGCGCTCGTGGCCGGTCCGGGCCGTGGAGGCGTTCGTCGGCGAGCTCCCCGGCCGTCGGGTCCGCCGACAGGGCGGCCGGAACCGGCCCTGAGCCGGGACTCGATCACACCCGGCCGGCGACCCCGGCCGGTCCAGCACGGGTTGTCCTGCACGGCCGTTCTGGACGCAGCGACACCCATCGGTACACTCGTCGTTCACGTCGACTTCACCCCCCGTGAGGAGTCCGTGGTGTTGGAACGTGAAGTGAAGCTCGTGGCCACCCCCGACCTGGTGCTGCCCGACCTCGCCGACGCCGTGCCCGGTGCCGCGCTCGGGGCTCCCGAGGAGCGCCCGATCGACGACACCTACTTCGACACCGTCGACCTGCGCTTGGCCCGCTGGGGCTGCACGGTCCGGTTCCGCATGGGCGACGGCTGGACGGTGAAGCTGCCGGTGCCCGGCACCGGCCGCGTCCTGGCCCGCCAGGAGATCGTGCTCGGCGGCGAGCCGGGCAACCCACCGGCCGAAGTCGTCGCGTTGGTCCGCCCGCTGACCCGTGGGGCCAGCCTTGGGCTGGTCGCCCGGTTCGACACGGCCCGCACCGTCCGACGGTGGACCGACGCCGAGGGGACGATGGTGGCGGAGCTGGTCGACGATCGGGTCACGGCGGAGGTCCCGGCCGACGTGTCGGGCGAGCCGGCATCGGTGGCCTGGCGGGAGCTGGAGGTCGAGCTGGGCCCCGACGCCCGGGCCAAGGTCGCCCGCCGCATCGCCAAGCGGCTCGACCGGGCCGTGGCGGCAGCGGATCCCGGGGGCGAGACCGCCGAGATCGGCGGGGTGACGACGGGCGGGGTGACGGGGGGTCCCGATGACCCCCGACCGAAGCTGGTCCGAGCCATCGGTCCGGCGGCCGAGGGCGACGCCGACGTCGTCGAGGTCCGGCTCGGGTCGGCCCCGACCGCCCGTCAGGTCATCGCCGCTGCCATCTCCCGGTCGACGATCCGCCTGATGCTGCACCTGCCCGCCGCCCGGCTCGGGCACGACATCGAGGGGGTGCACCAGGCCCGGGTCGCCACCAGACGCCTGCGCTCGGACCTCCGCACCTTCCGGCCGCTGCTCGACCGGGAGTGGGCGGCCGCGCTGAGCGAGCAGCTGCGCTGGCTGGCCGACGACCTCGGCAAGGTCCGCGACACCGACGTCCTCAGCCAACGCCTGGCCGGCATCGTCGAGGCCAGACCCGACCTGGCCGGCGATGGCACCCGGCGGGTCCTGGCGTCGTTGGAGCGCCGCCGCAAGCGGGAGAGCACGGCGTTGCTCGACCACCTCGACAGCGAGCGGGCCGATCGAGTGCTCGACCAGCTGGTGGCGGCCGGGGCGGACCCGCGCACCACACCCGAGGCCGACGGGCCGGCCCGCGAGCTGATCGAGCCGCTCGTGGCCAGGCGTTGGAAACGGGTCGACCGGGCGGTCCTGGCCCTCGACGACCCACCGGTGGTCGACGACCTGCACCGGGCCAGGATCCTGGCCAAGCGGGCCCGCTACGCCGCCGAGGCGGCCAGACCCGCCGCACGCCGCAAGACCGCTGATGACCTCAAGACGCTTGCCCGGTCGATGGCCCGCCTGCAGGACCAGCTCGGCGAGCTGAACGACGCCGCGGTGGCCGAGGCCTTCCTGGCCGGCCTGGCCGCCAGGGCCAAGGGCGAGACCGCCTTCGCCGCCGGTCGAATGTGCCAGATCGTCAACGACGAGGCCGCCGCCAGGGGCGTCGGCTGGCAGCGGCATCACCGCCGGGCGAGCAAGGCGGCCAGGCGGCTCGGCTGGCGCTGAGCGTCGTCGAGGCGGCGCCGCTCCGCCGCCCGATGTCAGGGTCGGTAGCCGAACGACGGCGGTCCCGGCTCGACCGTCCTGGTCACCAGGTTGGCCCAACGGCACAGGTGCTGCCTGGTCTCCCGTGGATCGATGATCTGCTCGACCTCGAAGTACTCCGCCGAGCGGTGCGGTGAGCGGACCCGG
>JBCCVL010000276.1:0-5223 GCA_039195375.1 Actinomycetota bacterium
GACCGTGCTCCCGAACGGAGGCCGACGTGAACGCCGACCAAGCCATCTCCCATCTCGCCCCCGCGGCGGGGGCGGCCACGCCGCCCATCGACCGACTCCATCTCCTCGAGGCCGTGCAGACGAATCTACGGGACCTCATCGACGACGTCGGCGCCGCCGATGCGGCGATGAAGAACGGTCTCATCGGAGCGGACCTGGTCTCCGAGACCGAGTCGGCGGCCGCGGCGGCCATGCCGATCGGCTTCCAGATCGCAGCGATGATGGACCTCTACGACGGGCTGACCAACGGGCAGATGCCCGAGCCCGAGTCGATCGAGCCGGTCGGTGACGATCTCTGGGACATCACCGTCCGGCGTCTCTCCCGCCGAGACCGCCTGGTCTACAGCGACCAGACCGCCGTGCTCCGGGTCAAGGGGCAACCGGAGCAGGTCAACCCGATGGACAACCCGGCCGGCATCATCGCCGTGCTCGGAGCCGGCAACTACACGTCGGCCCTGGAGATGGTCAACGCCCTGTTCCTCGAGAACTGCGCCGTGGTGCACAAGCCCCATCACAACAACGTCGACAGCGACCGGGTCTGGGCCAGGATCTTCGCTCCGCTGGTCGAGGCCAAGGCCATGGCCTTCGTCGAGGAGGACCCCGACCGCAGGCTCAACACCGATCCCCGGATCGCCAAGCTCTACTTCACCGGGTCGACCTCGACGGCCGAGCGGATCATGGCCAGCACCGACATCCCACTGGTCAGCGAGTGCGGGGGCAACAACCCGGTGATCGTCGTTCCAGGGGACCGCCCGTGGACCGACGACGAGATCGAACACCAGGCCGAGATGATCGTCAGCGTCGGCAAGCTCAACGGCGGCGCCGTCTGCGGTCGGGGCCAGACGCTGGTCACCTCACGTCACTGGCCCCAGCGCGACGCGTTCCTGGATGCCGTCCGTCGTGCCGCCATCGAGACCGTCCCGTCGGGCACCTACTATCCGGGCTCCGACGAGGTGAAGGCCGGCTTCCTCGACGCCTACCCCGAGGCCGAGCGGCTCCAGCCAACGGGGTCGGACCACGCTCGGACCGAGCTCCTGTTGATCACCGGTGCCGACGAGGACAGCTATGCCACCGCCAACGAAGCCTTCTGCCAGATCCTCGGCGAGGTCCCGCTCGACGTCGCAGCCTCCGCCGACCAGTTCCTTCCCGCCGCCGTCGCCTTCGCCAACGAGCACCTGCTCGGCACGCTCGGCTGCGCCATCCTCATCGACGAGGACACCGAGGCCGCCAACGAGACCGCGCTGGCCCAGGCCGTCTCCGACCTCGACTACGGCGGGATCGCGGTCAACGAGATGCCGCCGACCATCTGGCTCAATCCGCTGCTGACGTGGGGCGGCAACGGCGAGGGACCGGACGGGCATCGACCGTTCGTGTCCGGCGTGGGGAACTTCGGCAATCTCTACAACTATCGGAACGTCGAGAAGTCGATCCTGACCTCGACGTTCCTGTCGGCGGCCCACATGCGTTTCGTCGACCCGGAGGTCAGCGCCCATCAGTTGAACGGCCTGGCCCGTCTCGCCGTCGACCCGAGCTGGACCAGCCTGGCCCGCCTCATGGGCCGAACGGTCATCGACTCGATCACCCATCGCTCCTGAAGGCCCCGGACGCGGCCACCGCTGAGTTGCGTGGCTTCGCGAGCTACGGTCGGAACTGGAGGGCGCGGGGCCCGAGGTTGGTCGGAAGTGACACCAGCCGGTAGGCGTTCTCGACCCAGTCGCAGATGTAGCGGCGGGTGTCGCGGGGATCGATCATCTCCTCCAGCTCGAACCGGGACAGCGGCCCGAGCGGTCCACGGGCGCTCTCGATCCTGGCCTCCAGCTCGGCCCGCAGGGCCGCCGGGTCCTCGGCCTCGGCCAGTTGGCGCTTGTAGGCGGCCTCGATCCCACCCTCGGGCGGGATGCCGCCGACGTCGGCCGCCGGCCACGTGACTCGGACCGACGGGGCCGAGCGGGGACTGGCGTAGTTGTTGCCGGCCACCCCGAAGCTGCGGCGCATGACCACGGTGAAGATCGGGACCTGGACCTGGGCGAAGGCCACCATCCACTCGCCCCCCTTGCGGATCGTGCCGTTGATCTCGTGCTCGATCCCGACCGCGAACCCGGGGTTGTCGACCAGGTTCAGGACCGGGATGTTGAACAGGTCGCACAGATCGAGGTGGCGGGTCAGCTTGGCGCAACCGTCGGCGGTGAGTGCGCCGCCGTTGGTGTGACGGGAGTCGGAGGCGAGGACGCCGAGGGTCCGACCGTTGAACCGGGCGAACCCGACGACCTGGTCGGTGCCCCAGTGGGGACCGATCTCGAAGAACGAGTCGCGGTCGGCCAGCACGGCGATGGCCCGGCGGACGTCGAAGGTCGTCGTCCGCTTCCGGGGGATGAGGTGGAGCAGCTCCTCGTTGCGCCGGTCGGCCGGATCGTCGGTCCGGGGAGCCAGCGATGGCGGGGCCTCGAACACGCTGGAGGGGAGGTACGACAGGAACCGCCTGGTCTGCTCGATGGCATCCTCCTCGGTCTCGGCCAGGTTGTCGACGGAGCCGTTGCGGCAGTGGATGTGCCAGCCCCCCAGCTCCTCCTTGGTCACGTCGTAGCCCATGGCGTGGCTGACGACGGGCGGCCCGGCCACGAACAGCTGCGCGATGTCGCGGACCATGACCGAGAAGTGGCCGAGCACGGCCTTGGCCGCCCCGATGCCGACGACACTGCCGAGCAGGACGTTGACCACCGGCACCGTCGTCAGCTGCCGGGTGTACGGCGTCGACCCGAGGTGGGGTGGGAGGAACGAGCCGCCGCCGCCGGAGACCCGGGGCCGGCCGGCCTTGATCGCCCCCTGCGACTCCTTGGCCGTACTCTCCCCCTCGGCCTTCTGGGCCGGGACCATCGAGGCGACGCTGCCCCCGCCGGACGAGCCGTCGAGCAGTCGCACCGAGGGGATGGCCAGCTCGATCGAGAGCCGGTCGAGGTAGAGGCTCTTCGCCCCGATGGCGCCGTCGGAGTGGCCGCCCCGGGAGGTGAAGTCATCGGCGCAGACGATCGACGTCCGGCCGTCGACGTCGCCCCAGCCGCCGACGTGGTTGGCCGGGGTGAACGCCTCGACCGAGCCGTCGTCGCCGTAGCTGGCGAACCCGGCGACGCTGCCGACCTCGCGGAACGAGCCGTCGTCGAGGAGCAGGTCGATCCGCTCCCGACAGGTCAGCTTGCCCCGGCTCCGCTGACGCACGACGCCCGGATCATCGGAGCCCGGAGCCAGGCGGGCCTCGGCCAGGCGGTGGAGGTCGTCGATCTGGCCGAGGGTCGGTGACCAGCCGCCGCTGGTGGCGGCGCCGTTGGTCGTGGCCGCCGCCCCGTTGCCGGCGCCGACCGGGTCGAGGAGGGCGATGACCTGGCCGGCCCCGACAACGGTCCCCGGCGCGAGATCGAGCACCTCGGCCACCACACCATCGACCGGCGCGGTCACCTCGGTCTCCATCTTCATGGCGCTGAGCACGGCCAGGGTGGTCCCGACCGTCACCCGGTCGCCGGCCGCGACCCGGCACTCGACCACGGTGGCGTCGAGCGGGATCGCGATCGGGCGCTGTCCGTCGGCGGCGATCAGCGATGGCCCACTCGGGCCGGCCTTGGGCGACGGTGGGAATCCGCCCCGGGCGCCGGTCGCGGCGTCCGTCAGCAGTGCGGCCCGGCGCTCCAACAGATCGATGGCTTCGTCGACGGACGGCGCGGCCCCTGGCGCCCCGGCCGGGTCGGCCAGCTCCGATCGCTCGCTCAGCAGCGTCGTGCGGGCATCGCCGGCCCGGACGGACGGGTCGTCGAGGATCGCCCGGAGCTGGGCCAGGTTGGTCGGCAGACCGGCGATGTGGAACGCAGCCAGGGCCCGAGCGGTCCGATCGATGGCGGCCGGCAGTGTCCCGGCCGACCCCGACCCGCCGATGACCTTGGCCAGCAGCGGATCGAACTGTGGCGGCGGGTCGTAGCCGACGTAACCGGCGCCGTCGACCCGGACCCCGGCCCCGGTCGGCTCCTTGTAGGCCGTGAGTCGCCCGGGTCCGACGGCGACGACCCTGGCCTGGACCGCATGGCCCCGGGGTCGAGGCACGCCGGCCCCCGTCTCGGGATCGGCCACGAGGCCGAGGTCGGTCAGGGTGGCGCCGCCGGCGATCAGGAACTGCGCCTCGACGAGGTCGACCCCGGTCACCTGCTCGGTCACGGTGTGCTCGACCTGGATCCGGGGGTTGCACTCGATGAAGAAGTGCTCGCCGGCCTCCGGATCGACCAGGAACTCGACCGTGGCCGCATTGGTGAACTCGGTGCCGGTGACCAGCGTGACGGCGTCGTCGAGGAGGCGCTGCCGCAGCCCGTCGTCGAGCCCGGCGGCCGGGGCGATCTCGACCAGCTTCTGGTTGCGGAGCTGGACCGAGCAGTCCCGCTCCCAGAGGTGGACCGCGTTGCCAGCACCGTCGGCCAGCACCTGGACCTCGATGTGACGGGGCCTCGGGATCTGGCGCTCGAGGAACAGGGTCCCGTCGCCGAAGGCGGCCTCGGCCTCCCCCCGGCACCGTTCGAAGGCCTCGGCCATCTGGCCGGCCTCGGCGACCAGTCGCATGCCTCGACCGCCGCCACCGGCCGCCGCCTTGAGCATCACCGGGTAGCCGACGGCGTCGGCCGCGGCCGTCGCCTCGGCCGCCGAGGCAACGGGGCCCTCGCTGCCGCCGACGGTCGGGACCCCGAGCGAGTCGGCCAGGGCCCGGGCGGCCACCTTGTCGCCGAACAGTTCGAGGGCCGCCGGCGGTGGCCCGACGAAGGTCAAGCCGACCTCGGCGCAGCGCCGGGCCAGGTCGGCGTTCTCGGCCAGGAAGCCGTAGCCGGGGTGGACGCAGTCGCAGCCGGCGTCGACCGCCACCGCCAGGAGGGCATCGATGTCGAGGTAGGCGGACACGGGGTCGGCTTCTGCCGCCGGTCCGCCGATGGGGCGCACGTCGCTGGCCACCCGGGTGTGGAGCGAGAACTCGTCGGCTCGGGGATGGACCGCGACCGATGTCATGCCGATGGCGTCGGCCGCGGCGGCGATGCGGATGGCGATCTCGCCTCGATTGGCGATCAGGACTCGGTGCAGGCTCACCCGGCCAGTATCGATCGTCGGCTCCGAACCGATCCAGAGCGTCGTCGCCGCACCCGACGGCCATCGTCGCGCCAC
>JBCCVL010000277.1:0-5179 GCA_039195375.1 Actinomycetota bacterium
CGGGGCGGCGAACGTGAGGAGCAACAGCCAACCGAGGATCCTCGCCTGACGGCGAGCCTTTGGTGAGCCCCCGGCACTGGCCTGGGCGATCGTGGACGCGCCGGCCAGCTCGGGGATGGCCAGGTGGTGCATGCCGTTCTTGGCGTCGTGACCGGTGAACACCGACTCGTGCTCGACCGGCACCTCGGTGATGTCGACGTCGGTGTCGATCTCCGCCCCGGCGCCAACCCCGTCGATGGCGATGTCGTCGTCGATGTCGTCGTGGTCGCTCACGGTGCTGACCTCCGGTCACCACGCTAGTCGACGGTTCCGCCCGACCTGCCCTCGGCCGCCCCGGCTCCGCTCAGACGATCGTGATGCTGTGCGAGACGTTCTTGACGACCATGTAGTGGTGGAGTCCCTCGGCCCCGCCCTCGCGGCCGTACCCGCTCGACTTGACCCCGCCGAACGGGGTCTCGGGCAGTGATGCCTCGAGCGTGTTGATCGAAAGGTTGCCGGCCTCGACCCGGTCGACGAGCTGATCGACGTAGTCGGCCCGGTTGGTGAAGCCGTAGGCCGCCAGCCCGTACGGCACCGAGTTGGCCCGCTCGATCGCGTGGTCGATCGAGTCGACCGGATTGAGGATGGCGATCGGTCCGAACGGCTCCTCGCGCAGCACCCTGGCCCCGTCCGGAACGTTGGCCAGCACGGTCGGCTCGAAGAAGTAGCCCGTCGACCCGACGCGCCGGCCACCGGTCACCAGCTCGGCTCCGGCGGCAACCGCATCGTTGACGAGCTCACCCATGGCCGCCAGCCGACGGTCGTTGGCCACCGGCCCCATCTCGACGCCCTCCTCGCGACCGTCCCCGACGACGGTCGCCTCGGCCCGCTTCACGAAGCCGTCGAGGAACCGGTCGAACACGGATTCGTTGACGAAGAAGCGAGTCGGCGAGGTGCAGACCTGACCGGCGTTGCGGTACTTGCGAATCGCGGAGGACTCGGCGGCGGCCTCGACGTCGGTGTCCTCACACACGATCACGGGGGCGTGCCCACCGAGCTCCATCAGCACCGGCGTCATGTGGTCCGACGCCAGTCCGGTGAGGTGCCGACCGACGTTGGTCGACCCGGTGAAGGCCACCAACCTCGTGGTGTCGCTCGGGATGAGGTGGCGGGAGATCGTGTCGGGTTCCCCGAACACCAGGTTGAGCACGCCGGGCGGGAGCCCGGCGTCGTGGAACGCGCTGGCGATGTGGATGGCACCGCTCGGCGTCTCCTCCGCCGCCTTCAGGATCACCGAGCAACCGGAGGCCAACGCCCCGGCGACCTTTCGGGCCGGTTGGCTCATCGGGAAGTTCCAGGGGGCGAACGCGGCGACGGGACCGATCGGCTGGTGGTGCACGACGTAGCGGACACCGGGCGCGCTCGGGATCACACGCCCGTAGGTCCTGACCGCCTCGCCGGCGTCCCACTCGAAGAACTCGGCGCCTCGGACCACCTCCAGCTGCCCCTGCCGGAACGGCTTGCCCTGCTCGAGCGTGATCGAGGCCGCGATCTCGTCCTGCCGCTCCCGCAGGAGCTGGGCGGCCCGGAGGATCAGGTCGGCCCGCTGGCGTGGCGCCGTCCGGCTCCAGACGGCGAACCCCCGGGCTGCAGCCGCGAGCGCATCGTCGAGGTCGTCTGTGGTCGCGACCGGGAGCTGGGCGACGACCTCCTCGGTGGCCGGGTTGACGACCGGCAGGGTGTCGGCGGTCGTCCGCCACGCACCGTCGATGTAGAGGCAGAGCTCGGGCGGAGCGGTCGATGGCGACGCGGGCATGTGGTGGGTCCTTTCGATCGACCATCCGTTGCCGGGGCAACCAGCGTGTCAGAACTCGACCCCGATGACCCAGCGAAGCGTTCGGGGGTCCGGCTACGGATCGACGCCGGGCTTCAACCGCACGCCACGGCCCCGGCGCACCTCGAGGTAGTCGTCGTGGATCTGCAGCGGTCGGATGCGGGCCCGCAGGCGCTTGACGAGGGCGTCGATCGCCTCGGCGCTGACCCCCTCGGCGGCGACGTCGGCCCAGACCCACTCGACGATCTCCTGGCGGCTGACCAACGAGCCGACCCGTTCGGCCAGCAATTCGAGCAACGCCTGCTGCCGCTCGGACAGCGGCGGCTCGACCGGCTGGGCGTCGACCCACACCGCCCGGGTCTCCCGATCGATCCAGATCCCGGTGAGCCGCCCGATGGCCGGTGCCATCGGGGTGGCCAGCGGGTCGAGGAACCGGAGGGTCTCGACCCCGGCCAGCACGATCTCGTCGCCGTCGCGGAGCGGGCGGGCCTCGCCGTCGATCCGGTCGCCGTTGAGGTAGGTCCCGTTGCGGGACCCCAGGTCGCGGATGCGGTAGCCGTGGATGGTCCGCTCGATCTCGGCGTGGGCCCGGGAGATCGCCGACAGGGGCAGGTGGAGCGGGTTCGACTCGTGTCGGCCGATGATCGTCCGGTCCCGATCGAGCGGGTGGACGTGGCCGTCGGCGAGTCGTTGCAGGCGTGCCGGCACCGTCACCCGGTCGTCGACCCCCCGGCCCCGCCGCTCATGGGGTCGTTGTCGCCGCCGTCAGGAAGTTGTCGATCGCCGTCTCGACCGCCGTCAGGTCCCTCGCCCGGAGCCCGTGACGCCGGGCCAGCGGCAGGCCGTTGGTGGTGACCCTGGTCCGACCGTGCTCGTCCTCCCACACGAGGATCTTCAGCGGGAGGTCGATGCCGGCGGTCGGCCGCTTCTGCATCAACGGGGTGCCGATGTTGGGGGACCCGAAGACGACGACCCTGGTCGGCCGCAGGTCGATCCCGACCCGGTCGGCGTTGGCTTCGTGGTCGACCGTGAACACGACGCTGGCCGGCGAGGCGTCGATGGCGGCCAGGAGGCGGTTCCAGGTGGTGTCGACGTCGGCGTCGCTGTGGCGGGTGATCAGACCCGGCCGCCAGCGGAACCAGCGGGAGCCGCGGGCCTCGGCGTCGACCTCGCCGTCGATGGCGACAGCGGTCAGGGCCCGGAGGGCACCGGCGATCGTGTCGAGCGTCGGGGCGTCGCCGAGGCGGTGGCGGGCGGCGAGGAACGTGGTGTCGTTGAAGCCGACGAAGACCCGGCCCCGGCGCTCGAACAGGTGGATCCGCTGTGGCAGGTCGAGCCCGGCGGTCTGGTTGATCGCCATCAGCGGTGAGCCGAGGGCCGGGTTGCCGAACACGACGACCCGATTGGGGTCGAGGTCGAGACCGACGGAGGCCGCAGCCGCGGCGTGGTCGATCGTCGCCACGATCCCGATGTTCGGGTTGGCATCGAGGGCGGCGATCAGGGCGTCCCACGAGGTCTCGAACGACTGGTTGCTCTCGACGTAGACCATGCCGGCGATGCGGGGCGCCCGCCGCTTGCCGGTGGCGTCGGCCGGTGCGGCCAGGCCGGCCAGCAGGGCCAGCGCCAGCAGCACGATCGACAGGACCCGGGCCGGTCGTGGCCGGACGGGTCGGGACGGGGTCGGTTGACGAGACATGGGTGGTTCCCTCCATCGAGCCGCCACTCGCCGGCGCTCAGACTACCGGTACGGCGCCGGGGCGGCGATCGGTTCCGCCACGAACCCGGGACCGGACCGGTCAGCCGGCCAGGTCGGAGCAGGTGGAGGTCGGCCCGAAGACCACCTCGTCGACGAGCAGCGCACCGGGCGACCCGTCCTTGAAGAAGGTGGGAACGGCGTAGACCGCGTCGTCTGGAGCGGTCGACTCGAGCGTGACCCGGGTCCCGCCGGCGGCGGCGTCGGCATCGGCGTGGCGCTCGTCGACGTCCAACCGGTCTCGCTCGGCGGTGAGCTGGACGAAGTCCTCGTCGAGGTAGTCGACGTAGAGCGCCGTCCTGGTCATCGGCTCGTGGCGGATCCAGGCGGTGAAGACGAACGTCCGGTGGGTGCCGATCGGCACGATCTCGCCGTACAAGCCGAAGGCGTCGTCGGCCCCGACCCGCAGGGCGGCCGTGCCGTCGACACCAGACGCGCCCGCTCGGGCGGCGGTGTTGGTCGGATCGCCGCGGTAGAAGTCGCCAGGCAGCTCGGCGGCCTCGAAGTCGGCGACCTCAAGGAGGTTGCAGCTGAGCCCGGTCGCCCGACCGGCCGGCCACGTCGGGTCGGGCGCCGTGGCCGGCGGACCGTCGTCGGCTGGGGCCGTGGCTGCGTCAACCCCGGACGTCGACGGCACGGCCACCGCGGCCGACGACACGGTGGCATCGTCGGTTTGGCCGTCGCCGGTGATCACTCCGGCGACGACCGCGGCCCAGACGGCGAGGCCGACGACGGCCAACGCTGCGAGCCAGACGATCACCGGGCGCGGCCGTGTGCGGGTCGGGCGATCGCCACGGTCACCGGTTCGTCCCTCGACCCGCTCGGTCGACACCGGTTCGAGCCGGCGGTCCGGGACCCGGTCGTCGGCCAGCGCGGCGGCCAGCGCACCGGCCGTCGCCGGACGGTCAGCCGGGTCCTTGGCCAGGGCCCACAACAGGGCGGCGTCGACCGCAGGCGGCAGGCTCGGCCGGTGCTCGCTCGGGGCAACCGGCTCGGTTGCGGCGTGGTGGCCGAGCATGGCGATCGGGGTGGCCACGTCGGGGAAGGGGAAGGCGCCGGTGACGGCCTCGTAGGCGATCAGGGCGACGGCGTACACGTCAGCGGACGGACCGACCGGTTGGCCGCCCGCCACCTCGGGGGCGGCGTAGCGGGGGGTGGTCGCCACCTCGAGGCCGGTCGTGCGGTCGATGGCGGCGGCGTCGACCGACATCGAGGCGGCCAGATCGATCAGGACCGGTCGGCCGTCGCCGTCGAGCAGCACGTTGTCCGGTGACAGGTCACCGTGGACGAGGCCGACGTCGTGGAGGGCATCGACAGCTGCGGCCAGGTCGGCCACCAGCGTGCGAGCCCGGTCGAGCGGGAGTGGAGGACCGGACGCAAGGCGATGGGCGAGCGTCGCCCCCTCGATCCAGGGGAGGGCAAGCCACATCCGACCATCGCCGGTCCGGCCGTGGTCGAGCAGCGCGGCGATCCCCGGGTGGGCGACCGAGGCGAGCCGCATCGCCTCGAGTCGCCCGTCCTCGGCCCGCTCATGGACCTTGATCGCCACCGCCGACCCGTCGACGGCCCTGGCCCGGAAGACCTGCCCGGACCGGCCACGGGCGACGCGCGTC
>JBCCVL010000278.1:0-5029 GCA_039195375.1 Actinomycetota bacterium
CTGCTGGTCGGTCGGATCTCGTTCTGGGGTCACTTCGGCGGCATCGCCGCCGGATTCGCCGCCGGGTGGTTGGTGACGTGGCTCCCGGTCCGCTTCGGTCGCTCGGTCGGCGAGGCGGTGGCCGCAACCGCCGGGCTGTGTGTCGCCCTGGCCGTTGCCGCCGTGGCGCTCGCTGGCCGCGGCGGTCTGCTGTAGCCGGTCCCTGCGCCGGGGGTTCCGGTGCCGGGGGTGTCAGCCGCCGGCCGCCGGAGCCCCGCTGCCGACCGTCTCCTGCAGGAACGCCTCGGTCCGCTGCCAGGCCAGCTCGGCCGCCTCGGGATCGAAGCGCTCGCCGTCCTCGAAGAACCAGTGCTTCGTGCCGGGGTAGAGATGGAAGTCGGTGTCCCGGCCGCCGAGCCGGATGAACGACTCCGTGACCACCCGGTCCTCCTCCGAGACCATGTGGTCGTCTTCGGCGAAGTGGCCCTGATAGACCGCGGTGGCGTCGTCGAAGTCGATCGACTGGGCGCCGTAGAACACCACGACCGATCCGACCTCCTGGGTCAGGCGGGCCGAGAGCCACAGCGCCAACGAGCCCCCCATCGAGAAGCCGATCACTGCGATCGGGCGCTCGCCGTCGATCGACGCCGCCCGGAGGGTCTGGGCCGATGACATCACGAGGCCGGACAGCTCATCCGGGTCGAGCCCGGCCAGGACGGCTTCGCCTTCGGCCTCGGTCATCGGCTGGACCCCGTCGAACAGATCCGGGGCGAGGGCGGTGAAGCCGACGTCGGCCAACCGGCGGCAGAAGTCGCGGACCCACGGCGTCAGGCCCCACCACGAGTGCAGGACCAGCACCCCCGGTCCCGGACCGCCCTTCGGGTCGACGAGGAACGCCTCGCCGGCCTTGCGGTTGGTGAAGGGCGACCTCGGCGACATCGACACACCCTATACGGTGTGCCGATGCCATCGAATCTGGTGCTTCGGGACCGGTCGGCGGCGGCGTTGATCCTTCATCGGCCGATCCCATCGGAGGCCGTCGAAACGGCGTCGTAGCGGCTCGCGGGGCTGCACGATCTACCCTGGTGGTGTGGGTAAAGGTCCGATCGGCTGGCTCGTGGCGGTGTGGCGCTTCGTCGTCGACGTCGCCCTGCGCTGGTATCACGGCCGCGTCGGCGACCTGGCGGCCAGCATCACCTTCTGGCTGGTGATCTCGCTGCCGGCCTCGGTGCTGGCCCTGCTCGCCCTCCTCGGCCCCCTCGACCGGATGATCACCGGCGCCGGCCTCGAGGACACGATCCAGAGCGAGGTCGAGCGATTCATCAGCCGGGTCTTCACCGGCGAGGCCGATGCGGTCTCCGAGACGGTCACCGGTCTGTTCGAGCAACCGAACAGCAGCCTGGCCATCGTCTCGGTCGGCTTCGTGCTGTGGTCGGTCAGCCGTGGCTTCGCCGGGCTGATCCGGGCCCTGGAGGACATCTACGACATCGAGGACCGCCGGCCCTGGTACTGGACCAGGGTGGTCGCCGTCATCCTCGGGATCGGCAGCATGCTGATCTCGATCCCGC
Source organism: Actinomycetota bacterium (assembly GCA_039195375.1). Classification (GTDB taxonomy): domain Bacteria; phylum Actinomycetota; class Acidimicrobiia; order Acidimicrobiales; family SZUA-35; genus JAHELU01. The sequence goes on from JBCCVL010000278.1 coordinate 1,548, forward strand.
TCGTGCTGCTCGAGGTCTTCGTCTGGTCCGAGATCGGCGACGGTCTCCTCGAGTCGATCCTGCGCGGGCTGGTGGCGATCGCCGTGCTCGTGCTCTGGGCGTCGGTCGTCTACCACTACGGTCCGGCCGAGCGGCACCGGTGGCGGTTCGACCTGCCCGGTGCGGTCGTGGCCGCCATCGGCTGGTGGCTGCTGACCTTCGGATTCGCCCGCTATGTCGACCTGACGTCCAACTCCAACGAGGTCAGGGCCGCGGTCGGGGCGTCGCTGCTGGTGCTGACCTGGATCTGGGTGGCGGCCCAGGTGCTGCTCGTCGGTGGGGCGGTCAACTTCCTGCTCGGCGAACGGCTCGGGGTCACCCGAGGTCGACGGACGTGGACGATCAACGAGGTCGTGACCAAGGGGACGGGGGAGATCCGCAAGATCGTCGTCCCCGATCGCGACGACCCGTCCGGCCAGCCCGACGTCATCGGCCTCGAGGACCCGGACCCGACCCCGGTGGCCTTCGGGCGACCGGTCAACGGCCGCGGCAACGGCAACGGCGGCCGGAGCGGCAACGGATCGCCGGCGGAGCGTCCGGCGGCGACGGGCGACCAGGCCCGCCGCAGCGACCCCTCCTTCTGAGGCCGTCACCGCCGAACGCATCGCCAGTGCGGCCCCCGTCACACGGGCCCGGCTGATGACCGATCCTCTAGGCTTCGGGCATGGGGATGATCGACTCGTTCCGTAGTGTCGTCCGGTTCAAGCCACTCGAGCTCGACCCGGTCAAGCGGCGACTGGCCACGGCGGCGAGCGTCGAGGATCTCCGTCGGGTGGCCAAGCGCCGGCTGCCGGCCGGCGTGTTCGACTACATCGACGGTGGTGCCGAGGACGAACTGGCGCTCGCCGGCAACGCCGGTTCGTATCGCGAGATCGGCTTCAACCCCCGGGTGCTGCGCGACGTCTCGAAGATCGACACCGGTACCACGCTGCTCGGCCGACCGGTGCCGCTTCCGCTCGTGCTGGCCCCGACCGGGTTCACCCGGATCGCCGACCCGCAGGGCGAGTTGGCGGTGGCCAGGGCCGCGGCCAGGGTCGGCGTGCCCTACTCCCTGTCGACGATGGGCACCCGCTCGATCGAGGAGGTGGCCGAGGTCAGCTCCGGGCCGAAGTGGTTCCAGGTCTACACGTGGCGGGACCGGGGCCTCGTGCGCTCGCTGCTCGAGCGGGCACAGGCTGCCGGCTACGAGGCCATCCTGCTGACCGTCGACACCGCGGTGCTCGGGCGCCGCGAACGCGACGTGCGGCGGGGCTACACCCTGCCGCCCAAGATCGGGCCGGGCACGATCGTCGACGGGATGCTGCACCCGGGGTGGACCCTCGACTTCCTCCGCAACGACCCGATCACGTTCGCCAGCGTGGCCACCGACAACCCGGCTGGCGACGGCTCCTCCGCCGTGACCCTGAGCGAGTACATCAACACCCAGTTCGATCCGGCGCTGTCGTGGTCGGAGATCGAGTGGCTCCGCTCGGTGTGGGACGGTCCGATCGTGCTCAAGGGGGTGCAGACGGTGGCCGACGCCGAGCTCGCGGTCGAGCACGGCGTCGAGGCGATCGCCCTCTCGAACCACGGCGGTCGCCAGCTCGACGGGGCGCCGTCGATCATCCAGCTCGTCGAGCCGGTCGCCCAGGCGGTCGGCGGGCGCATCGAGATCATCGCCGACGGCGGGGTCAGGCGCGGCTCCGACATCGTCAAGGCCGTCGCTCTCGGAGCGACGGCGGTCATGGCCGGCCGGGCGTACCTGTACGCCCTCGGGGCGGCCGGCGAGCCCGGCGTCGATCACGTCCTGCGGTTCCTGGGCGAAGGCATGGAACGGACGATGGCGCTGATCGGTTGCCAGCAGGTGGACGACATCACCCGCGAGCTGGTCACCGTCCCCGCCGACTGGCCGGGAGCCGGCGGCCGGTGACGGTCCAGCGGGGACCGGCCACGGGCTCGGCGCCGTGAGCGGGCCCCTGCAGCTGGAGTTCGTGACCTCGGCCGACCGGTTCGAGCGTCTGCCGGCCAGCCGGGCCGAGGTGGCGGTGGTCGGTCGCTCGAATGTCGGCAAATCGTCGCTGATCAACTCCCTGGCCAACCGCAAGAACCTGGCCCGTGTCTCCAACACACCGGGCCGGACCCGGCTGCTCAACCTCTTCACCGTCGACCCCGAGCCCGGCTCCGACGGCGCACTGACGGCCACGGTCATGGACCTGCCCGGCTACGGCTACGCCAAGGCGTCGAAGCAGATGCGGGCGTCGTGGGGACAGATGATCGAGACCTACCTGCTCGAACGGGAGGAGCTGGTGATGGTGGTCGTGCTCGTCGACGGCGAGGTCGGCCCGACCAAGCTCGATGCTCAGATGCTCGACTGGCTCCGTCAGCACGGCCTGCCCCACACCGTCGTCGCCACCAAGCACGACAAGGTCAAGTCGTCGAAGCGCCAGCGCCGGAAGCGGGACCTGGCCGATGGCTGCGACCTCGAGCCGGGGGACGTGGTGTGGGTGAGCGCAGCCAAGGGCACCGGCGTCGACCGGTTGCGATCGCTCGTGCGGGCCTGGCTGACCGACCCCGCCTGAGCCGGCTCAGCGGTTGGCCGGATCGGTGCCGCCGACCGGGTGCGGCTCGACGATCACCACATCGGTGACGAGCTGGGCGAGGTGCGACAGGACGGGGAGTCCGATCGTCCAGCCGACCACGGCCCACCCGAGGTGCACGTGGGTGAGCGCGGCGGCGACGGCGGCGACCCCCGATCGCTCGTCGGCCCCCCGGCGGTAGGTTGCCCGCCAGCGGATCCGGCCGTCGTCGTTGGCGTCGGCGACGGTGAGGCCGATCGGGTCCCGTCTGGTCAACCAGCCACCGATCGACCGGCAGGTGGCGCAGCGCCCGTCGAGGTGGAGGACGGCGACGTCGTCGGCGCCCTCGGACGGGTGATCGATGCGTGGTCGCCAGGTCGGGAGCCAGGAGCGATGAGCCTCGGCGTAGCGGCGCCACTCGTCACCCCAGCGCCTCGTCAGCTGGCTCCGTTCGTGACCGCTGGCCATGCCGGCGGCGACCGCTGCGCTGGTCAGTCCCGCCACCGCCGTCGGCCAGTGCCGCAGCGCGGCGGCGACGACGAGGAGGATGGCGGTCATCGAGAGCTGCATCGGATTGCGAACGTAGGCATACGGCCCGGCCCAGGTGACCCGGCGCGGCGGGTCCCAGGGGTAGGGCGTGCCGCCGGCTCGATGCAGTTCGACGACGGCGGCCAGGCCGGGAATCGCGGCGAGGGCGACGACCTGGACCCACATGGTCGCCGCCCCCGCCGGCGGAGGTCGGAGCGGGACACCGGTCAGCTCGGCCGCCGCCGCCGGGATCAGCCCGATGGCGAAGGCGGTGAACAGCGCCACCAGCATCGCGGTCCGAACCGTCAGCCGCCGCCGGGTCCGCATCAGCTGGATCAGCACGAGTCCTGGCCAGGCCAC
>JBCCVL010000279.1:0-5001 GCA_039195375.1 Actinomycetota bacterium
CGGCGAGGGCGGGGCCGCCGGCCCGAGCGGCAACCGCTACGGCGACCCGGCCGGTCACGCATGGGTCGCCGTTGCCGGACCTCGGCCAGCGACCCGCCACGTGCTGACCGGCGACGACGACCGTCAGGCCAACATGGTCGCATTCGCCGTCGCCGCCCTCGAGTTGCTGGCCGAATGCGTGGCCGCGACCGATGCGACCGACCCCGCCGACACCGGACCCCGCTGATCCAGCGGCTCCAAGGAGCCGCTTGTGGCCGCTCGCAGCCCCAGGCGGGCGTTCGGGACCGTCGCCTCGACCCCGTCGCGGGACTGATACTCTCATCGGCGATGACGAACGGGTCCCTTGACGAGTACGACCTCTGGCTCCTGGAGGCGGCGGCGGCGGGTCAGTTCAGTGTGGAGGAGCTGTCGGCTAAGGGCCAGGTCCCCAAGTCCACGGCCTACCGGCGCGTGCCGGTGTTGGCCAAGCGTGGGCTGCTGCGATCACGCAAGCGTGACAACGGCATCGGGCGACCTGCTCTGGTCTACACCATCACCGACGAAGGCATCGATCAACTACGGCAGTACACCGAGGGTCTGCAAGGCACCCTCGATCGCCTGTCGGAGCTGATCGACGGCTGGAAGCCGGTGGCCGAGACCTGACGCCGGGTCGGTGACCCGGCGTCGCTCAGCGACGGGCCGCCACCCGAAACAGGGCGATGCCCCGGGCCAACATCCGGGCTTCGAACAGTCCGGTCAGCAACAGGATCAGCGATGACGCCGTCTGGGCGACGGCGCCGACCGACGTGCCCGGGACGCCGACGGTGTCGATCAGGCCGCCGGAACCGATCAGGATGGCGCCGACGATGACCGCAAGGCGGCCGAGGGGCGACAGCATCGGTTGACGGGCCCGCTCGGTCGCGGCCAGGAGCAGCACGCCGATGACGAGGAGCGTCGCCCCGGCGGCCAGCATGCCGACCGCCAATCGGTCGGTGCCGGTCCCGAGCGCAGTCGGGCGGGTGAGTACGAGGAACCCGAGGGCGATGCCGAGGGCGACGGCGCTCGGATGGGGCCGGCCGCGGACGTCGAGCACGGACGCGGTCCGGAGCAGGTCACCGGCGAGCCAGAAGCAGCAGCAGGCGACGACGAGGTGAACGAACCCGTAGGCGACGGGGCCGACGGGGTCGGTCATCAACACGACGCCCGAGGCGGACAGCGGTGCCGGCAGGACCGCGAGCCCGATGGCGAGGCGGCGGTAGCGGCCGGCCCGATCGGCCAGGCGGTTCGGCCAGCTGCAGCCCCACCATCGCACGAGATCGTCGCGCCACGGGCCGAACCGGGTCAGACCGGCGCGGCGAGGCGCGTTCGTCGGCGCATCGTCGATGCCCCGACGATGACGTCCTCTTGTCCAGCGCAGCCGCGACGGCTTGCTCCGCTCGGTCGTTGTCACCTGTTGTCCTGCCCCCTCAAGCCCGAGCCGCCTGGCGACCCGAGGGCACGGCGAATCGTACGAAGCGGTCGGGGTTCGGTCAAGTCGAACGCGCACGCAGCACCACGCAGCGCAACCCACCCGCTCTCGTCGTCGTTGTTTGTCACGGTTGGGGCCCGACGGCAGGGGCCGGGTGTCCGCCACCGCGCGTCCGGAGGACGCACCGATCGCTGCGTCCGGGGGACGCGCCGATCGCCGGGTCCCCTAGGGTGACGGGGTGGCCGAATCGTCGAGCCTCATCTGCCTGAGCTGGAACCTGGCGATGCTCGGCCGGTCACAGGAGGCACCGCCGGACTGGACCCAGGAGCACGTCGAGGCGGCGGTCCGCGAGCTCCTGCTCGAGTGGTCACCCGACGTCGTGGTGCTCCAGGAGCTGCCCGGTCTCGTCCCCTACGTCGAGACCCACGACATGGTCAGGGCCAACCCACGATCCCACAGCGGCAACCTCGCCACGCTGCTCGGCAACCACCTGCTCGACGAGGAGGTGTCGGTCGATGTCGTCGAGCGCTGCGCCCTGCTCGTGACCTTCGCCGAGCGCGACCTGACGATCGCCAACGTCCACCTGGCGCCGGGGGGCGGCGCCGCCGGCGTTCGCCTGGCCCAGTTGCAGGCCGTCCTGGCCACGGCACCGACCGACCACGTCCTCGTGCTCGGCGACACCAACACCCGCCGGGCCGAGGAGGTGGCGCTTGCCGCGCTCGGGCTCGGCGCACCGCGGCCGCCGGAGCCGACCTGGGACGGTCGCCGCAACCCGTTCAACGGACCGAGCGGCGAGTTCGTCGCCTACTTCACCAGGGCCCTGACCGCCGGGGCCGTGAACGTCACCGAGCAGCGGGTGCGACCGGGGCGGATCGAGGCCGACGGCCGGAGCTTCCACCTGTCGGATCACTTCGCCCTCGAGGTCGACGTCCGCCGCTGACGGATCCACCCGGTCCCCGACATCCGCGGAAGCGATGGACACAAACGGCATGGTCGGTGGCGAACGACCCAGTTCATGACAGAATGATGACCATGAGCCATGGCGGGCTGGAGATCGGGCATCTCGTCGACGTCGAACCCTTGGGGTCCGACGGGTCGGGCGAGCGGTTCGTGGCGAACGACCTCAAGTTGGATCGGCGCGTCGCCGTCCGCCTCCTGCCACCGACCGCAACCGACGACGAGCGGACGCGTCTCGTGGCCGAGGCCCGTGCCGTCGGCGCCCTGTCCGGGCACCCGAACATCGTGACCGTGTACGACGCTGGAGTGTCGGCCGACGGTCGGCCGTACCTGGTGACCGAGCTGGTCGACGGGCCCGATCTCGCCGACCGGTTGGCGGTCGGCTCGCTGACCTGGGGCGAGGCGTGTGACCTGGCGCTCCAACTGGCCTCCGGGCTCGGCGAGGTCCACCGAACCGGTCGGGTCCACGGTGACCTGCGCCCCGAGCACGTCGTGCTTGCCGGGTCGATGGCCAAGCTCGGCGACGCCGGGCTGGTCGCCCCGAGTGGCATCGTGCCGTCGACGACGGCCGAGCTCGTGCATCGGGCGCCCGAGGCCGTCGGCGGTCCTGACGGTCGGGACGGGATCGTCGCCGACGAGCGGAGCGACCTCTACTCCCTGACCTCGATCCTCTACCAGGCGGTCGACGGCAGCGCCGCCTTCTGGCGGCCGGACGACTCGGTCGAGGCCCTCCGGGCCCGGGTGACGTCCCAGGGGGCACCGCCCCTCGATCCCGACCTGGTCCCGCCGGCGCTGGCGGTCTTCGTCCAAGCCGGGATGTCGGCGGACCCGTTCGACCGACCCCAGTCGGCCGCCGAGTTCGGCCGCGAGCTCGAACTGATCCGCCAGGGCCGTACCACCGGCTCGACCCCGTCGGTGCTGCACGCCCCGTCCGGCTCGGTCCCGGTGGTCGCTGCGGCCGCCGCTCCCGTCATCGAGGCGGCCCGCTGGACCAGCGAGATCGACCTCCCCGGCTCGTCGACGCCGGCTCCGACCACCGATGGTGTGGCCAGCACCGCCGCCGGCCTCGATGCCGCGGCCCTGCCCGCCTCGCGGGCGCTCACGGGCGCCGGGGGTGAGGCGACCACGATGCTGGCGCCGATCGACGCCCCGCCGGCGGTCGCCCCGCCGGACCCCTCGGGAGCGTGGCCACCACCAGGGCCGGCCGACGGGCCGGGCACCACCGTCTGGAGCGACCCGCGTCCGTCCGGCTCCGTGACCGGGCCGGTCGATCACACCACCGTGGCCGAGGCGTTGCCGATGGTCGGCGACGTCGAACCGCTCGACGCCGCGCCACTCCAGGCCCGCCCCCAGCGCTCGCCGCTGCTCGTCGGCGCCGCGGCGCTGATCGTCGTCGGCCTGCTCGGCCTGGCCGCCGTGCTGGCCCTCAGCCTCCGGGGCTCCGATGGCACGGGGAGCATCGCCGCCCCGGCGCTCCCCGACCCGTCGGCCGTCGAGGCGACCGGCGACGAGCCGATCGAGGGTGACCAGACGTCGCCGACCAGCCTGACGCCCCTCGCCATGATGGAGGAGAGCACCACCACGACCCTGTCGGACGAGATGGTGACCAGTACCGACACGTCGCTCGTCCGCATCCCCGTCCCCAACGTGGTCAACCTCGACGTCGAGGGCGCCGGTGAGATCCTGACCGGCGAAGGCTTCGAGGTACTCGTGGTCGGCCGGGTGTCCCCCGGCTCCGCCCCTGGCACCGTGATCCAGCAGACGCCGGCCGCCGGGACCACGATCGAGCTCCCGGCCACCGTCACCCTGTTCATCCCCCGCTCCGCCGTGCTGCCGTTCATGGTCGGCCGCCCGGCCGAGACGGTGTGCCTGCAGCTGACCGCCCTCGGACTGCAGTGCGAGCAGACGTTGCGGTTCGATGAGCGGGTGCCGGCCGGGGCCGTGATCGCCACCGACCCGGTCGAGGGGCAGAGCTTCACCGAGGGCCAGACCATCCGTCTGACCGTGTCGCGGGGCCCGCTGGTCGAGGCGGCGGTCCCCCAGGTGGCGGGCCTGCCCGAGAACGAGGCGAGGAACGCGCTCGGCGAGGCCGGGTTCGTCGCCGTGACGACCAGGAGCGAGGCCTCCGATGCGGTGCCGACCGGTCAGGCCATCGGCACCGAGCCGGCGGCCGGCACCAGGCTCACGATCGATCAACCGGTCGTGCTCGTGCTGTCGGCCGGTCCGGCGCCGCGGGTCACGGTGCCCGAGCTGCTCGGCCTCGACCAGGCCGCAGCCGAGGCTGCGCTGGCCGCCGCCCAGCTCACGGCGACGGTGGTGACCGTCGACCTCCCGGCCGGCGATCCCGGCATCGGCCGTGTCCTGGAGGTGAATCCTCCGGTCGGCACGGTGGCCATGGCCGGGTCGTCGGTGACGATCACGGTTGGCCGGCAGGACCCGGCGTCGACAACGACGACGACGACGGTCGACTCGATGACGACCTCGACGATGGCCGACAACAGCTCGGCCACGACCTCGACGACCGCCGCAGGCTGACCCGACCCGGAACGGCTCGGACGGGGCGGCGCCGGAGTCGCGGCAACAGCGAAGAGTTGCAA
>JBCCVL010000280.1:0-4957 GCA_039195375.1 Actinomycetota bacterium
ACCGGCCGAGTGATGCTCACCCACCCACACCTCGTCATACCCCAACCGATCAAGTAGCTGCACCGTCTCCAAATCCCGCTGAATCGCAGCAATCGGATCCTGCCCCGCCATCGGATGAAACGGCGCCATAAAAATACCGAAGCGCATGTCTTGGTCCCCCTTGGATGTTTGACACTCTTCGAGCTGGTGCTCGACGCTTCGGAGCAATCGTAGGTTGTTCTACCCAACGGTTCGAATCGGTGTAGGAGCAACGACCGGGACCCTCAGCGGGCGTCCGGTGCGGCGCTGCACTACCTTTCGTGTTCATGACGCGGACCGGCGGGTGCCTGTGCGGCGCCATCACCTATGCGATCGAGGGCGAGCCGATGGCGGTGGCCGTGTGCCACTGTGATCACTGTCAACGCCAGAGCGGCGGCGCCTTCTCCACCAATGTGGTGGTCGCCCCCGACCAACTGTCGATCTCCGGGAACCTCTCCACCTTCGAGGACCGGGGTCGCACCGGGGACGACGTGTACGTGCTGCGCAAGTTCTGTCCGAGCTGCGGCTCGCCCATCGTGTCGATCCTGGTCGGCCGACCGGAGATCGTGGCGGTGAAGGCGGGCACGCTGGACGACCGCACCGACATCCAACCGGTGATCCAGGCCCACTGCGATGACAAGCAACCGTGGGTCGACCTGGGCGAGATCACGGCCGTGGCCGCCGAGTAGCGCGCAGCCCCGTCCGCCCACCACGTCGGCCCGCCTTGCGACGGCGGACCGCCGGCGGCGGTAGGGCAGGGACCGGGGTCAGAGGCGGTCGAGGCGCACCAGCAGCGAGGAGCGGTCGCCCAGCGTGCGGCCCAGGCGGCGGGTGCGGTGGCTGTGGAGGTGACCGCCGTTGAGGAGGCGCCGCCGTCGGAGCCGTCGCAACGGGTCGTCGCCGACGAGCGGCTCCAGCCGATAGCGATCGTCGAGGCGGCGGACCGACCGGAGCACGAGCCCATCGTGGGCCACGGCCCCGATCAGGGCCAGGAACGCCACGGCGGCGGGAAGGGTGCCGTTCGCCAGGAAAGCGGCCCACCGGTCGGCGGCGTCGCCTCGGGTGTTGGCGGCGGCGTGGTCGAGCACGGCGACGCTGAGCAGCGCGACCCCGATCGCCCAGGCCCAGGCCCGACGGTAGGTGGCGGCGATGCCGAGGCCGATGGCGGCGGTCATCGTCCAGAGGCCGTGTCCCAACACCAACCGCTCCTCGATGTGGACCGAGGTCGGGAACAGCCATGACCACGGGCCGTCGTCGAATCCGTCGGCCGCCAGCCTGACCCGGATGGCGTCCTCCCGGAAGGCGAAGGCGGCGCCCGAAGTGAAGCCCAGGATCGCCAGGTCGCTCAGGCCGGGCCAGGTCCATCGCCGCCGGAGCGGCCGGAGGAAGAGGGCCACCGGGGCGAGCTTGGCCGTCTCCTCCAACACCGGTACGAGCACGGCTCGCTGAGCGCCGCTGTCGACCCCGAGCGCCCAGCCGGTGCCCTGCCCGATCACCCAGACCGCCAGCGGCACCAGGAAGTAGCCGACGAGCCACACCCGGACGACGTCGGCCACTCCGAGCGTCCTGATCCCGATGGTGATGGCGGCCAGCCAGGCGGTGACCCAGCAGGCGAACAGCGCACTGTTGATCATCTCGTAGCTGGAGGTGGCGGCGTAGGAGCTGATCGACCAGGCCAGCGCCAGCAGCGACAGCGCCAGGCCCACGGGGACCAGTCGTCGGTCGTGGGCGTCGGCCACCGCTGCCAACCGACCGGCGCCGACCGGCGGGGCGCCGACGGCGTTGAGCGTGGCCTTGGGGGCCGGGCCTACTCGGCGCACTCGTCGTCCTCCGGTTCCTCGGGCTCGCCCTCCTCGGGGGGCGGGGGTGGCTGCTCACCGGAGCCCGGCAGGGGACCGGGCTCGGGCGACGGCTCCGTGCCGTCGCCCGGTGCGCCGCCGGGGATCAGCGGTGGGAGGCCGCCCGGGGCGTCGAAGCCGGGCCCGCCGGTGCCGGGGAGGTTGAACTCGACCAGGTCGTGGGCGCCGCCGACGCTGTCGACGCCAAGGCCGTCGCCACCAGCGCCGTCGAGACAGACGGCGACCACCAGATCGAGCGCCAGGCGGGCCTCGGAGACGCCGCCGAGCAGGAGCCCGATCGACTCGATCAACCATGTCGGCACGCTCAGCCTCCCCGCTCGAAGGCGACGACGACGGCGACGCCGTTGGACGAGGTGCCGTAGTAGACGAGGTCGTCGATGACGGGCCCGAAGCGGGTGGCCTGGCCGATGTCGGCGTCGGGACCGAAGGCGTCCTCGAGGGGCAACTCCCAGAGGAGCTCGCCCTCTGCGGTGTAGGCCACGGCGAAGGGGCCGCCGAAGGTGCCGTCGTAGATCACGCCGTCGTCGGCCACCGCCATCGGATTGCCGGTGTTGCGGAAGGCGACGAGGTCGAGGGTCCAGTCGATCTCGCCGTCGAGGTCGACGCCGGTCACGAGTTCGCCGTCGTAGAACACGAACCGCTCGTCGGCCACCACGCCGGCGTTGGGGGCACGGCTGAGGGGGCGCGAGCCGTCGGGTGCGCCGGGGATGCGCCACCGCTCCACCAGTTCGCCGTCCTCGGCGGCCAGCGCCACGGCGTAGCTGGAGTTGCCGTCGTCGTCCGCCCGGTCGCCGGTGGTGGCGAGGAACGTCACCCCGTCGATCGACAGCAGCGCCCCCGGCACGCTCACCAGCTCGCCCGGCACCGTGCGGGTGTCGAGTTCCCGGCCGGTGGCCGGATCGAGCAGGGCGACTTCGACCGTCCGACGATCGCCGTCGTCGACCCGGGATGCGTGGAGCAGCGACCCGTCGGCGGCCACGCCGACCCCGAGCGACGACGGCCCGAGGTAGGGCCGGTGCCACAGCACACCGCCATCGGGGTCGATGGCCCACAGCACCGAGCGGTTGCCGTCGAGGATGATGCGGCCGTCGATCACCTGGCTCCGGTATCGACATGACGTCATCGACGGCTCGTCGGCGTCGAGGTCCGGGAAGATGGTGCGTTCCACAGCCCCGGTGGTGCCGTCGACGATGACGATGCCGGCGGTGCCGTCGGCCTCCTCGGGCAGGAGCGGACCGCGCAGCTCGGCCTGCAACCCGATCCGCCCGTCGCCCAGCGCCATCGCCGGGCAGGCCTCGACGATCCCGTCCAACCGCCAGACCTCCTCACCGGTCGTCGCGTCGAGGGCCACGGCCACGCCGAGACCGGTCTCGTCATCGGTGGCATTGACGATCACGGGGCCGGCGCCGTCGGCGACGAAGCCCGGCTCCGCCTCCGACAGGCCGTCGAGCACGGTCAGCCAGGCCACGGCGCCGCCGGCGGCCACGTCGGGGACGAACGCCGTTCCCTCGGCGCGGGCCTGGGCCCGGGCGGCGCTGACGGCGAACGAGTCGTCGCCGGTGAGGCCGACGTCGAGCAGGCAGTCGGTGAGGTACGGCTCGAGCGTCACCCCCGCCTCGGCGCAGGCGGCCTCGGCCGCCGCCAGCTGCTCGGGCGTGAGGTCGGTGACCACGGCGGCCGAGCGGGGGAACGACTCGTCGGTGAACGTGGCGGTGCTCTCCCCCCGGCCGTAGGGGAACAGGCTGGTCTCGTCGGTGACCCGCCAGCTGTGACCGAACTCCCGGTGCACGGTCTCCCAGTCGGGCACCCCGACGTACGGTCGGCCGTCGCGGCTCACGAGGTCGTCGCCGGGGTCGCCGTCGGCATCACCGAATAGCCCGAGGGTCGTACCGCGCCGCTCCTCGGCCAGGTGGACGTACACGTTGAGATAGGAGCTACTGACGCCCTCGGCCTCGACGTAGGACCCGTCCGGGGCGGTGACGACGACGGCGTCGGCCCGTCGGTCGATCGACAGCGCGCCGGCGGTGGCGGTGCCGTCGACGTCGAGCCGGAGCCGGTCGCCGTCGACGAAGAGCAGCGGCCCGCTGTCGCCCGCCACCAGCGCCACCCGGTCGGCGCCGACCTCGACGCCGAACGCCGTGGTGACCGACACCGACCCCGAGGAACCCCACGGCTCCATACGGAGCTGCACCTCCAGGTCGTCGGCGAGCACCGCCGTGTATTCGCCCGCCCCCTGCAGGTCGTAGCGAAGCTGGTCGAACGTGGTGAGGTGCGGGTCGCCGACCGAGCTGCCGCAGCCGACGCACGGCGGTGGTCCCTCCGGTGGCGGTGGCGGCGGCTCGGGTGGGCAGTCGGCGGCCAACTCACCGTCGAGCGAGAACTCCCCGCAGAACGGCGGCGGCGATCCCCCACAGGCGGCCAGCAGGAATGACGCAGCAGCGGCGGCCAGCAGCCCGAGCAGCAGCCGGAGGCTCATTCGAACATCCACTCGATAGAGCGGTGGAGCCGGTCGAGCCCCCTGTAGATCTCCGCCGCACCGGCATCGGGCAACGACTCGGTTGGGACCGATTGATAACCGTCGCCGCCGCAGGCCCGCGCTGCTTCGAAGACCGGGTTCCAACAGATGTTGGCCCCGCCAAAATCGGCATCCACACCCCAGTAGCCGGTCGAGGTCCCGACGTTGCCGTCGATCCAGTCCTGGAGGCACTGGGTGTCGACGTCCTCCAGCTCCTCACACTTCAGGGTGTCGTTCAGGCGGGCCCTGTCGGTCTGGTCGACGAGCTTGGTCATGATCCCGCCGTCGTCCCGATAGTCCTCCGCCGTCCCGAAGCAGCGACCGTTGTTGCAGATCATGCCGTGCTCGAAGTGGCCGAAATCCCAGGCGCAGATCGCCGGACCCTCGGGGATGTCGCTGGCGCCGCCGTCGTTGTAGTCGACGCTGAGGTCCTGGAGGCCGGTGGGGTCGATGCGGTTGGCGGGATCGCCGGAGGCGTAGGTGTGGAGGTTGTGCTGCCCGGACGTCATGAGCAGGGGATCGCGGGAGATCCAGCGGGCCAGGCCGGGGTGGTAGGTGCGGGCCC
>JBCCVL010000281.1:0-4918 GCA_039195375.1 Actinomycetota bacterium
ACCGATCGTGGTGATGTGGGCCGGATCGTCGAGGCCACGCTCGAACAGCCGCGACAACCAGCCGTAGAGGGCGTCGACCACCGGTCGACCGGCGGCCAGGAACACCGCAGTGACGAACCCGGCGGGGACGAGGACCTGGCGCAGGGCCGGCGTCAGCCGGGCGCCGACCGCCTCGGCCCCGCCGGCGGTTCGGGACATCTCGGCCAGCTCGGCCGCCGCAACCGAGAACCCGAACAGCGAGATCGGCAGCAGATAGAGCGGCAGCGCAAACGTGTACCAGCTGAGCGCGCCGAGGACGAGCAACCCGATCAGGATCAGATCGGCATAGCTGGAGATCTGCACGACGCCACGGGCCCCGACCGCTGGCACGAACCGGGTGCCGACGTCGCGCAACTCGGGGGTGCGGGTCAGGTTCGGGCGCAGCCGGGGAACGAGTCGACGGACCCGGGGCAGCTGGACGAGGACCTGGGCGATACCGCCGACCACGACCGCCCAGGCCACGGCGGTGGCGACGTCCCGCTCGCCCCAGGCCAGTAGCCCGACGGCGATCAGGGTGATGATCTGGGCGGCGTTCCAGATCACCGGGGCGACGTAGGAGAGGAAGAAGCTCCGGTGGCTGTTGAGGATGCCGAGGCACCAGGCCGAGATCACGAGGAACCCGATCCCGATGGTGGTGATGCGGGTCAGGTTCGTGGCCAGGTCGTACTGGGCCGGATCGTTCTCCCAGCTGGTGAACAGCCAGACGAGGGGTCGGGCGATGGCCACCCCGAGGATCACGATCACCGTCGTGATCAGGGCGAGGAACGCCACGACTGCGCCGGCCAGATCGTCGGCCTCCTCCTGTCGTCCCTCCTCGACCAGTCGGGCGTAGACCGGGATGAACGATGCCGACAGTGAGCCCTCGCCGAGCAGGTTCTGCAGCACGTTGGGCAGTCGCATGGCGAAGGCGAATGCATCGGTGACCGGCCCGGCCCCGAGCACCACACCGAGCACCATGAGCCGGACGACGCCGGCGATCCGCGACGCCAGGATGCCGGCCGCCACCAGCAGCGAGCCACGGCTGCGGCCGCGCGAGTCCGTCATTCGTCGATCGGTCGGCTGTCGTCGATCGAGTCTCGGGTGTCGGGCGGCGTCGCCTCCTCGCCTGCCGGGTCGCCACCGACCGGGACCGAGGCGGTGGTCTCGGTGGCCTGGTCGCCTGGCGTGGCCGCGAGCTGGCCGCCGACCGGAACCGAGGCGATGTCGACGGCTTCGAGCGTGGTGAGCTGTTCGTCGGTCGGCTCGGCCACGTCGACCAGGCGGGTGGCGTGGCGGGAGACCGCAGCCTCGAACAGGTTGCGGGCCAACCGACCGTTGCCGAACCCACGGCCCCGACTGTGGGAGCCGAACCAGGCGTCGGCCGCATCGGCCGCCTCGTCGGTCAGCGTGTAGTGACCTCCGCCGGCGATGAGCCGGAGGATGGCGACCAGCTCGTCGTCTGCGTAGTCCGGGAAATTGATCGTCTTCGGGAACCGGCTCTGGAACCCGGGGTTGGTGGCCACCAGATCGGCCATCTCCTTCGGGTACCCGGCCAGGATGACGACCATCGAGTCTCGCCGGTCCTCGACGTTCTTCACGACGGCGTCGATGGCCTCCCGCCCGAAGTCACGCTCGCCGCCCCTGGTCAGCGAGTAGGCCTCGTCGATCAGCAGGACCCCGCCGTCGGCCGAATCGAACACCGCAGACACCCTGGTCGCCGTCTGGCCGACGAAGCCCGCCACCAGCCCGCTGCGATCGACCTCGATCAGCTGCCCCTTCTCCACGACGCCGAGCGAGCGGTAGATTCGGGCCAGCAAGCGCCCGACCGTGGTCTTGCCGGTCCCGGGGTTGCCGCTGAAGATGAGGTGCTTGGTGCTGTCGACGACCGGTAGACCCCGATCCTGGCGCAGCTTCTGGACCCGCAGGAGGGCCGACAGGAGCTTGACCTCCTCCTTGACCGCATCGAGGCCGACCAGCTCGTCGAGCTCGGCCAGCAGATCGTCGAGGGGCTCGGGCGGCGGCAGGGGCTCCTCGTCGGCTCCGGTCGCCTCGTCGTCCGTCGCCGTCGTCGAGTCGCCGCCCTCCTCGGCGGTCGACTCGGCCCGGTTCGGGGCCGGCCGCTCCGGGCCGGGCAGTGCGGCCAAGAGCAGTCGCTGGAAGGCGACGATCGCCTGCAGCTCGGGATCGGACGGGACCCGATCGAGCGACGCCACCGTGTGGGCCAGCTCCATCGCCTGGTCGTAGTAGAGGCGGGCCAGGCGACCGCCCCGGGTCTCGTCGGCCTGGCGGAGGGTCACGAACACGTCGGATGGGGCGCCGAGCCAGACCTTCTTCCCGGCCACGAGGTCGTTGCGGCGGATGGCGTCCGGCGTGGTCATGCCGGGCAGGACCTGGTGGTGGGCGAAGGCGGCAACGAGCGCCCAGAGCTCGTCGTCGGTGTGGCGGCCGTCGACGTCGACCAGCGCGGCGCAGAGGTTGAAGGCTTCCAGCAGCGCGTCGCGGCGCAGCTGGGCCTGCCCGACCGTCGTGCCGGTGGCCGCCTGCTGCAGCGCGCCGCCGACGGCCTCGGCGAACCGCTCCACCGCTCTGGTCAGTCCCCGGTCCATGGTCCGTCCTCGCTGTCGCCGACCGCATGGATGGTAGTGGCCTCGCCTCACATCGGTATTCACCTTGACCAGGTGGTCAAGCACCGTTGTACGGTGGACGCCATGACTCATCGCTTCGAATCCGTCGACGCGGTCCGGGACGGGCTCCGCAGCGTCGACTACCTGGCCGACGAATCGATCGCCGGCATCGCCTACCTGGCCGATCGCCTCGGGAAGCCGGTGCTGATCGAGGGCCCGGCGGGCACGGGGAAGACGCAGCTCGCCAAGTCGGTGGCCGAGATGAGCGGAGCCCGACTGATCCGCCTCCAGTGCTACGAGGGCCTCGACGAGGCCAAGGCGCTGTACGAGTGGAACTACAAGAAGCAGCTGCTGCGTATCCAGGTCGAGAAGGGCGACGACACGTCGTGGACCGACATCCAGGACGACATCTTCTCCGACGAGTTCCTCCTCCCTCGGCCACTGCTCGAGGCCATCACCGCCGACGACCCGGTGGTGCTCCTCATCGACGAGGTCGACCGCGTCGAGCTGGAGACCGAGGCCCTCCTGCTGGAGATCCTGTCGGAGTACCAGGTCTCGATCCCCGAGCTCGGCACCGTCGAGTCGAAGCAGATCCCGCTGGTCTTCCTGACCTCGAACAACACCAGGGAGCTGTCCGAGGCCCTCAAGCGGCGCTGTCTCTTCCTCCACCTCGACTACCCCGAGATGGAGCGGGAGAAGGAGATCGTGCTCACCAAGGTCCCCGACATCAGCGACAACCTGGCCGAGCAGGTGGCCAGGATCGTCCGGTCGGTGCGTCAGCTGGAGCTGAAGAAGCACCCGTCGGTGTCGGAGACCCTCGACTGGGCCCGCACGCTGGTGCTGTTGGGGATCGACAAGATCGACGAGCAGGACGCAGTCAACACCGTCAACATCCTGCTGAAGTACCGGTCCGACATCGAGAAGGCCATCAAGGACTTCTCGTCGAACTCGGCCCAGTTCGAGGGTCAGCCGGCCTCGACCTGAGGGCAGACCTGAACGCCTTCCCGATCCCGGTCGCGCCACGCAGCGAGGAGCCTCGATGACCGCCACCGAACCGACGACCGACGGCCCGACAAGCGACGATCCGATCTTCAACCTCCTGGAGGGGTTCGTCACCGAGCTGCGGACCGCCGGGCTGCCGGTGTCGCTGTCGGAGAACATCGACGCGGCCGAGGCGGTCAAGCACATCCCGCTCGAGGACCGGAACGCGTTCAAGTACGCCCTGGCGGCCACGCTGGTCAAGAACGACGCCCACTGGAAGACGTTCGAGACCCTGTTCGAGGTCTACTTCTCGCTGCGGGGCTCGGAGTACGCCATCGACCCGGACGCCGACGATCCCTTCGGGGATCTCGACCTCGACGAGGACGAGATGGCCGAGCAGGCGTCCGGCGACAACGGCCAGGGTCAGGGCGGCGGCGAGGGGATGTCGCCGGAGGAGCTGGCCGAGCTGCTCTACCAGGCCCTGATGCGGGGCGACGAGACCCTGATGCGGGCCATCGCCCGCCAGGCGGTCAAGCGCTACGCCGGGATGGAGCCGGGGCGACCCGTCGGCGGCACCTATTACCTGTACCGGACGCTGCGCAACCTCGACCTCGACGGCGTGCTCGAACGGCTGATGGATCAGGCCAAGGCCGACGACGAGAACATGACGCCGTTCGACGAGCGGCTGGAGCGCAACGAGTACGAGGCCAGGATCGAGAAGCTCCGCAAGGAGATCGAGGCCGAGATCCGTCGTCGGCTGGTGGCCGACCGGGGGGCCGAGGCCATGGCCAAGACCCTCCGCAAGCCGCTCCCGGAGGACGTCGACTTCATGCACGCCAGCCGGGAGGAGATGGCGATGCTGCGGCGGGCCATCTACCCGCTGACCCGCAAGCTGGCCGTCCGCCTGGCCCGCAAGCGGCGCCACAAGCGCAAGGGGCCGCTCGACTTCCGCAACACCGTCCGACACTCGCTCAGCTACGGCGGCGTTCCGGCCGAGCCCAAGTTCCGCCACCCGAAGCCGGCCAAGCCGGAGATCTTCGTCGTTGCCGACATCTCGGGCTCGGTGGCCGCCTTCGCTCGGTTCACCCTGCACCTGGTGTACGCCATCTCCAGCCAGTTCAGCCGGGTCCGATCGTTCGTGTTCATCGACGGGCTCGACGAGGTCACCGACTTCTTCGAGGGCGTCGACGACATCACCGAGGCCATCCACCGGGTCAACACCGAGGCCGACGTCGTCTGGGTCGACGGACACTCCGACTACGGCCACGCCCTCGAGGTGTTCTGGGACAACTACG
>JBCCVL010000282.1:0-4909 GCA_039195375.1 Actinomycetota bacterium
CAGCTGGTCTACGCCAAGGACGGCATCCCCCTCGACGCCCCCTACTGGACCGACACCCTCAACGTCGCCCCCGGCGAGCGGTACACGGTGGCCTTCCGGGCCGACGACGTCGGCACCTGGGTCTGGCACTGCCACATCCTCACCCACGTGGAGCGGGCCGAGGGCATGTTCGGGATGGTCACCGCCGTCGTCGTCCAGGAGAACCCCGACTTCGATCCGAGCGTCAACCCGGTCGAGCCGACCAACTTCCGGCTCAACCCGTCCGACTCGACCGACGCCGAGGCCGTCGACGGTTGATCGACCACGCCACCGTCGCCTCGCCGCGAGGCTCGGGGCCGCTCGCCATCACGGGGGGCGGCCCCGGTCGCGTCCGGCCCTCCTCTCGGTCCGGCCCGGCGGGCCGGTCTTGGACCCGGCGGTTGGCCGCACGGTAAAACGAGCCGATGGACTTCACCCTCAGCGACGAGCAGCAGCTGATCGTCGACACGGTCCGCCGTTTCGTCGCCGAGGAGATCCTCCCCCTCGAAGCCGACCTCGATCCCGACGCCGGTGAGCTCCACCCAGAGGATCATGCCCGCCTCGTGGCCATGACCAAGGAGATGGGCTTCTACGGGTTCGACATCCCGGAGGAGTTCGGTGGACCGGGGCTCGACGTCACCACCAGGGCCCTGATGGCGATCGAGATGAGCCAGCATCGGGCCGGGCTCTACACCCCGTGTTACGGCACGTTCGGCGGGGCCGGCCTGGCCCAGCTGTTCGAGGCGACCGAGGAGCAGAAGGAGCGCTACCTCTACCCGACCCTCCGGGGCGAGAAGCTCGGCTGTTTCGCCCTGACCGAACCGTCTGGTGGCAGCGACCCCGGTCGGGCCATCCAGACCCGGGGCCACCAGGACGGCGGCGAGTGGGTGCTCAACGGGGCCAAGCTCTACATCTCCGGCGCCGACAAGGCCGACTACGCCCTCGTCTTCGCCCGGACGTCCGACGATCCTGGCCGCAACGGCGTGACCGCGTTCATCGTCGACACCGACACCCCCGGCTTCAACGTCCGCCGGGTCGTGCACACCCTCCGCTCCACCCGCTACGCAACCGAGATCAGCTTCGACGAGATGCGGGTGCCGGCCGAGAACATCCTCGGGGAGGTCAACCGGGGCTTCGGGATCGCCAACGACCGCCTCAGCCGCCAGCGGATCCCCTACGCCGCCGGCTGCCTCGGGGTGGCGATCAAGGCTCAGGAGATGGCGATCGCCTGGGCCAAGGAACGTGAGGTGTTCGGCGAACGGTTGGCCGAGAAGCAGTCGATCCAGTGGATGCTGGTCGACAACGAGATCGACATCCGCCACGCCCGCTGGTGCATCCTCGAGGCGGCTCAGGCCGCCGACCGGAACGATCGGTTCCGGACCGAAGCGGCGATGGCCAAGCTCGTTGCCACGGAGGCATCCGGTCGGGTGGTCGATCGGGCGATGCAGATCCACGGCGGCCTCGGCATGACCAAGGACCTCCCGCTGGAGCGGTGGTACCGGGAGCTGCGGATCCGCCGGGTCGGGGAGGGACCGTCGGAGGTCCAGCGCCTGATCATGGCCCGCGAGATCCTCGGCGGGAGCTTCAAGTGAGCGACGTCGACGGGACGGCCGAGCCGAGACCGCTGCCGCTCGACGGTGTCACCGTGCTCGACCTCGGTCACATCTACCAGGGGCCCTACGCCGCGCTGCTGCTGGCGCTGGCCGGGGCTCGCGTGGTGAAGGTCGAGCCGCCCGGTGGGGAGGGGCTGCGGACCCGCGACGTCGGTCTCCCGTTTGCCATGCTCAACTCCAACAAGGAGTCGATCGGCATCGACCTCAAGCAGCCGACCGGGGTCGACGCCTTCCACCGCCTGGTCGCCGGGGTCGACGTCGTGGTCATGAACTTCGCCCCCGGCGTGCCCGAGCGGCTCGGCATCGGGGCAGACGACCTGCTGGTCACCAATCCCCGGCTGATCGTGGCCCACGCCTCCGGGTTCGGGGTCCGCAACCCAGACGGCTCGATCGTCGACACGTCGATCCCGGCCATGGACATCACGATCCAGGCCCACGCCGGCGCGATGGCCATCACCGGAAACGACGGTGATCCGCCGCTGAAGTCGGGGGCGGCGTTCGTCGACTTCCTCGGCGGGACCCACCTCTACGGGGCGGTGACGACGGCGCTGTACGAGCGGGAGCGGACCGGCCTCGGCCGGTCGGTGGAGGTGTCGATGGTCGACGCCGCCTACTTCACGCTGACGACGGCCCTGGCCCAGTGGGAGCGGACCGGCGCCGCCCCCCGGACCGGCAACCGACACATCGGCCGCTACCTGTCGCCGTACAACGTCTACCCCTGCGCCGACGGCCACGTCGCCGTGATCGCCATCAACAACCGACACTGGCGGGGGGTGCTGGCGGCCATCGGTCGGGCCGACCTCCTCGGCGACGAGCGCTACCGGGGGTTCCAGGGTCGGGCCGACCGTATCCCCGAGGTCGACGAGCTGGTCACGTCGTGGACCTCGACCCGACCGAAGGGTGAGGCGGCCGCTGCGCTCCAGGCGGAACACGTCCCCGCGGCGGCGGTGCGGGTGGTCGAGGAGATCGTCGACGACGCCGACCTGCACGACCGGGGCTCGCTTCGGTGGATGGACCACCCCGAGGCGGGGCGTCAGCCGATCCCCCACAGCCCGATCCGGTGGCACGGCTCGGAGCTGCTGGCCCTCGATCCGAGCCCGGTTCTCGGGGCCGACACCGAACGCGTGCTGGCCGAGCTTGGTGGCCTCACGCATGGCGAGATCGCCGCCCTCGTCGCCGCCGGCGTCGTCGTCGCCCGCTGACCGGTCGGCAGCCGGCCAGCCGGCGGTTCTGCCGGCCGGGATGCCGAGAGGTCGGCCGACCCGCCGGCGGAACGGGCACCTCAGTCGACCGCGGTCAGCTCCAACAGCAGCACCGACTCGGGGTGCAGCACCGGCGGCTGCAGACCCGCCCGCATCAATTGCTCACCGCTGGCCACGATCCCGCCGGCGTCGTCCGACCCCATCCACGCCGGGTGGACCCGGCCGGCGTGGTAGACCGACCCGAGGTCGTCGATGACCTCGATCCGGTAGTGGCGATGCGGGTCGAGCCCGGCGAAGCGGAACGGCATCGGTACGGCCGTCGGGCTGGTCGACGCCTGCACGTAGGCCATCACCGCCTTGGCCCGGTCGGTCGACACGACGCCGTGGACCCGGACCGCGGGGTCGTCGTGGTCGATGCGGACCACGTCGCCGGAGTGCAGCACGTCCCGCAGCCGCTTGTAGAGGGCCACGGTGGCCGCCACCCGGGGCAGCCGCTCCGGCCCGGCGTCGAGCAGGTTCCACTCGATGCCGAGCGACCCGAACAGTGCGGTGGCGCACCGGAACCCGAGGTTCTGGACCCGGTGGGTGGTGTGGGCCCGGTCCGGCCCGATGTGGGCCCCCATCACCTCCGGCGGGAACAGCATCGAGAAGCCCCGCTGGATGTCCTGACGCTCGAGAGCGTCGTTGCAGTCCGACGTCCACACCCGGTCCGTGCGACGCAGGATCCCCAGGTCGACCCGGCCGCCACCGGAGGCGCAGCTCTCGATCTCGACCCCCGGATGGGCCTCCCGGAGCCGGTCGATCAGCTTGTAGACGCCGGCGACGTGCCCGTGGGCACCGGGCGACGCCGGCCCGTCCGGGTTCGGCTGGTGCGAGCCCTGGACCAGGTCTCGATTCATGTCCCATTTGAGGTAGGAGATCGGGTACTCCTGCAGCAGGGCGTCGATCCGGTCGAAGAGATAGTGGCGCACCGAGCCACGACCGCAGTCGAGCACCAGCTGGTGGCGACCGAGCACCGGCTCGTAGCCCGGCGTCGTCAGCGCCCAGTCGGGATGCTCCCGGTACAGATCCGAGTCGGGGTTGACCATCTCGGGCTCGAACCAGAGCCCGAACTCCATCCCCAGGTCAATCACGTGGTCGACGATGGGGTGCAGCCCCTTCGGCCACACCTCCTCGCTGACCCACCAGTCGCCGAGGCCCCTCGTGTCGTCACGCCGCGAGCCGAACCAGCCGTCGTCGAGCACGAACCGCTCGACGCCGACCTCGGCCGCCGTGTCGGCCAGCGCCTTGAGCGTGGCGAGGTCGTGGTTGAAGTAGACCGCCTCCCACGTGTTGAGGATGACCTTGCGGGGACCGTCGAGCGGGTGATGGTGGCGGACGTGGCGATGGAACCGCTGGCTGGCCGGGGTGATGCCGGCGGCGCTGGCGGCGACCACCACCTCGGGCGTCCGGTAGCTGTCGCCCTGCCCGAGCACGATCTCGCCTGGCGACAGGAGCTCGCCGGCCTGGATGTGGCGGCGCCCGTCGCTGATCCGCTCGGCCGCCACCTCGTAGTTGCCGCTCCACGCCAACTGCACGCCCCACACGTCGCCGTGGTCTTCGCCGAAGCCGAACGTGCCGGCGAACACCGCCGGCAGCTGCTCGTGTGACGTGCGGCCGCGGCGGTTCTCGAGCACCCGGAGCCCGTCGAACGACGAGCGGTCCGGCTGGAACTCGCGGCACCACCGACCGCTGAACGTCAGCAGGTCGACGGCGTGGATCGGCACCGGCACCGACGGCGACAGCCGGAGCAGCGCGTAGGGGCTGTCCCCCTCGTTGGTCAGCTCGGCGCTGATGACGACGGTCTCGGCCGGTGTGACCTGGACCTCGACGACGAGGCGCAGCTCGGCCACGGGATCGACGACCGAGAACCGAGCGCCGTGGTCGTCGATCTGTGGCTCGTCGGCCTCGGTGAACAGCGGCGACCAGCCGCTGCCGTCGGCCCGGTTGCCCATCAGGCCGGGCCGCCCACCGAAGCCGTAGCCGTGCTCGGTGATGATGCCGAGCGGCGCCGGCGAGTCGAGCGTGGCGTTGGCC
>JBCCVL010000283.1:0-4778 GCA_039195375.1 Actinomycetota bacterium
AACGGCACGACGAGCGGGTGCGAGTGTCGCCGAGCCCGTCGCGGCCGTCGCCGCGGCTCTTGGGCCGGTCTCGGTACTCGATGCCGGACCCGGCGAGCGACGAGGATGAGTCGCTCGGGCCTCAGGCGTCGGGCCGAAGCTGGAGCGAGGCGTCCAGAATCGCCGCCACGGCGAGTTCGAGCGCGGTGGCGGCTGCGTGCTGTTGCCGGCCAGTCAGTTCATCGAGACTGGCTTCGACGGCCGCGCCGCAGGGCCGGTGCACCGTTGCGAAGGCCTGGTAGGTCGTTGGGGTGAGGACGACTTCGACCCGTCGTCGATCGGTTGGACTCACCTGGCGCTCGACGTACCCGGCTTCGACCAGACGGTCGACGAGGGCCGTGACGGACCCGCTCGTGATGCCAAGGGCGTCGGCGCTTGCCCCGTGCGGCAACGGGCCATGCTCGAGGACGTTCGATGCAGGATCGCCACCGTCAACGGTCGCCGGGTCCGGAACCAGCTCGTGTGATGCCGCCAACGGCCGGTGAGCCGACCTACACCAAGGTCGACCTCGAAGCCCGGCGGCTCATCGAGCGAGTGCCGAGACGATCACCCCAGCGGCTGCGCCGGCGAGCCGAGGAGTCCTCGCCGCGCCCGCTGCGGACGGTTCGCCGACCAACCCCAATCCGGGCGGTACGAAGCCCGCTCCCCCGGCGGGTGAGCGGGCGTTGTGCCTGGTCAGGCCGTGTATCTGCTGGCTCCGGGGGTGAGGCTCGAACTCACGACCCACTGATTAACAGTCAGTTGCTCTGCCAACTGAGCTACCCCGGATGGAGATGGACAGGATAGCGGCTGCACCACCGGACGAGCGCCGATTGCGGGGCTCGACCGGTCGATCTAGTCGAGGTAGTCGCGGAGGCGGTCGCTTCGCAGCGGGTGTCGGAGCTTGGCCAGCGTCTTCGACTCGATCTGGCGGATGCGCTCTCGGGTGACCCCGAACTCCCGTCCGACCTCCTCGAGCGTGCGGGGCCGACCGTCCTCCAGACCGAACCGGAGGCGAACCACCTCGGACTCGCGCTCGGACAGATCGCCGAGCACGTCGCGGACCGTCTGCTCCAGCAGCTTGCGGGCGGCCAGATCCAACGGTGCGGCGCCCTTGTCGGCGATGAAGTCGGCCATCGACGTGTCGTCCTCGTCACCGATCGGTGTGTCGAGCGACAGGGGATCCTGGGAGGCGATCCGGAGGATCTCCTCCACCTTGTCGACCGGCAGCTCGACCTCTCTGGCCAACTCGGGGATCGTCGGTTCCCGCTCCAACTTGGTGGCCAGGGTCCGTTGGGCCCGCAGCACCTTGTTGATCGACTCGACCATGTGGACCGGCACCCGGATGGTCCGGGACTGGTCGGCGATGGCCCGGGTGATCGCCTGGCGGATCCACCACGTGGCGTAGGTGGAGAACTTGAAGCCCTTCGTGTGGTCGAACTTCTGCACCGCCCGCATCAGGCCGAGGTTGCCCTCCTGGATCAGGTCGAGGATCGGCACGCCGCGCCCGACGTGGCGCTTGGCGATCGACACGACCAGCCGCAGGTTGGCCGAGGTCAGCTCCTGGCGGGCCCGCTCGCCGTCGGCCACCTCACGCCGCAGCCGGCGCTGGACGTCGCTGCCACCGCCGTTCCAGCGGCCCTCGGAGCTGATCTCGGCGATCTCGGCCGACGCCAGCGCCCCGATCTCGATCCGCTTGGCCAGCGAGACCTCCTCGTCGGCGGTGAGCAGCGGCACCTTGCCGATCTCCTTGAGGTACATCCGGACCGGATCGGCCGACGACGACGCCCGGGAGAGGGCAGCTGCGGCCATTCGAGCGGGATCCTGACGCCGTCGCGACCGTCGAGCGCCGACGTTGTCGAACTCGGACGAATCGACCGGCTCCTCGTCGAACGGGATCTGGTTGTCGACCATGAACTGCCGGACCTCGGCCAGCAGCTCGGGCGTGAGCTCGAGCCGGGGCATCACGGCGACGACATCGTCGACGTTCAACGGACGCCCGGCCTTGGCGCGCAGGAGCAGACGCTGTTTGTACTCCTCGGCGAACGCCGAGGGCAGTGGCTCACTGGCGTTGTCGTCGCTCACGGACCGTCCTTCGGGGGCTCCTCCATCCAACCTAGCAACTCGGCGATGGCCCCCGCCTGCCGGGACGGATCACGGATGTCCTCCAGCCGGAGCTTCAGCCAGGTCTGCTCGGGACCGATCTCCCGGAGCCGCTCCAGGTCGGCCGACGCCTGCGACGCCACCAGGTCGGCCATCATCCGCTCCAGGAACGGCTCCCACAGCCTCGCTGCGACGTCGATCGCCTCGGCCTGCGACTCCTCGACCGACAGCCGCTGCACCAGCTCACCCAGTTCGGGACCGCCCGCCTCGATGACCTGATGCAAGGTGTCGCAACGCCCGATGAGCTGGTAGGTGGTGGCGAGCAGCTCGTCTGCGAACAGCTCCGGCACGATCAGCGCGTCGATCTCGTCCCAGCGGTGCACGGCGAGCTTCAGCGCCTCGAACTCCGGGCTGTCCCGCACGACCAGGGGACGGGCGGCCGGGGCGGGCCCATCGGTGCCGCCACGGCCCGACGGCGGCGACGGCTGCGGCCGGTCGAGCCGGGCCCGGACCAGGTCGACCTCGAGCCGGCACCGAGACGCGACCGACACCGCATACTGGTCTCGGACCAGGGCGTCGGGGTGCTCCCGGATCATGGCCAGAGCCCGCTCGGCTGCTCGGGCCCGACCCTCGGCGGTGGTGAGGTCAGCCCGATCGAGCTCACGCTCGACCCGGAATTCGAGGAACGGCCTGGCTGCGGCCACCGCCTTGACGAGGCGCTCCGGATCGCTCTGGGCCAGATCACCCGGGTCGACCCCGGGAGGCAGGTCGGCGACGGCGACGTCGAGGTCGTGGGCCTGCTCCCACTCGTAGAACCGGGCCGCCGCGTTCTGGCCGGCGGCATCGGCGTCGAAGGCCAGGACCACCCGGCGGGCGAACCGGCGGAGCAGCTTCACGTGATCCTCGGTCAGGGCCGTACCGCAGGTGGCCACGGCCCGCTCCAGGCCGGCCTGGGCGAACCCGATCACGTCGGTGTAGCCCTCGCAGACCACCACCTCGTTCGCCTCGACGATCGACGTCTTGGCCCAGTTGAGCCCGTACAGAAGGCGACTCTTGGCGTAGATCGTCGACTCGGACGAGTTCTTGTACTTCGGGCCGTCGCCGCCCGGCAGGATCCGACCACCGAACCCGGCGGCCGCCCCCTGGGCGTCGAACACCGGGAACACGATCCGGTTCCGGAAGGCGTCCTGGGGGCGCCCCCTGCGGTTGATGAAGCCGAGGCCGGAGTCGGTCAGGTCGTCGTTCGACAGCCGCAACGCCTTGGCCAGGTCGTCCCACCGGTCCGGGGCCCAGCCGACCTGGTAGCGGCGCACGGTTTCGGCGTCAAAGCCCCTGCTGCGCAGGTAGCTGCGGGCCGGGCCGGCGTCATCGGAGGTCAGCAACCGCTCGTGGTACCACTCGACGGCACGGCCGACGGCGTCCTGCAGCATGGACCGCCGGCGGCGCTCCTCCCCTCCCCCGGCGTCGGTGTACCGGAGGTCGATGTTGGCCTTGCCCGCCAGCCACTCGACCGCGTCGACGAAGTCGCGGCCCTCCTTTTCCCGGACGAACGTGATGACGTCGCCCCGGACGCCACACCCGAAGCAGTAGTAGAGGCCCTCCTCGGCGTTGACCGAGAACGACGGCGATCGCTCGGCGTGGAACGGGCACAGCCCTTGGAACCGCCGGCCGACCCGCCGCAGCTGCGTGTACTGGCCGATGACGGCCACGATGTCACTGGCCTGACGAACCCGCCCGATGTCCTCGTCGACGATGCCCACAACACTCCAACGCTACACCCCTGTCGGAGGCGGGGTCGGCCGGTTGCGATCGGTGATGGCGATCGACGGCCGACGCTCAGAGGATCGTGCGCAGGACCTTGAACGCCTCGGCGTGCTCGACCCCGATCTCCTTGCCCCGCAGGCAGGCCAGGGCCGTCACCGACTCCTCGCAGCGGATGTGGGGAGAGGGGCGGGCCTGCGACTCGTAGGCGGCCAGCGCCTCCAGCTTGCGGTCGAGCACCCCGGTGATGTCGACGAACGCCTCCGGGCGGGGGATGTCGTCGACCCACCACATGATCTTCGGCGACTCGTACACCAGGACGTGCGGGACCAGATGCTTGCCGAACACCGGGGCGATCGGCCGCAGCGCGGCCACCACGGTCTCGAACGTGGCCACGTGGTCCTGGTCGTAGTCGGCGCCGGACGGGATCAACACCAGGTCGGGGCGCAACTCGTTGATCCGGGTCTCGAAGAGATCGACGAGGTCCCGCTTCGGAACCGTGTCGAGCTTCTCGATCAGGTCCTGGTCACCGTAGGCGACGTCCCACGAGAACCCGCCGAGCAGCTTGGCCACCGCATCGATCTCGTCGAGCCGCTGCTGGTAGGTCGTGCCACCATCGAGCCCGTAGTGGTGGAAGCCGTCGACGGTCATGAACTGCACGAACGTCTCGGCCCCCTGGTCGGCCAGGCGGGCCATCACCCCGCCGCAGGCCAGGACCTCGTCGTCGGCGTGTGGCGAGACGACGAGCACCCGCTCGATCTCGGACAGCGTCACCATCGTCGGCTCAGGCCGCAGCGGTACGGCTGGCCACGATCGGACGGTAGTAGTCGATCGTCTCCTGCACGAGGGCGTCGAGATCGATCTCCGGCTTCCAGCCGACCTTGAGCGCGGCGCCG
>JBCCVL010000284.1:0-4749 GCA_039195375.1 Actinomycetota bacterium
AGATGTTCGACATGTCCATCCTGCAGGAGGTCCTCGACGACGATCCGGCCCTGATGGAGATCCCTGGTGCATGACGTCGTCGGGGAGACCGACGACACGACGGGCGGCGATCCGGCCGACACCGCAGACAGCGCCGACACGGTGGACAGCGCCGACACGGCAGACAGCGCAGGCACCGTCGATGCGGCCGAGGCATCGGCGGCCACCTGGCCGGACGACGGCGACGACGAGGGGGCCGACGCAACCCGGGGCGCCCCGGTGCGGCTCGACTACGTCGGCATGGAGTTCCCCGACGGCACCGTCGCCCTCGACGGCTTCGACCTGCCGATCGAGCCGGGGCAGTTCGTCGCCCTCCTCGGTCCATCCGGGTGCGGCAAGTCGACGCTGCTCCGGATGCTCGCCGGACTGGAGGAACCGACGGCGGGCCAGGTCCGGGTCGACGGCGGCCCGCCCGCCGCGTTCGCCTCCCAGGGCCGGCTCGGGATCGCCTTCCAGCATCCCGCCCTGCTCCCCTGGCGGACCGTCGCTGCGAACGTCCGGTTGCCACTCGATGCGCTCGGGCTCCGGCGGGGCGAACGCACCGAGGCCGACCGCCGCATCCGCTCGCTGCTCGAGATCGTCGGCCTCGACGGCTTCGAGTCGGCCAGGCCGGGTCAGCTCTCGGGCGGCATGCAGCAGCGGGTCGCCATCGCCAGGGCACTGGTGAACGACCCGGAGCTGCTGCTGCTCGACGAACCGTTCGGTGCCCTCGACGAGATCCTGCGTACCCGGCTCAACGGGGAGCTCGAACGGATCTGGGCCAGGACCCGGCCGACGACCGTCCTGGTGACACACTCGGTGGCCGAGGCGGCCACGCTGGCCGACGTCGTCGTCGTGCTGTCGGCCCGGCCCGGCCGGATCGTCGAACGGGTCGAGATCGACCTGCCACGGCCGAGGACCGCGGCCCTGCTGGAGACCGAGGCCGGAGCCGAGCAACTGCAGCGGCTCCGGACGGCGCTGCTCGCCGGGGGCGCATGAGGCCGCTCATCCGCGCCGCCGTCCTCGCCCTCGCCGCCGTCGCCGGCTGGCAGGTGCTGGCCACGATCGTCGACAGCACGGTCTACCCGACCCCATGGGAGATCGTCTCCACCGTCGAGGTCGCCGGGATCCTCGAACCCGTCGGCCAGACGGTCCGACTCGCCATCATCGGGTTTGTCATCGGGGTGTCGGTGTCGATCGCCATCGGCGTGCTCGCCGTTGCGTTCCCGAGCTTCGAGCCGCTCGGTCTGCAGCTGGCCCTGCTCACCTACACGGTGCCGGTGCTCGCCCTCGGCTCCATCCTGGCCACGATCTGGCCCGCCACCGGTACCCGGATCACCATCGCCGCCCTCTACACCGTCTACACCACGGTCATCGGGACGGTCGTCGGTCTCCGCTCGGCCGACCGGCACAGCCTGGAGCTCATCGAGGCCCTCGGCGCCTCCCGGCTCGGCCGGGCCCGCCTGATCGAGCTCCCCGCTGCGCTGCCGTCGGTGCTGGCGGCGCTCAAGATCGCGGCACCGGCCGCCATCCTGGGCACGATCATCGGCGAGTACATCGGCGGGGAGGGCGGGGTCGGGGTGGCGATGCTGTCGTCGCAGCGCCTCGGTGCGGTCGAGCGGGTGTGGGCGTTGGCGGTCGCCATCAGCCTCGTGGCCGGCGGGGCCTACCTCGTCATCGCCGCCGTCGAGCGGGCCGTCGACCGTCGGCGTCCCAGCGTCGGCATCCCAAGCAGACGGGTGCCGGCCCCGAACGACCGCTCGACGGCGGAACGGCTCGTACAGGCCGGCGTCCGTGGCCTGGCCGTGATCGGCGTGGTGATGGTCATCTGGTACGGGGGGCTGCGGCTGTTCGACGTGAACTCGTTCGTCGGCATCACCCCCGACCGGGTCTGGGGCCACCTGGTGACCGAGCCCGATGCGGCCGCCAACCGGTCCGAGCTGTTCGGCGAGCTGGCCATCACCCTCGGGCATGGCGCGCTCGGCTTCGTGTTCGGGACCGGGGCCGGGGTGATCGGGGCGGTGGCGATGCGCCTGGCCCCCCTGGCCGAGCGGGTGCTCCTGCCCCTGGCCGTCGCCGCCCAGTCGGTCCCGGTCGTTGCCCTGCTGCCCCTGATCCTGCTGCTGCTCGGCCGTGGCAACCTGCTGGTCGGCGTCGTCGCCGGTCTCGTCAGCTTCTTCCCGACGCTGGTCAACGTCGACGCCGCGCTTGCCCGGACCCCGAGGGCGGCCGTCGACCTCGTTGCCGCCACCGGCGCCGGCCCGACCCGCAACCTCGTCCTCACCCGTCTGCCCTATGCAGCGCCGGCGCTCTTCGCCTCGGCCAGGATCGCCATCCCGGCGTCGGTCGCCGGGGCGTTGCTGGTCGAGTGGCAGGTGCTCGGCAACGGCATCGGTCGCCTGATGGTGACGGCGGCGCTGCAGTCCCGCTACGTGCACCTGTGGAGCGCGGTGGTCGTCATCAGCGTCGCCACCACCCTGATCGCCCTGCTCGCACTCGGCGCCGAACGCATCATCAGCTCCCGCTTCGGACTGGAGTCGACCCTGTCCTGACCGACGACGTCAACCATCTCATCGGCACGATCGAGCTGGCCGACGAGGCGCTGGCCGACGGCAACCAACCGTTCGGCGCGGTGCTGGTCGACGCCGGACCAACCGGTCACCGAACCGAGCCGGGGCTGGGGTCGGCGCCAGGGCTCAACCCTGGCCGGCCAACCCGGCGAACCAGCTGACGTCGACCCCGGCGACCGTACCGATCACCAGCACCGACGGGCTCGGCACCGGCTCGACACCGAGGTCGTCGAGCCGGCCGCGCCAGATCTCCTGATGGTCGTAGGTGCCCCAGTTGACCCACGCAGACGGCGTGGCCGGATCGAGGCCGCCACCGAGGAGCCGGGCTGCGATCTTGGCCGCCCGCCCGGCGCCCATCAGGACCACGATCGTGCCCCCGGTCCTGGCGATCGACTCCCAGTCGACGGTCCGCCCGCTGACCGGGTCCTCGTGGCCGGTGACGATCGTGACCGACAGCGCCTCATGGCGCAGGGTGACGGGGATCCCGGCATAGGCCGGGGCGGCGATCGCCGAGGTGATGCCGGGGACGATCTCGAACGGGACGCCGGCCGCCTGCAGGGCCGCCGCCTCCTCACCACCGCGGGCGAAGACGCACGGGTCACCGCCCTTGAGTCGGACCACCAGCTGACCGCTCCTGCCCCGCTCGACGAGGAGGGCATTGATCTCGTCCTGGGTCATCGTCGGCTTGCGCGGCTCCTTGGCCGCGCTGATCCGCTCGCAGCCGTCGGGGACCAGGTCCAGGATCTCGGGGCTGACCAGGCGGTCGTGGACGACGACCTCGGCTCGACCGAGGAGCTGTGCGCCCTTGACCGTGATGAGCCCGGGATCCCCGGGCCCGGCGCCGACCAGGTAGACGGTCATGCCCGTCCTCGCAGTGCGGTCAGCTTGGCCTCAACGTCGGCGACCGAGACCGGTCGATGCTCGAACGCCCACCGGGCCAGCTCCTCCCACCGATCGCCCTCGGCGGCCAGGAACCGGGCGATCTCGTCGCGGGCGACCGCAGCCAGCGCCGGGCTGCCGCCACCGGAGTCGACGGCGACGGTCAGATGGCGACCGCGGGCGACGGCCGGGAGCCGCAGGTCGCCCTCGTCGCCGTCGTCGGCCCGCAGGACGAGGGCGCCGGTCGCCTCCGCCTCGGCGGCGACGCTGGCGTTCACCTCCGGGTCGTCGGTGGCGACGACCACCAACACCGCGTCGGAACCGTCGCCCGGCTGCCACCGTCGAGCCACCACGTCGACGTCGGTCGTGCTCGCCGCCCCGTCCGGGGTGAGGCGTTCCCGTGCGGCGGGGTCGAGACCGGCCGGATCGATCACCGTCGCCCGGGCCCCGGCCGCGACCAGCGCCGCCAGCTTGCGGCGACCGCCGACACCCGCACCGACGACGACACAGCGACGACCGGCCACGTCGAGCACCGCCGGTAGCCCGGGCCTCATGTCGCCGTCTCCCGACGCTCGGCGACGGCCCGGACGATGGCGTTCACCGCACCGGCGGCCGGTGGGCTGCCGCCCCGCTCGCCGACGTTGGTGACGCTGACCGGCGCCAGGGCACTGGCCCAGAGGGCGGCCTTCGACTCGGCCGCCCCGACGAACCCGACCGGGAGTCCGACAACGGCGGCCGGATCGACCAGGCCGGCGGCGTGCAGGTCGAGGACTTCGAACAGCGCCGTCGGCGCATTGCCGCACACGAACACGGCGCCGCTCGGATGCTCCTCGGCCGCCAGCC
Source organism: Actinomycetota bacterium (assembly GCA_039195375.1). Classification (GTDB taxonomy): domain Bacteria; phylum Actinomycetota; class Acidimicrobiia; order Acidimicrobiales; family SZUA-35; genus JAHELU01. The sequence goes on from JBCCVL010000284.1 coordinate 4,311, forward strand.
GGAACGCGGCCGCCGACCGGGTCGAGCCCTCGGGCGCCACCGGAACCCGGGGCAGGTAGCACTCGGTCGGGTAGCGGGTGATGCCGGCGGCGACCATGGCCGCATCGACGATCACCGGGGCCCCGGCAAGCAGGGCGTCGAGCAGCGCCGCCCCGGCCCGCGCACCGACCCGGGCGGTCTCGGCGAAGCTCAGGTCGGCCGTTGCGTGGATCATGCGCTCGATCATGGCCCGGGCCAACGGCTCCCGGTCGGAGAGGTCGACCCGCTCACCGAGGATCCGGTAGCTCTCGACCTCGATCGGGTGGACCGGCACCGGGCCCGGATCGACGGGACGGGCGCCGGTCATCGGACCATCGCCTCGTCGCCGGGCACCTCGATGCCGGGCCCGTCGTTGCCGGGCACCTCATCGTCGGGCACCTCATCGTCGGGCAGATCGATG
>JBCCVL010000285.1:0-4697 GCA_039195375.1 Actinomycetota bacterium
CGTGTCGGCGCTGTCTGCGGTGTCGGCCGGATCGCCGCCCGTCGTGTCGTCGGTCTCCCCGACGACGTCATGCACCAGGGATCTCCATCAGGGCCGGATCGTCGTCGAGGACCTCCTGCAGGATGGACATGTCGAACATCTCCGACGGCTCCATCTCCACCCCGCTCAGGGCCAGGGTCGCCATCACCTCGGCCTGACGGTCCTCGCTGATGTTCAACAGACCGAGGCTGGCCGCTTCGCCGCCGACCGTCAGCGCCAGGTAGTTCTCGTAGGACAGATCGTTGTAGTCGTCGCCGGGGGCGTCGGCCCCCATGGCCTCGACCGCGAGGTCGATGGCCGCCGCCTTGTCGGCGGCGAAGTCCTGGGTGCCGGCGATGAAGGTCCGGAGCGCCGCAGCGACCATCTCGCGCTCGTCGGCGATCAGCTCGTCGGTCGTGATGTAGAGCCCGCCGACGGTCGGCAGCCCGAAGTCCTCCACGTCGAGGCGGGTCACGTCGATCCCCTGGAGCTCGAGCGAGATCGGCTCGTCGGGGATGTAGGCGACGTAGCCGTCGACCTGTTCGCTGGCCAGCAGCGAGATGTCGTAGTTGGCGGGCACCATCTCGATGTCGTCGACCGACATGGCGTTGGCCGTCAGCAGGTTGCCGAGCAGCGTGACGTTGTTCTCGTCGACGGCGATCCGCTTGCCCATGAGATCGGCCGGCGAGGCCAGCGCCGACTCCGACCGCGACATGACGGTGTAGGGGCTCTGCTGGTAGCCGACACCGACGACCTTGACGCCGGCGCCCTCCTGGATGGCCGCAGCGAGGCCGTCGACCTCGGCTCGGCCGAACCGGGCCTGGCCGGACAGCAGGACCGGCACGATCGGCACGCTCGGCCCGCCGACGATGAGCTCGGTGGCCGAGAAACCGTTGGTCGTGGCGTGCTCGTTGGCGTCCCACAGGTAGTCGGGCCCGAACGACAGGCTGTGGAGCCAGCTGAACTGGATCGACAGTGAGCCGTAGTCGGTCCCGTCGGCGACGGCTCCCGTGGATTCCTCGTCGTCGCTCCCGCACGCCTGCAGGAGCGGTGCTCCGAGTCCGAGGGCCGCCGCCCCCATCGCACCACGGGTCAGGAACGCTCGTCGTGACAGCGTCATCGGTCTCTCCTCGGGTGTCCCGAGAGCCTCCGCGCCGGCTCTCCTGGCATCTCGGGGCGAGCGTAGGTTGCGACGATGACAGCGATATCTCCGCGCCGTTAACAGGAGCTGTCGGGAGTCTTCGCCGCTTTGTCACCAGTTGGTGAATTGGATCTGACAGCCGCCCGGCGCGGCCACTGCGTCGTTCTACTGTCGGATCGAGCCGGTCGAATTGAGCCGGTCGGATCCGGCGGCGATCCCGCCGACGTCCGACCGGACCGACCGGCCGGCCGGGACCGGCCAGGACGAACGAGGAGGCGACGGTGGACGTCCCCATCATCGACATCACCGACTGGAACGAAGACCCGACGCATCGGGCCGAGCTGGCGGGGGCGATCGACTCGGTGTGCCGGACGGTCGGGTTCTTCAAGATCGGCGGGCACGGGATCGACCCGGCGCTGATCGACCGCCTGTTCGCCGTGACCGACGCGTTCTTCGCCATGGCTGAGGAGGCGAAGCTCGCCAACGTGACCCCGCCAGAGGTCGATCGCGGCTACACCCCGCTCGGCCGGGAGGCGCTGTCCTACAGCGTCGGGCTCGACACGCCGCCTGACCTGTTCGAGGCGTTCAACGTCGGCGTCGGCGAGCTGCTCGGCGTCGACCCGTCCGAGGGTGTGTTGTGGGCGTCGAACGTCTGGCCGGAGTCGCCGCCCGACCTGCGGCCCGTCTGGCTCGACTACTGCCGAGCCCTCTACGACCTCGCCGACCGCCTCCTCGGCATCTTCGCCGTCGCCCTCGACCTGCCGCCGGACTGGCTGCAGGTCCGGGCCGACCGGTCGCCCGACGTGCTGCGGGCCCTCAACTACGAACGGCGGCCCGGCAATCCCGACCCCGTCGATGGGCAACTCCGGATGGGGGCCCACGCCGACTACGGGACCTGCACCATCCTGCTCGCCGATCCCGTGCCCGGGCTGCAGATCCTCGGGCTCGACGGCATCTGGCACGATGTGACGCCGACGCCGGGGACGTTCCTGGTCAACATCGGTGACCTCCTGGCGGCCTGGACAAACGACCGGTGGCGGTCGACGCTGCACCGGGTCCTGCCCCCACCGGCCGGGGTCGACGGTCCGGCGAGACGACGCTCGTTCGCCTACTTCCACGAGGCGAACCCGGAGGTGATCGTCGAGCCCGTGCCGAGCTGTGTCACCGACGCCGACCCGGTCCGTTACGAGCCGTTCTCGGTTGGCGACCACCTGACCGGCAAGGTCGTCGGCCCCCGGACGCTCACCGCGTCCGTCGCCACCAGCACCCTCGGCGACCGTGCCGATCGGATCGCCGTCGGGGCCGAGGCCTCGACCGATCGGGCGGAGGTGCGGCCGTGACCGTGACCAGTCGAGCGAGCGGCACCGCCACCTTCCCCCTGATCGACGTCGGCCGCTGGCGGGCGGGCGACGAGCACGAGCGCCGTACGATCGCCCGCCAGGTCGACGCCTGCCTGCGCGAGACCGGCTTCCTGATCATCGTCGAGCACGGGATTTCGGACGAGCTGATCGGCGAGGTGAGGCGGCTCAGCCGGGAGGCCTTCGCCCTGTCGCCCGAGGTCAAGGGTCGTTACCGCCAGCGCCAGGGCATCGGCAGCCCCGGCTGGACCCCGATCGGGTCGGAGGCCAACGCCTACGCAAGCGGCGAGGCGAGCCCGCCCGACCTGAAGGAGGCATGGACCGTCGGGCCGGTGGAGCCGGGCGACGTCGTCGCCACCTCGCTCGGCGTGATCCCGGTCGAGAATCGGTTCCCGGCCGAGGTGCCCGACTTCGAGTCCGTGGTCACCGAGTACGTCCGGGCCGGCGTCGCCCTGTCGACCGACGTGTTCGAGTTGCTGGCCCACGCGGCGGAGCTGCCGACCGACACGTTCCTGGCTCGCTGCCGGACGCCGCTCCACAACCTCAACCTGACCTGGTACCCGCCGATCGACCAGGTCGCCGGGATCTCGGAACCGGCACCGGGCCAGTTCCGGATCGGCCCCCACAGCGACTTCGGGACCATCACCCTCCTCCAGCGGGAGGAGTCCGATCCGCCGCTGCAGATCCAGCTCGTCGACGGCTCGTGGATCGATCTCCCCCACGTGCCCGGCGCCATCGTGGTCAATACCGGCGATCAGCTGGCCTACTGGTCCGGCGACCGGTGGCGCTCCAACCCCCACCGCATCCCGGCGCCGGTCGGCGAGGCGGCGACGAGGGGCAGCCTGTCGCTCGTGTTGTTCCTGGAGACCGACGTCGACGCCATGCTGCAACCGGTCGGCCACCCCGAGCGCGAACCGATGGACGCCACCGGGTTCCTGATCGACAAGCTGGCGGCGATCGACATGGACATGCCGTGAGCGCCGAGTTCGCGGTGCCGACGATCGACGTGTCGGCGTGGACCGGCGGCGACGGCGTGGCCCGAGATGCCATCGCCGGCGCCGTCGACGATGCGGCCAGGACCGTCGGGTTCATGCAGATCGTCGGCCACGGCATCCCCGCATCGGTCCTCGACGGCGTCACCGGGGCGATGGACGAGTTCTTCGCCCAACCCCTCGACGACAAGCTGGCGCTGGTGCCATCGCGGTCGTCGATCAACCGGGGGTACACCGGCACGAGGTCCGAGCGACTGAGCTACAGCCTCGGCGTCGATTCGCCGGCCGACCTCTTCGAGGCGTTCAACGTCGGCGCCTCCCGCGACGACTTCCCCGAGCTCGACCTGGAGGGTGACGACTACGCACGGAACCTGTGGCCGAGCGCCGAGGCGGTGCCGTCGTTCCGGCTGGGGGTCGAGGCCTGGTTCGCCGAGGCGCAGGCGTTCGCCCACCGGATGACGTCGATCTTCGCCCGGGCGCTCGGCGTCGACGGCGACTTCTTCGAGCGGTCGACCGACCACTCGATCGACGTCCTGCGGATGGTCAACTATGGGCTCGAGCCGGGAACGGAGATCGAGCCCGGCCAGCTCGGCATGGGGGCCCACACCGACTACGGCATCGTCACGGTGCTGTGGGCCGACCCGGTGCCCGGTCTCCAGGTCCTCGACCACGGCGGCGGCTGGCACGACGTGACCCCGGCGCCTGGAGCCCTGCTGATCAACCTCGGCGACCTCCTCGCCCGGTGGACCAACGATCGCTACGTCTCGACGATGCATCGCGTCGTGCCGCCGGTTGACACCGACGGCCGGTCGCTGCGCCGCCGCTCGGCCGCCTTCTTCCACGACGGCAACGCCGATGCGGTGATCTCGACCATCGAGTCGTGTCGCGACGCCGCCGGGCGGACCGCCTACGAGGACGTCACCGTCGCCGAGCACCTGGTGCAGAAGCTCCGTGGCTCCCGGGGGCTCGAGCTCAACCGGCACGCCACGGCGGAGGCGGCACGCATCACCGGCTCGGCGTCCTGAGCGTGGCCGCTCGTCGTTCCGCTCGGTGTGGTCAGCCGCCGTCGGCGTCTCGGCTGGCCAGCGCCTCCGGCTCCCTCCACCGGGCCAACGTCCACACCAGGTCAGACAGTCGGTTGAGGTACTGCAAGGCCTGGGAGTCGTCGAGGTCGAGCGACACGACCTC
>JBCCVL010000286.1:0-4654 GCA_039195375.1 Actinomycetota bacterium
ACCCCGAGCGATCAGCGGCCGAGCAGGGTCCGCAGCCCCGCCAGGTCGATGCAGCGGGCGTGCTCGAACCGGTGGTGATGGTCGAACGGGTCGAGCTGGATGACCTGCATGCCGGCCGCCGTCGCCCCTCGCACGTCGGCATGGACCGTGTCGCCGACGTACAACACCCGTTCCGGCTCGATCGCCAGCGCGTCGATGGCCGGGCGGAAGATCGCCGGGTCCGGCTTGGCCACCCCCTCCAGGGTCGAGTCGACGATGGCCGCAACCGACGGCAGTGGGCCATCCCCGACCTGGCAGACGCCGAAGTCCCGCATCTGCTGAGGCGCCGTGCCGTCGTTGTTGGAGACGATGGCCAGGGGCAGGCCGGTGGCGGCCAGCCGGTGGAACGAGGCGACGTTGTCGTCGTGGACCCAGCTCCAGGTGTTGCGGACCGCGATCCGGAAGTCGTCGACGTCGGCATCGGCCACGCCGAGCGTGGCTGCGTAGGCCGCGTCGTACAGCTCCCAGAAGTCGGGTTGATGCTCCCGGGTCGGCCGGTCGGCTGCGGTGAGGGCGAACACCCCGGCATGGTGGGCCCGCCGGTAGGCGCTGACGTCGTCGGGGGCGGGCACGCCGAGGTCGCCGAGGCGGCGCTCGACCGGCACGTAGTCGGGGTAGGTGAACACGCCGCCGATGTCGAACACCACGGCGGCCACGCTGGCCGGATCGAACCTCGTCGTCACATCCGCAGGGGGAACGTCCATGCAACAGTCTGGGGCCCGCCCGCCTCGACGACGACCCGACGGGGTCGAACACCGGCTGGTTGGGGCAACCGCCGTCCGACGTGGGCAGACTGGGGCGAGGAGGTACCACCATGCAGCCGGTCGCAACCGACGAGCCCTTCGTCAACGAACCGATCGACGTCGCCGGGCTCCCTCGGCTGCCCGAGGACCGGTTCGAACCACTCGACCCCCGGTTCCTGCGGATCCGCCTGACCGGCAACGCCGTTGCCGCCGCCATCGTGATCGCCGTTGCCGGTGTGCTCGCACTGACGGTGCCCGACTCGTCCGGCATGCCCCGTTGGGTCCCGCTGCTCGCCGGCGCCGGGCTGCTGGTCCTGATCGGGCTGATCGCCTGGTTGCAGACGCTCGAGGTCAGGCGGCTGGGCTATCTGGTCCGGGACCAGGACTTCTCGTTCCGCTCCGGGGTGATCAGCCGGTCGGTCGTGACCGTCCCGTTCGCCCGCATCCAACACGTCAGCATCGACCGAGGCCCGCTGGCCAGGGCCTACGGCCTGGCCACCCTCCAGATGCGGACCGCCGGAAGCGGCGGGCTCACCGTGCCGGGCATGAGCCACGAGACGGCCCAGCGGCTCAAGGCCCTCGTGGCCGATCGGGCCGCCGCGGTGGCCGACGACGAGTTGGGCGAGCAGGCCCCGATCGGGGCGACGCCCGACGGTCCGTCGCCCGGGCCCGACATCGGCACGGCGCCGCAACCCGCACCGCCGCCGGCCGGCCAACCGGTCGTCACCGCACCGCCCCCGGTCGGCCAACCGGTCGTTGCGCCGCCACCGCCCCCGGCCGGCGCCTCGCCGCCCGCTCCCGGCGCTCCACCGCCTGCTCCCGGCGCCTCACCGCCTGCTCCATCACCGGCGGCCGACGTGCCGCCACCGCCTGCTCCATCACCGGCGGCCGAGGTCCCGCCCCCGGCCGGCACGCCCCCGCCGGCCGTCCGCCCGTCGGTCGAGCGGCCTGCCGACCCACCCGACCCGGCCGACCGGACCCCGTGAACGTCGTCCCGACCGACGACCGGCAGCTCCTCGCCACCCCGACCCGCCAGTCGCCGGTTGCGGTGATCTTCATCGCCTTGCGGTTCCTCCGGAACCTCGGTGCCGTCAACCTCGTCGTCGCCGCCGTGGTCATCGGCAGCGGTCGACTGCCCGTCGGGCTCCTCGGTTTCGGGGTCCTGGCCGCCGTCGCCGGGCTCGTGTTCACCACCCTCGCCTGGTGGCGTTTCGTCTTCACCGTCGAGGGTGACGAGCTGCTCGTGTCCAAGGGCGTCGTCGCCCAGGAGCGGCTCACGATCCCCCTCGACCGGGTGCAGAGCGTGTCGATCGACCAACGGCTCCTGCACCGGGTCATCGGGTTGGTGTCGGTCTCGGTCGACACCGCCGGCAGCTCCGAGGCCGAGCTCGAGATCGACGCCGTCGATCGTCGGCGGGCCGAGGCCCTGCAGCGGCTGGCGGCCGGGGCGACGGCGGGCGATGCGGCCCGCACCGCCGAGGGCACGTCGACGTTCGGTACCGGCATCACCGCAGCGGCGGACGAGCCCGAGGAGACCCTCGTCGCCAGGAGCCCGATCGAGCTCGTCCGCATCGGCGTCGCCCGCTGGCCGTGGGCCGGCCTCGCCGCCCTCGCCCCACTGATCGCGTTCGCCGGCGAGATCGGCGAGCTCCTCCCCATCGACATCGACGGCGAGTCGCTCATCGAGGACAACGTCCCAGACGACGTCGGCCGCGAGCAGGCCGTTGCCATCGTCGGCTTCGTCGTCGCCGGGCTGGTGCTCGGCGCGCTGCTCGGCATCGCCCTGCAGGTGCTCCGCCAGCTCGTGACCGACTGGGACCTGCGCCTCCTGCGGACGTCGACCGGGCTCCGTCGCACCGCCGGGTTGTTCAGCCGCACGAGCCGGGCCTCGACGATCAGCCGCGTCCAGGCGGTCCGCATCGAGGAGACGCCCATGCAGCGGGCGCTCGGTTTCGGCAAGTTGTCCCTGCCGACGATCGGCCAGGGCGATCTCGTGGTCCCGGGTACAACGCCGTCCGAGTGGTCCGACATCCGCCAGCTCGTACTCGCCGGTTCGCTCGAGCCCGCTGGGGAACCGGGGCCGCCCGGTGGCGTCGACGATGGGTTCGACGATGACGTCGACGGGGAACCGGGGGTCGACCGGGTCGACGTCCCCGATCACCTCCCCGACCCCGCCGCCGATCCCGTCCCGGACATCGTGCTCGACCGCCGGATCTCGCCGGCCTACGTCTTCCTGGCCGTGCGCAACCAGGCCCTGTTCCTGATCCCGGTGACCGCAGTCGTCGTTACCACCCTCGGCTGGTGGGGGCTCCTGGTGCTCCTCGCCGTTCCCCTCCGGTTGCTCACGGCGAGGCGTCAGTGGCGGCTGCGACGATGGGGCCTGACGAGGGACCTGGCCTCCGAACGGCTCGAGCTGGTCAACCGCATGACCGGGGAGGTGCCGTTGCTCAAGGCCCAGACCGTGCAGGTCCGTCAGAGCTTCTTCGAGCGTCGCCGTGGCCTGGCCACGGTGCGGTTCGACACCGCCGAAGGCCACCTCGCCGTTCCGCTGATCCCACTCGCCGAAGCCGAGGCGGCCCGCGATCTTGCCCTGTTTCGGGTGGAGAGCGATCACCGACCCTGGATGTGACCCGGACCCCGGTCCGGCCCGCGCCCGGGACGTCGATCGGGGCCGTGCCGCCGGCCACAGAAACCGTCGGGGAGAGGTTGGCGGGTCTTCGCGGGGGTCCTACGCTTAGCACTCGTCCACTGAGAGTGCTAACGCCCAACATGGAGCTGCGCGCATGAAACTGCAACCCCTTGAGGACCGTATCGTCGTCAAGCCCCAGGATGCCGAGGCCACCACGGCCAGCGGCCTCGTCATTCCCGACACGGCCAAGGAGAAGCCCCAGCAGGGCTCCGTCCTCGCCGTCGGCGCCGGCCGGCGCTCGGACTCGGGTGACCTGATCCCCATGGATGTCGCCGAGGGCGACACCGTCGTGTACTCCAAGTACGGCGGCACCGAGATCACCATCGAGGGTGACGACCTGCTGATCCTCTCGGCCCGCGACGTGCTGGCCGTCGTCAAGTAGACGTCGACCCCAGGAGAAACACATGTCGAAGATCATCAAGTTCGACGAGGACGCCCGACGGGCCCTCGAGGCCGGCGTGAACAAGCTGGCCGATGCGGTCAAGGTGACCATTGGTCCCAAGGGCCGCAACGTGGTGCTGGACAAGAAGTTCGGCGCCCCGACCATCACCAACGATGGCGTCTCGATCGCCCGTGAGATCGAGCTGGAGGACCCCTTCGAGAACATGGGGGCCCAGCTCGTCAAGGAAGTGGCGACCAAGACCAACGACATCGCCGGTGACGGCACCACCACCGCAACCGTGCTGGCCCAGGCGCTGATCCGCGAGGGTCTGCGCAACGTGGCCGCCGGGGCCAACCCGATGGGTCTCAAGCGGGGCATCGAGGCTGCGGTCGAGGTGGCCGTCGCCGAGATCGCCAAGCAGTCCAAGGAGATCGACACCAAAGAGGAGATCGCCCAGGTCGCGGCCATCTCCGCTGCCGACCCCAGCGTCGGCGAGGTGCTGGCCGACGCCATCGACAAGGTCGGCAAGGACGGTGTGGTCACCGTCGAGGAGTCGAACCTCTTCGGGCTCGAGCTCGAGTTCACCGAGGGCATGCAGTTCGACAAGGGCTACATCTCGCCCTACTTCGTGACCGACGCCGACCGCCAGGAGGCCGTCCTGGAGGATCCCTACATCCTCCTGAACCAGGGCAAGATCTCCTCGGTCCAGGAGCTCCTCCCGGTGCTCGAGAAGGTGATGCAGTCCGGCAAGCAGCTGGTCATCATCGCCGAGGACATCGAGGGCGAGGCCCTGGCCACCCT
>JBCCVL010000287.1:0-4596 GCA_039195375.1 Actinomycetota bacterium
CGTGATGGCCCTCATCGCCCTGTCCTACAACATCGTCTACGCCTCGCTGATCTACCGGGGTGACCTGGCCGACGCCTTCCCGACCGGCCTCGGCGCCAACCTGCTGGCCACGGCCGTCGCCGGTGTCCTGATCGCCGTCGTCTCGCCCCACCGGAGCGCGCTGGCCGGCCCCCAGGACACCCCGGCGCTCGTGCTGGCTCCGGCCGCCGGTACGATCGCCAGCGCCTCCGGCGCGTCGGCCCCGACGGTGGTGGCGCTGGTCGTCGTCACCACGATCGCCGTCGGTGTCACCCTCTGGGCCATGGGCGCCCTCGGCCTCGGCGGCCTGCTGCGCTACCTGCCCTATCCGGTGGTCGCCGGCTTCCTCGCCGGCATCGGCCTGGTGCTGATCGTGAGCGCCTTCGACCTCGCCGTCGGCGCCGACGATGCACTGGATGCATCCGCCGTGCTCCGATGGGCCGGCGCCATCGCCTTCGGTCTGGCCCTGCTTGTGATCGGACGTCGCTGGCCCGACCGGACCCTGCTCACGCCGGCGTTGCTCGTCGCCACCATCGCTGCCGTCCACGCCGCCCGGCTGGTCGCCGGGATCGACGTGGCCGACGCCCAGGACCGGGGTCTACTGCTGGGGCCGTTCGACGCCGGTCCGCTGTGGCGTCCGGGTGACGTCTGGCGACTCGGCGACATCGATTGGGGTGCCCTGGCCGGCGAGCTGACCACCGTCGTCCCCGTCCTCGTGCTCTACCCGGTCGCGCTGCTGCTCTACCTCGGCGCCCTCGATCAGCAGACCGGCGGCGGGGCGGGACGAGGAGGAAGCGCCGACACCAACCGATCGCTCCGGCTCAACGGCCTGGCCAACCTGCTCGTCGCCCCGACCGGCGCCTCGGCCGTCGGCACCCAGATGAGCGCCTCGATCCTGGCCGACCGGCTCGCCGGGGCCAACCGGGGTGTGCCCATCGTGGCCGCTGTGCTCAACGGTGCGGTGCTGTTCGTCGGCGCCGCCAGCCTGTCGTCGATCCCGACCGTTCTGGTCCACGGCGTGACCCTGTTCCTCGGCCTGGTGCTGGTGGTCGAGTGGCTGTGGGACGCCAGGGCCCGGTTGCCGGAAGGCGAGTACCTCCTCGTGCTGGCGATGGCCGTCATCACCGTCGTGTTCGACTTCTTCATCGGCGTCGCCTTCGGGATCCTCGTCGCCGTCCTCCTGTTCGTGGTCCGCTACAGCCGCACCCGGTCGATCCGCCACCAGCTGACGAGCCGGGAGCGACGCAGCAACGTCCAGTGGGGCGAGCAGACCGCCGCGCTGCTCGAGCAGCGGGGTGACCGGTCGATGATCCTCGAACTCGACGGCTTCCTGTTCTTCGGCTCGGCCGATCGGCTGGTCGAACCGGTGGTTGAGCGGCTGGCCGCCGATCCGCCGCTCGAGGTCGTCGTGGTCGACTTCCACCGGGTCGTCGGCATCGACTCGGACGCCGTCACCGCCTTCGACACGCTCCTCGGGCTGGCCGAGGAGCAGGAGTTCGTGGTGGTGTTCAGCGCGCTGGCTCCCGGTGACCGGGAGCGGCTGCGGGCAACCCGGGGTCGGGACTGGGGTGACCAGGTCCAGTTCGAGCCCGACCTCGACCGAGCCCTCGAGTGGTGTGAGACCCGGCTGCTCGGCGATGACGCCGACCTGCCTGCGGTCGACCTCGGGGCCTGGATGGCCGGTGAGCTCGGCGATCGTCACCGAGCGGAACGGCTGCTGGCCCTCTGGTCACGGGACACCGCAACGGCCGGGTCGGTGCTGGTCCGCCAGGGCGAGTCGAGCCCCGGGCTGATCGCCGTGACGTCTGGCGTCGTCTCGATCTACCTCGACGACCGGGAACCGTCCCCCGATCGCGTCGCCGGCCACGCCGGCGACACCGGCGGGCGGCACGGGTTCCGCCGACGCACGCTCCGGCCCGGTGCCCTGCTCGGGGAGATCAGCTACTACCGGGGTGGGGCGGCGACGGCGACCGCGGTGGCCGACACCGACGTGGTGTTCCACCGGCTCACCGTCGATGCGGTGACCAGGCTCGAGCACGACGACCCGGAGCTGGCGCTGTCGCTCCACCGCCTGCTCGGTCGGATGCTGGCCGAGCGCGTGACCCACTCAGACGGGCTGATCCGGGCGATGCTGCGGCCCGGCGGCGGCTGACCTCAGCCGGGTTGGTGACGGTGGATCGGGACCTCGATCGGGTCGAGCGGGGTCCGACCGAGGATCGCATCGGCCGCCCGCTCGGCGATCATCATCACCGGGGCATAGATGTTGCCGTTGGTGATCGCCGGCATCACCGAGGCGTCGACCACCCGCAGCCCGTCGACGCCGTGGACCCGGAACGAGGTCGGGTCGACCACCGAGCCGTCGCCGGTGCCCATGCGGGCCGTGCACGACGGGTGCAGGGCCGTCTCGGCGTCGGCCGCCACCCAGCGGAGGATCTCCTCGTCGGTCTGCACCTCGGGCCCCGGTGACAGCTCGCCCCCGTCGAAGGGGGCGAACGCCGGTTGGGCCAGCAGGTGGCGGGCCAGGCGGATCGCCTCGACCCACTCGCGGCGATCGGTCTCGTTGTCGAGGTAGTTGAACCGCAGGGCCGGGTGCTCGGTCGGGTCGGTCGATCGGATCTTCACCGAGCCGCGGGACTGGGAGAACATCGGTCCGACATGCAGCTGGTAGCCGTGGCCGCCGGCGGGCTTGCTGCCGTCGTAGCGGATGGCGATCGGCAGGAAGTGGAACATGAGGTTCGGCCGGTCGACGGTGTCGTTGCTGCGAGCGAAGCCGCCGGCTTCGAAGTGGCTGGTGGCCGCCGGTCCCCGCCGGGCCAGCCACTGGAGGCCGATGAACGGCATGCGCCACGTCGCGGTGTAGGGGGCCATCGACACCGGCTGCGTGCAGGCCTGCTGCACGTAGACCTCGAGATGGTCCTGCAGGTTCTCCCCGACTCCGGGGAGGTGGTGGACGACGTCGACGCCGACCGACCGCAGGTGGTCGCCGTCACCGATGCCGGACAGCTGCAACAACTGCGGGGTGTTGATCGCCCCGCCGCACAGCACGACCTCGCTGGCGGTGACCTCGACGTGGCGCCGACCGGGGCGCCGGTAGGTCACCCCGGTGACCGTCGGTCGACCACCGCCGCCTCCACCACGACGCCGTCTGCCGTCGAACGTCAGCCCGGTGACGAGGGCCCGGGTCACGACGTCGAGGTTGGGACGCCGCCGCACCGGCCACAGGTAGGTGCGGGAGGCGCTCATCCGCCGACCCCGATGACGGTTCCCGTCGAACGGGGCGAACCCCTCCTGGCGATAGCCGTTGACGTCGTCGGTCAACTGCTGGCCGGCCTGCTGGACCGCCTCGAAGAACGCGGTGAACAGCGGCGACGCAGCCGGACCGCGCTCCATGACCAGAGGTCCGTCGTCCCCCCGGTACTCGTCGCCGCCAGCCAGGCACTCCTCCATCCGTTTGAAGTACGGCAGGCAGTCGGCGTGGCCCCACCGCTCCAGCCCCGGCAGTTCGGACCAGTGCTCGTAGTCGAGCGGGTTGCCCCGCTGGAAGATCATGCCGTTGATCGAGCTCGATCCGCCGAGCACCTTGCCACGGGCGTGGGCCACCCGCCGGCCGCCGAGGTGGGGTTCGGGCTCGGAGGCGTAGCGCCAGTCGTAGAACCGGCTGCCGTTCGGGAAGGCCAGGGCGCCAGGCATGTGGATCAGCACGTCCCAGCGGCGGTCGGGCCGTCCGGCCTCGAGCAGCAGGACCCGGGTGTCCGGCTCGGCGCTGAGCCGGTTGGCCAGCACACACCCGGCGGAGCCACCGCCGACGATGACGACGTCGTAGTGTCGGTCTTCAGCCATGCCTGCCGCCCGCCGCGATCAGTTCGACCGGAGCGGGATCCGGTACAGCGAGCTGCTGGCGGTGACGAACAGCGTGAGCCCGTCCGGCCCGCCGAAGCAGCAGTTCGACACGACCTCGGGGATCCGGATCTTGCCGAGCCGCACGCCGTCGGGGTCGTAGACGTGGATGCCGTCACCGGCGCTGGTCACGACCCAACCCTGTGAGGTGATGCGGAAGCCGTCCGGTACACCGGGGTCGATGGTGGCGAACAGCCGGGGGTGGTCGATGGCGGTGCCGCCGACAACGTCGAAGGCGAGGATGTGGTGCTCCCCGTCGTCCGCCCCGATGCGGGCGGCGGAGGTGTCGGCCACGTAGAGGATCGACTCGTCGGGCGAGAAGGCCAGGCCGTTCGGGTCGATCAGCACGTCGGTGACCGCCGTGAGGGCGCCGGTGTCCGGCTCGAACCGGAAGACGTAGTGCACGCCGATCTCGCTCTCGGCGGCGTGGCCCTCGCGGTCGCTGATGATCCCGTAGGGCGGGTCGGTGAACCAGATCGCACCGTCGCCGGCGACGACGAGATCGTTTGGTGAGTTGAACCGGCGGCCCTGGTAGTAGGCGACCAGCTCGGTCACCGAGCCGTCCGGCTCGGTCCGCTCGATGCGGCGGCGACCGTGGCTGCACGACACGATCCGGCCGTCGTGGTCGAGGGTGTGGCCGTTGGTGAACTCGGCGTCGCCGCGCCAGACCGAGAAGCCGTC
>JBCCVL010000288.1:0-4547 GCA_039195375.1 Actinomycetota bacterium
ACCCGGACCCGGACGCCGAGCCGCCGGTGACGGCCGAGCTGGCTGCGTTCCTGGTCGAGGCCGAGGTCGACGACCGACTCCGGGCCCGAGCCGTCGACTGTCTCGTCGACACGGCCGGGGCGATCGTGCACGGCTCGACCCAGCCGTGGTCGGAGGCCGTGATCGCCCACGTCGACGCAACCGGAGCCGACGGCCCGTGCACGGTGGTTGGTGGCCGGTCGACGGCGCCGGCGCTGGCGGCGCTGGCCAACGGCTCGTCCGCCCATGCCTTCGAGCTCGACGACGTGCACGAGGAGGCGATCAGCCACCCCGGCGCCGTCGTCGTGCCGGCGGCCATCGCCGTCGGGGAGCAGCTCGACGTCTCCGGTCCTGCGCTGCTGGAGGCCATCGTCGTCGGCTACGAGGCGATGGGACGGGCGGGGATCGCCGTCGGCCCAGCGGCCCACATGCTGGCCGGGTTCCATCCGACGTCGATGTCGGGGGTGTTCGGCGCAGCGGCCGCCGCCGGTCGGCTGCTCGACTTCGACGCCGCCACCCTCAACAACGCCTTCGGGATCGCCGTGTCGTTGGCGTCCGGCACGATGGAATTCGCGGCGTCGGGTGGGATGGCCAAGCGGTTGCACGCCGGGCGGGCGGCCGAGGGTGGGGTGACGGCAGCCCTGCTGGCGGCCCGCGGGTTCGAGGGGGCGACCGACGGCCTCGCCGGACGCTACGGGTTCTGTCGCGTCTTCGGGCCCGAGCCCCGGCCCGAGCGCCTGACCGGTGAGCTCGGGGAGCGGTGGATGATCGACGAGATCACCGTGAAGCCCTGGGCGGCGTGCAGCGACATCCACCCGCTGATCCAGGCCGCCGCCGAGCTCCGGGCCGATGGGCTCGACGTCCGCCGTATCGCCAGGATCGAGGCCAGGGCACCGACCAAGGCGGCGAGGCAGAACTCACTCGACGGCACGATGTCGGTGATGGCCGCCCAGTACTCGGCGCAGTGGAACGTGGCCGCGGCGCTGGTGGCCGACCCGACCGATCCGGCCACCTACCACGCCGACCGGATCGCCGATCCGGCGATCGCTGCGCTCCAGGACGTGGTGGTCTCCGTCGAGACCGACGCCGCCTTCGACGCCACCTACGCCTGGCGGATGGGTGGTGCACTCCGGGTCGAGCTGGACGACGGGTCGGTGCTGGAGCGCACGGTCCACGGGCAGCGGGGTTCGATGCACGACCCGCTGTCTGGGCGAGAGG
This sequence comes from Actinomycetota bacterium, assembly GCA_039195375.1. Classification (GTDB taxonomy): domain Bacteria; phylum Actinomycetota; class Acidimicrobiia; order Acidimicrobiales; family SZUA-35; genus JAHELU01. The sequence goes on from JBCCVL010000288.1 coordinate 1,237, forward strand.
TCGACGCCAAATTCCTGGCTCTGGCCGGCGATCGGGTTGCGATCGACGCCCTGACCTGCCTCCGCGGGGCGGCCGAGCGTCGGGTCCGGGCGATCGGCCGTGCGCTGGTCGGCGGTGACCGGGGCTAGCGTCAGAGCCATGCCGGGAACTGGAGCAACGATCGAAGCCGACCCGATCGAGGCCGACTACGTGGTGATCGGTGCCGGGGCGATGGGTATGGCGTTCACCGACGTCATCCTGACCCATACCGACGCCACCGTCGCCATCGTCGACCGTCACGACAAGCCCGGCGGCCACTGGAACGACGCCTACCCGTTCGTGCGATTGCATCAGCCGTCGGCGTTCTACGGGGTCGATTCGGCTGAGCTCGGCTCCAACCGGATCGACGAGATCGGGGGGAACGCCGGACTGTCGGAGCTGGCGTCCGGGGCCGAGGTCTGCGCCTACTTCGACCAGGTCATGCAGCGGCGGTTCCTGCCGTCCGGTCGGGTGGTCCACCATCCCCGCTCGGTGTACGCCGACGGCGTGGTGACCAGCATGCCGACCGGCCGCTCCACGTCGGTCCGGGTCGGTCGCCGGCTGGTCGACGCCACCTACATGAACGTCACGGTGCCGTCCATGCGGCCGCCGTCTTATGCCGTTGCCGACGGGGTGCGGGTCATCCCGCCGAACGGGCTGCCGTCGGCCGATCACCCCGACGGTGGCTACGTGATCGTCGGCGCCGGGAAGACGGCGATCGACGCCGTGCTCTGGTTGCTCGACCGGGGTGTCGACCCCGCCGACATCACCTGGATCACCCCACGGGACTCGTGGTTGTTGAACCGGGCCGTGATCCAGCCGGGCGACGGCTTCCGGTTCAACGAGCAGTTCGAGGTGTTGGCGGCCGCCGACTCAGCCGAGGCGGTGTACCTCGGCATGGAGGAGGCCGGCCACTTCCTCCGGATCGACCCCTCGGTCGAGCCGACGATGTACCGCTGCGCCACCGTGACCGAGGCCGAGCTGACCCAGTTGAGGCGGGTGAGCGACGGGATCGTTCGCCAGGGACGGGTGGAACGGGTCGAGCCGGAGGCGCTGGTCCTCGAAAGTGGCACGCTGAGTCGGCCACCCGGGACGCTCTACGTCGACTGCTCGGCCGACGGGTTGGCGCGCCGGCCGGCGGTGCCGGTGTTCGCCGATGACCGGCTGACGCTGCAGACGGTGCGGGCCTGCCAGCAGGTGTTCAGCGCTGCGCTGATCGCCCGGGTCGAGGCCGACCGATCGCTCGACCTCGATGCCGCCAACGCGTTGACCGGCGTCATCCCCCACCCGGACGTGCCCCGTGACTTCCTGTCCGGTGCGTTGGCCCACATCGCCAATGGCCAGCAATGGCTCGGCCACGACGGGCTCCTGAGCTGGCTGGTGGAGACCCGACTCAGCCCGGACGGGCCCGCCGCCGATCCGACGGCGGTGGTGCGGGCCGCCGCCAACCTGCAGCGCTTCCTGGCCGAGTAGGTCTCATCGGGTGTTGCGTTCCGGGAGACGTGGAACCTGCGTTCCACGCCACCAGGAACCGATCCGCCGACGGGGCCTCGTCACTCGACGTCAATCGCCGCGAGATGCGCCGGGGCGACGTGGTCGGTGAGCCACACGCCGTTGGCCGACCGGTAGAAGGGATGGCCTGCGGCGTGTGACGTGGCGGCGTCGACGGTGAGGATGACCGGCTTCCCATGCCGGGATCCGACGGCCCGTGCCGTCACCGGATCCGGGCTCAGGTGCACGTGTCGACGGCTCCCCGGGCGGAGCCCCTCGCTGCGGATCGCATCGAGGAACCGTGAGGCGGTCCCGTGGTAGAGGACGTCGGGTGGGGTGATCGGTTCGAGCTCCAGGTCGACGTCGACGGAGTGACCCTGGCTGGCCCGGATGTGCCTCCCATCCGCCGAGAGGGCGAAGCGCCGCTTGTCATTGTCGGCGACGACCTCGTCGAGCCGTGGCCGGTCGAGCCCGAGGTGCGCCGGTGCGTTCGCCAGCAGCTGGTCGACCTCGACCCAGCCATGCGGGTCCATGTCGAGGTCGTGCGCCTCCGGTGCGTGCCGCAGCACGTAGCTCAGGAACGTGCTGGCGGCCACCAGGTCGCTCATGTCGCCTCCGGCGGGGCCCCGTCGCTGACCGCCACGCCCCCGGCCACGGCCTGGAAGGTCTTCTTCATGTCTTCGAAGTGCACGTAGTAGTGGGAGAAGTCGGGGTAGTCCTCGGTGAGGAGCTGCGGCGGCGCAGCGTCACGAAACCGACGACGGATCTCGTCGAGGAGCGCCGTCGATCCGAGGTCGTAGATCTGGCCGCGGTCGATCGCAGCGCCGCCGAAGGTGTCGGGCGGAAGGCTGCGGAGATCGGGCCACAGCCCGGTGATGGTGGCGACGGCGAAGTCGAAGGTGACGACCTTGGTGAGGATCTCGTCGCCCGGTTCGGCGGCGGTGCCGGTCTCGTAGTCGACGTTGACCACGAAATCGTGGCCCGACCACGCCGGGCGGAGCTCGAACTCGCCCCACGGCGGCAACCACTCGAACAGATCGCAGATCATGGTGGGTTCACGCACCATCAACTCCCAACGTCGGTGACCCCTCGGCCGGCAGCCCGTTCCGTTTCAACTGGCCTCGAGCGAGATCATCGTAGAGGACCTCATCGCCCGTCCTCGTGTCGACGAAGGCCACGATCCCGGTTCGATTTCGGCCCATCCACTCGCTCTGGGGGACACCGGCCCAGTGCAGTGCCGTGCTGGTCCGGGTGTTGAGGATGAGCGAGTGTCCGTCGAGCACGACGTAGTCGACGACGATGTCCGCCGGGTCGACGTGGCCGGCCCGAAGAGCGGCGACGAGGTCATCGACCGTGTTGATCGGGTAGCCGGCCAAGCCCGTGAAGATCCTCGTGCCGTCCTCCGAGAACCTCTTGCCACCCCGCACCACGTTGTTCTGGGCGAAGTTCGCATTGGCGACCGAACCTTCGATCGGCTCGCGGCTGATGAAGACGTTGGCGTCGACCTCGAACCCGGCGTTGCGGAGGGCGGTGAGGGCCTCGGCCGGGGTTGCGCCGTCGTCGATCAGCCGGCGGGCGAGCCGGGCGGCCGCAGTCAGGTCGGCCACCCCGCCGATGGCGGCGAGCGCCGCCGCCCAGTCCTCATCGGCCTGGTGCCAGGCCACGGCTTCCACTGCAGCCAGGCCGACCAGCCCGGCCTTGATCCAGAGCGGTGCCGACGCCCCGCCGGTGTAGACCACCGTGGCCGTCACCGCTGCGGCCAACCCGATCCAGCCGATGATCTCGGCGAACTCGTCCCATCC
>JBCCVL010000289.1:0-4486 GCA_039195375.1 Actinomycetota bacterium
CGGATGGCGGAGGCGGTGGTGCATCGCCTCCTGCACGACGGGGGCGACGGCGAAGGCCATGTCGGCGACCCACATGGCGATGGCATCGGCGTCTCTGCAGGGAAGAACGAGCCCCGGATCGTCGAAGAGGTACTCCCGGAAACCGTCGGCGGCAACGGCGTTGGTGCCGGTGCGATCAACCGTCTGATCGAAGTCGTCGATCACGGGGTCCCTGCGGTCGTCACCTGATCGTCTCGTCCCTACCCCTCTGGCATCGCCGAGCTGTGATGCTCGATGATCTTCCAGCCGTCGCCGCCGTTGCGGTACAGGTAGCTGAAGCGAGCGGTCGTCTGGCTGCCGTCGCCGAAGCTGAAGGTGTAGACGCCCGCATTGCTGGCGAGGTCGTCGGTCAGCGAGCGGGTATTGGCCTCGTCGATCACACCGGCGGGCTTCTTGGCCAGGAAGCCGACGAAGTAGTCGCGTATCTCTGCGTGATCGTGGCGAACCTGGTTGGAGACGGTCGGCAGCAGGACGGCGTCGGCTGCGTAGAGCGCCGTCACCTGGTCAGGATCACCGGTGAGGAGCGCCTCGTTCCAGGTGTCGAAGAGGCCAACAATGTCGTCGTGGGTCACGAGCTGGATCGTACCGCACGGGCAGCGTCTCGCTCGATGCCGTCAGCCCCCCTCGGCCCCGGTTCGGCCCCCGCACCGGCCCCGCAGCGCGGCAGCAGCGCCACGGCGCCGCACGGCAAGGCCACGGCGACGCGACGGCAACACCAAGACGGCGCCACCGCCCGGCGGTGCCGTTCGCCGATCGGTATTCAGAGTCATTCTCGGTTTCGCTAGTCTGGGGAGTAGCCGACCACGGCCAACCGAACCCAGGAGATCGCATGCCCGCCACCGCAGGAACGACCCCGCTGCACGACGTCGTGATCGTCGGCGCTGGCGCCGCAGGCGTCGGCGTCGCCGTGACGCTCAGACACGCCGGCATCGAGGACCTGGTCCTGCTGGATCGTCGCACCGTCGGGGCGTCGTTCACCGCCTGGCCCGAGGAGACGCGCTTCATCACCCCATCGTTCCCGACGAACTCGATCGGCATGCTCGACCTGAACTCGGTCGCCATCGGTACCTCGCCCGCCGCCACCCTCGGCGTCGAGCACCCGACCGGCCGCGAGTACGCGTCGTACCTGGAGCGGCTGGCCCGGTTCTTCGAGCTGCCGATCAACGGCAACACCGACGTGCTCGGCGTCACCCCTGCTGAGGAGGGGTTCCGCGTCCGCGTCGCCGAAGGCCACGTGCGGACCCGGCACGTGATCTGGGCGGCCGGCGAGTTCCAGTACCCGAGGCTGAACGGCATGCCCGGGGCCGAGCACTGCCGGCACACGGCAACGGTCGAGCGGTACGACGACGTCGACGGCGATGACCTCGTCGTGATCGGTGGCTACGAGAGCGGCATCGACGCCGCCTTCCACCTTGCCGCTCGGGGCAAGCGGGTGCGGCTGTTCGATCGGGGCTGCCCGTGGCGGAGCCAGACCTCCGACCCGAGCGTCGCCCTCTCCACCTACTCCGCCGAGCGCATGCGCGACCCCCGATTCGTCGATCGGGTCGAGCTCCACCCGAACACGGCCATCGCCGCCGTGAAGCGGGAGGACTCGGCCTATGTGGTGATGACGGTCGACGGCGAGCGTTTCGAGACACTCGTCCCACCGCTGTTCGCCGGCGGCTTCGACGGGAGTCACGCCATGGTGGCCGACCTCTTCGAACGACGGGAGGACGGCTTCCCGCTGCTGAGCGAGAGCGACGAGTCGACCACGACCCCGGGCCTGTTCCTGTGTGGCCCGGCGGTTCGTCACGGCAACCAGTCGTTCTGCTTCATCTACAAGTACCGGCAGCGCTTCGCCGTCGTCGCCAAGGCGATCGCCACGTCGCTCGACCTGCCGGCCGAGGAGCTCGAGTTGTACCGGTCGTGGGGCATGTACCTCGACGACCTGAGCTGCTGCGGCCAGGAGTGCGTCTGTTGACCGGGGGCACGTCCATCGAGAGCGGGCCATCAACCGAACGAAGCCGACTGGCGTCGGCGCTCCGCCTCGACTGGCTCGGCCAGACGGTGGCCAGCGTGTGTTGGATCTCGAGCGTGTTCGCCTACGGCATCAGCTCGACCGGCGACTGGCTGCAGCTCCTGGCCGGCACGTCGTGGCTGGCGGCCAACATCGCCTCACTCGTCGTCAACGACGGGTAGGTCTCCCCGCCGAGCGCCGGGTCGTCCTGGCGTCACGCAGCGCAGCAGGCATCCTCGACACAGCGACAAGCGGCACACTCCCGGGCGTCGGTCACGCCGCAGTGCTCGAGCATCGCCTGCTTGAGCGCCCGACGGGCCCGGTGGAGCCGGACCGCCGCGTTGTTGGCCGACACGTCGAGCCGGCGTGCCGCCTCGGTCAGTTGCAACCCGTCGGAGTCGACGAGCGACAGGATCGACGCATAGGCCGGGCGGAGCCGCCTCGCCTGGCTCACGCTGCACTCGCAGGGATCGGCCACGGGCAGCTCGGGCTGCTCGGGGATCTCGGCCATGGCGTCGACGTACTTCCGCTCGCTCGCCCGCTTCCTGGACACGTCGATGATCAGGTTGCGATGGATGCGGTACAGCCAGGCGACCACCCGGTCTGGATCGTCGAGCGAGTCGGCCCGTTCGACGGCCCGGAGGGCCGCCAGCTGCACGATGTCGTCGGCATCCTCCGGCCGGGCGCGGGCACGGACGAAGGCCTCGAAGTCCGACCGCCGCTCCCGGAGCGCGTCGGCCACGACGTCCCGATGGTGCTGTTCGCCGGCCAACCGAGCCATGGGGTCCAGGTTACGACGGCGACGCCGTCGCAGGGCAACCGCACGAGGCCTGGCAGTCACACGTCGGGCCGCAGGCGCAGCGGTCACCACAGCAGCAACCGGTCGATGTCGGCTCGCAGGCGCAGGGGGTCGGGCAGGTGCAGTCCATGTCGTTGATCTCCTCGAGAGTCGGCTATGTGGGCTGACGGACGAGGCCCCCGATTCCTTACACCCCACGCCGTACACCCCACGCCGTACACCCCACGCCGTCTCGATCCGACGCCGTCCTCCATCCGACGACGGGATCTCCGGAGTCCCGGCCTTGGAGCGGTGGCAGTCGGGCGCCCTGCCCTCCCCGCACTGCTCGCCGGCCAGGTGGGGATCTGCATGATCCAGGCCGTGGTGATCCGCCGAACGGCGACCGTCTGGTGGCCCGGGAAGGAGCCTTCGGCGCTCGCCTGCTCCGGACCGACCCGGACGAGGAGCCGATCATGTACGGCCGCTCGGGTCTGCTCGGCCCCGAACAGCTCGCTGCGATCGGACCCCACGGTCTCGGCGTCGAGGTCATCCGCGACCGTCCCGACGGACACCGGCTGGCGGGGTGGCGGCGCCGTCGACCGGGCCCGGACGCTCGCTACCGTTGCGGCATGACACCACCTCGAGACCACCAGGGTCGTGTTCGCCAACTCCGTCTCGTGGTCGAGGCGGAGGACTTCGAGCGGGCCGTTGCCTTCTACCGCGACGTCCTCGGCCTCCCCGAGCACGCCGCGTTCGAGGGCGACGGTGACGCCAGGGTCGTCATCCTCGACGCCGGTCGGGCCACGCTGGAACTCGCCAATCCCGCCCAGAAGCGGATGATCGACGAGGTCGAGGCCGGCGGCCAGGCGAGCCACCGCATCCGCGTCGCCTTCGAGGTCGACGACACGGCCACCGTCACCGACGAGTTGACGGCGGCCGGGGCGGATCTCGTCGCCGAGCCGGCCGAGACACCCTGGCGATCGCTGAACTCGCGGCTCGCCGCACCGGCCGGGCTGCAGATCACCCTGTTCGAGGAGCTGGAGGACGACGAGACCCGAGCCGAGGCCGACGGCTTCGGCACCAGCTCGACCCGTTGATGTTGATCGCAGCCGGTGCACGGATGTGCCGGCCCCGGCCCGGGTCGGCCACCGCAGGCGCGCCGACCCGGCTCCACGATCTCGTGAACACGACACTGCTAGCCTGAACACGTGGACACGAGCGCTGCGGACACCAGCCCTGCCGGCACGGGCTTCGAGCTCAGACGGGTCGACCGCGAAGTCGACGGCGTCCGCATCCTCGACGGCATCGACCTGGCGATCGAGCCGGACGGCTTCACCGTCGTCGTCGGCCGGTCCGGAGCCGGGAAGTCATCGCTGCTGCGGTTGTTGAACCGGCTCGACGCCCCGACCGAGGGAACGGTCACCTGGGCCGGCGACGACCTCGCCCGAACCGACGTGTGCGCGCTCCGACGCCGGATCGGCTACGTGGCTCAGCGCCCGGTCGTCTTCGGGGGCTCGGCGATCGAGAACCTACGCGTCGCCGATCCGTCGCTGACCGATGACGACGCCGCCGAGCTGCTCGATCGCGTCGGGCTCTCGCTCCGCCCCGGCCAGGACGCGACCACACTGTCCGGCGGTGAGGCCCAGCGCCTCTGTATGGCCAGGACACTGGCC
>JBCCVL010000290.1:0-4341 GCA_039195375.1 Actinomycetota bacterium
CAAGACCTCCAACACCGCTGCATGCCGTTGCTCGACCACGCCCAACACCACCAACACCACTCGACCGCCTCCCCGAGAACGCCAGGCAACAAGCCCTCATCACAGAGAGGAAGCACCACCAGGTGGTGAACCGCGACGAACTACCGCACCGTCACACAGCACCCGGAGCTGGTGTCGCCCACCAGCCGGACACCTGTAACCCAGGAACCGGAGCGCGTCCCGAAAGTGTCACCCACCTACCGGAACCACACCGTCAAGCATGAACCGGGACAGCACACGGCGTGCGCCGCCGAAACTTACGACGTAATGGCAGTGCGATGGCAGTTTTGGACGGTTCTGACAGGGTCCCCGGGCGCCTCGCGGTGCGTTTTCCCTGGTCAGAGGCGAGCCCGGGACAGGATTTGAACCTGCGACCATCGCTTTACAAGAGCGGCGCTCTACCAACTGAGCTACCCGGGCAGTAGCCCCGAGTCTACGGGCCAGCGGCAACACCGACCTCGCCCTTTGGCGACCATTGCCCGCCTCGGGGGTCCGGCGGCGCTAGCGTTGGATCGGAGGTCGCCGCCTCCACCCGTTGCCGGTCGACGGCGGATGGTCGTCCACCGGCACCTCGCCCCCCCACGACTGGAACCGTACACATGCGAGTGGTCCCCGATCAGCGCCAGGCCGCGGACGAACGCGAGGTCGCCCCTGCGGCGACGCGGCTCGGCGGCACCGACATTTTCCGTGGCGCCATGGTGATCGTCGTCGCCCTGATCATCGGAGCCGTCCTGTTCGCCCAGGGCCTCGGCGAGGCCCCGACGACGGCCTCCGAGGACGAGGTGGTCCCGGGCGCTGACGGTGAGACCGCAGCAACCGACCCGGCGGCCGGCGAGGCGACCTCCGATCCCGCAACCGACGTCGGCGCGAGCGGCGATGCCGCAACCGACCAGGCGGCCGACGATGGCGGCGTGGCCGGTCAGGCCACCGGCACCCCGACGACGGCCCCGGGCGCCGACGCCACCACCGCCGATCCGGCCACCAGCGATCCGGCGGCTCCGACGAGCACCGAAGCACCGGCCGACCCGCTCACCACCGTCCGCCCGCCGGCCGAGGTCCGGGTCCTCGTCCTCAACGGCGCCGGCACGCAGGGCATCGCCGCCAGAGGCACGGAGCTCCTCCAGGCCGCCAGCTACCTCATCGGCGCGCCGAAGAACGCAACGGCCAACGGCCCGTCGGTGATCTACCACGTCGATGGTTACCAGGCCGAGGCACTGGCTGTCGCCGCCGTGTTCGGCCCGGGGCTCGACACCCTCGTCCGGCCGCTCGACCCGACGGTCCCGCCGGTCGACGACACCCAGGACGCAGCGGTGATCGTCGTCATCGGTGACGACGACGTCATCCCGATCCCCTGAGCGCCCGCCGGCTGGCGGGGGCCGGCCGCGCGGCAACCCGACCGCCCGACGAGCCGACGAAGTGGCGACCCGTGTCATCGGCTGCGCACCACGACCCGATCGGTGACAGCATGGCCCCCGTGAGCCGAACGGTCGTCGTCGCCTTCGACAAGTTCCGGGGCTCGGCGACCAGCGCCGAGCTGACGGCCGCCGCGGCCGCGGCCGCCCGCAAGGCCGGCTGGACGCCGATCGGCGTTCCCCTGGCCGACGGCGGCGAGGGCTCGCTCGACGTCCTCGGTGGGGTCAACAAGCGCACCACCGTTCCCGGGCCGCTCGGCGATCCCGTCGAGGCCGGTTGGCGGCTCGACGGCCGCGACGCCTTCATCGAGATGGCCGCCGCCTCAGGACTCGTGCTGGCCGGCGGCGCCGACGGCAACGAGCCGATGCTGGCCGACACCACCGGCACCGGCCGCCTGATCGCCACCGCCATCGAGCTCGGCGCCCGCACCGTCAACGTCCTCGTCGGCGGCTCGGCCACCACCGACGGCGGACTCGGCGCCCTCCAGGCCATGCCCCCGGCGGCCCGCCTCCGTGGCATCGAGTTGGTCGTCGGCTGCGACGTCGAGACCCGGTTCGTCGACGCCGCCAGGGTCTTCGGTCAACAGAAGGGAGCCACCCCGGCCCAGGTCGAGCTGCTGACCCGTCGCCTGGAGCTCCTGCAGGACCAGTACCTCGAGCGCTACGGCGTCGACCTCGCCGATGTGCCTGGCGCCGGTGCGGCCGGCGGGCTGGCCGGAGGCCTGGTGGCGGTCGGCGCCCGCCTGGAGTCCGGTTTCGAGATGCTGGCCGAGCGGGTCGCCCTCGACGAGCACCTTGCCGATGCCGACCTCGTCATCACCGGCGAAGGCTTCCTCGACCAGGAGTCGTTTGCCGGCAAGGTCGTCGGGGGCGTGCATCGCTGGGCCGCCGAGGCCGGAACCCCGACGGTGGCCATCGTCGGTCAGGCCGATCCGGAGGCCACCCCACCGGACGACCTGGAGGTCCGCTCGCTCACCGAGCTGCACGGTCTGGAGCGGTCGATGGAAGCCGCCATCGAGCTCGTCGGGACCGAGGTGGAGCAGGTTCTGGCCGGTCGCCCGCATGACGATGGTCGTCCGGCCTGACGTTGGGAGATGACGGCCACGGGGGCCGGGCGGTCAGGAGCCGGTGCCGCCCTTGCGGAGCAGGTACCAGCCGACGCGGGCGATCAGGTACAGCGCAGCCAGCACCAGCACGAGCTGGATCAACCCGAGAATCAGGCCGGTGATCCAACGCAGCGCCAGCAGGCCGACCAGCACCACCACGGCCAGCGTGACCAGGGTCATCACCACCGAGGGACGTCGCTCGCTGGTTGTCGTTGCCATGCCGACAGTCTAGTTGTCGACGGTCCTCGGCGGAGATCGGGCCCGGCCCCGTCGACGGTCGACCTGTGATCAGCGGGGGACCGAGGCCATCGGCGGCAGGTGGCCGACGGTGATCGCGGCGTCGCCGAACTCGGGTCGGGCCATCACCAGTTCGGCCAGCTGCCCGTGCTCGTCGTCATCCGGCTGCTCGCCAGGCCGTCCGGACGACCCCCCGGCGGCTGCGCCGGCCCGTTCGAGCGCCATCGCCGTTATCGCCGCCGCCTGGGGCCCGAGCTCCCGCAGCGGACGGTTGCGGTGGACCCGGGTCCCGAGGTCGACCTGGCCGATGCAGCCGACGCCGAACCGGCGCGACAGGTCGATCAGCAGCCCGAGGTCGACGGCGTACCCACGGTGGAACGGCACCGCCTCCAGCAGTTCCCGCCGGCCTCCGAACTCGCCGGACAGCGGCTGCACGAGGTGCCCCAGCTCGGGGAACAGGGTGGCGATCAGTGGGCGGGCCACCAGCTCGGTCACCCGCCCGCCACCCTCGCCGTCGTCGTTCAACGGCCGCCGGTAGAAGCCCTTGACGAACCCGATGTCCGGCCTGGTCAGCAGTGGCCCGAGACAACCGACAACGAAGCGCTCGTCGAAGTTGCGGATGTCGGCGTCACACCACACGACGACGTCGCCGGTCGAGGCCCGCAACGACTTCCACAGCGCCTCGCCCTTGCCTCCCGAGCGGTGGTCCGGCAGCACCGAGCCGGCCTCGATCACCTTGGCCCCGGCCTCGGCGGCGACGGCGGCGGTGGCATCGGTCGACCCGTCGTCGATGACCAGGAGTTCGTCGATCACGGGCTCGTCGACCACCAGCCGCCGGTGCAGCGTCTCGACGATCGACCCGACTGTCGGCTCCTCGTTGCGGGCGGGGAGGACGACGCTCACCTGCAGCGGCGCGCCGTCGGCCCCGACGGCCGTCGACTTGGCCTCGGCCAGGCCGCCCGGGGAGAAGTCGCCGTGGTCGAACATGTGGTCCGGTGCCGGGGGGTGATCGAAGCGAGGGGTCTCGGCCCGGGGGAAGGTCACCGGACAACGGTACGACCCGGCCGTCGTCGGCGACGGATCCGGCCGAGCCGTTGCGTCTGGCCCGCCGGTCCGCCCGGTCGACCCCGGGCCCACGACCCAAATCCTCGCGATGTGGTGAGCCGCCCGGCCCAATCGGGTCATGAAGCGGCCAGGGGAACCGAAGGAGGCAGGGTCAGCGGGTCCGCCCCGCTGGAGGGTCGGAGCCTGTCAGCGGCGGAAGGCTCCGGCTCGAAACGACCCTGGCGGGAACCCTGAACAGCCGGTGACGCTTGCGTCATCGGCTGTTCTGTTCGCCCGGTCGACGGGATGGGTCCGGCGGCGTGGCAGTTAGCACTCTCCTCGCTAGAGTGCTAACTCGCAGTCCGTCACCCAGAGACCGGAGGATCCCTCCCGAATGGCGAAATCAATCTCGTTCGAAGACGATGCCCGCCGCAAGCTCGAAGCCGGGATGAACACCCTGGCCTCCGCGGTCCGGGCCACCCTCGGCCCGAAGGGCCGCAACG
>JBCCVL010000291.1:0-4318 GCA_039195375.1 Actinomycetota bacterium
GGCCTCGGCGATCGTCTCGGCCAGCACGCTCATCGCCCCGACCGGCGTGCGCAGCTCGTGGCTGACGTTGGCCACGAAGTCGCTGCGGACCCGCAGGTTGTGACGGGCCTCGGTCACGTCCTCGATCACGCCGACGGCGCCGCTCGGCTCGCCCCCCTCGTAGGTCGGGGAGGCCTGGACCAGGAACGACCGGGCCGGCGGCCCGTAGACCTCGACGCTCTCCTCGAGCGACAGCCCGACCAGGGCCCCGCCGACCACCCGCTCGAGCGCGGCCTCGACCAGGGCGTCGCCGTGGCGACCCGTCGCGTACTCCCTGGCCTGGTGGTTCCGGTAGATCTCGTCGCCGCCGGGGGCAACGACGACCACCCCGAGGCGGAGGTCGGCCAGGGCCCGCTCGACGTCGCGGCCACCGACCTCGGATCCGCCGACGTCGGCCGGTGGTTGGGCCGCCGGCTCCAGCGCGGGCTCAGGTTCGGGGGGCGGCGTCGGCGCCAGCACGACCGGCGGCGTTCGACGCCGGCCGAGCCAATACCCCAGCAGGGCGGCGATCGCTGCGACGACAGCCCCGAGGAGAACGTCCATGGGCCAGCTCAATCATCCGGTCCGTCTGGGGCCGCCGGGTCGTCGGGGTCGCCGGTGACCTCGTGGCGATGGTCGGCCCGGAGCATGCCGTTGTGCTCGGGCATCCAGCCGGTGACCATGTAGTTCACCCGCTCGCCGATGTTGACGGCGTGGTCGCCGATCCGCTCGTAGTAGCGGGCGATCAGGGCCAGCTGGACCGCGGCCCGCAGCTCGATGGCGCCGTCGTGGTGGGCCTCGAAGATGGCCTCGACGATGTCGCGGTTCAGCTCGTCGAGCTCGTCGTCGATGTCGCCGAGGGCCATGGCCAGCGACGTGTTCTCGTCGGCGAAGGCGTCGATCGACAGCCGCAGCATCTTGTTGGCTTCCCGGGCCATGGCGGCCAGGACGCCTCGGATGAGTGGCGTGAGGTCGGAGCCGTACATGCGCCTGGCGGCCTTGCAGACGTTGACCATCAGGTCGGCTGATCGCTCGATCTCGGCAACGACCTTCATGATCGCCATGAGCCGTCGCAGCTCACCGGCCATCGGCGCCTGGAGGGCGACGAGGTTGAAGCACTGCTGCTCGATCTCGACGGTCAGCCGGTCGATCTCGTCGTCGCCATCGATCAGGGCCTGGGCGTCGGCCAGGTTGCCCCCGAGCAGGACCTCGGTCCCGCGAGGCACCGTCTCGCAGGCGAGGGCGCCGAGTCGGATCACGGCCGCCGTCACCTGGTCGAGCTCCCGGTGGTAGGCGACGCGGTGCTCGCCCTCAACCGGTTCGGGGAGCGGATGTTCTGGCTCGGTGGTGGACATCGGGCGACTCCCGATCAGCCGAAGCGGCCGGTGACGTAGTTCTCCGTGCGCTCGTCTGACGGGTTGGAGAAGATCTTCTCGGTCGGGGCGAACTCGACGAGCTGCCCGGTCCGGCGGTCGCTCTGCGAGTCGAGCTCCGTGGTGAAGAAGCCGGTGTGGTCGCTGACCCTGGCCGCCTGCTGCATGTTGTGGGTCACGATCACGATCGAGTACTCGTTCTTCAGCTCCTGCATCAGGTCCTCGATGCGGCCGGTGGCGATCGGGTCGAGGGCCGAGCAGGGCTCGTCCATCAGCAGCACGTCGGGGGTGGTGGCGATGGCCCTGGCGATGCAGAGCCGCTGCTGCTGCCCGCCGGACAGGCCGAGGGCCGAGTCGTCGAGCCGGTCCTTGACCTCGTCCCAGATGGCGGCCGAGCGCAGCGAGCGCTCGATGACGTCTGGCCACTCCTTCTTGGGGATGCCGGCGATCTTCGGGCCGTAGGTGATGTTCTCGGCGATCGACTTGGGGAACGGATTCGGCTTCTGGAACACCATGCCGATCCGGCGACGGACCTCGACCGGGTCGACGTCCTCCTGGTAGAGGTCGATCCCCAGGTAGCGGATCTTGCCCTCGACCCTGGCCCCGTCGATCAGGTCGTTCATCCGGTTCAGGCTCCGCAGCACGGTCGACTTGCCGCACCCGGACGGGCCGATCATGGCCGTGATGTGGTTGTGGTAGACGGGCATGTTGACGTCTCGCACCGCCCGGAACGACCCGTAGAACACCGAGACGTCCTCGAGGTCCATCACCATCTGCTTCTCGGGGTCGGCGTCGCCGGGAGCGAGACCGCCCGGATCGGGTTCGACCGTCACGTCGTCGTTCTCGATGGCCACGTCGGAGTCCATGGACATGTCGTCAACCTTAACCTTCGCGCTTGGATTCGAATCGGTTGCGGAGCAGGACGGCGGCGGCGTTGAAGCTCAACACCACCAGCAGCAGGATCACGATGGCGGCGGCCGTGACCGGGATCCAATCGGTACCCGGCTCCTTGGCGTAGCCCGTGATGATGATCGGCATGGCGGTGAACCGCTCACCCAGCTGTTCGAGGCCGAAGAAACCGGTCCGGGAGCCGAGCCGGCCCTGGACGGCACCGACCAGGATCAGCGGGGCGGCCTCGCCGAGGGCCCGGGCCAGCGACAGCAGGGTGCCGGTCAGGATGCCGGGGGCGGCGTAGGGCAGGATGTGGCTGCGGATGACCTCGGACTTGGTCGCCCCGACACCGTAGGCCGCCTCCTTGAGGCTGTCGGGCACGGCCCGGATGGCCTCGGCCGACGTGATGATGACCACCGGGAGGGCCAGGATGGCCAGGGTCAGCGCCCCGGCCGTCGTCGTTCGCCCGAGCGTGACCTCGCGGTCGCCGAGCACGCCGTTGAACAGGCTGACGAAGAGGGTGAAGCCGAGGATGCCGTAGACGACCGAGGGGACGCCGGCCAGGTTCCGGATGTTGATGTCGATGACCCGGGTCAGCCAGCTGTCCGACGCGTACTCCTCGAGGTAGATCGCGGCGGCGATCCCGAGGGGGAAGGTCAGGAAGACGACGGCGACGCCGATCCAGAACGTGCCCCGGAGGCCCTGGAAGACGCCGGAGGCCTCGGCCGAGCTGCGCTTCGGGCTGGCCAGGAAGTCGCCGAAGCGCCCGCTGAGCACGGGCCACGAGTCGGTGATGACGTCGAACAGCAGCACCCCGAGCACGAACAGGGCGAACAGCAGGGCGGCGAGCAGCGAGCCCTGGAACAGCAGGTTGGGGGTGTTGCGTCCGCCGCCGCGGATCTGGGCCTCGACCCGCTCGGCCGTCTTCTTGTTGAGGATGGGTTCGATCAGTGCCACGGTCCGATCCTCCTCAGTAGGCCTGCCGCACTCGGCGGACGAAGCGGTCGGCGATCAGGTTGAGCGTCAGCGTGATCACGAAGAGCACGAAGCCGACGAAGAAGAGCGAGTTGAAGCCGAGCTCGGAGATCGTGCCGTCGGTGCCGGAGGCCTGGCTGGCCATGGCTGCGGTCATCGTGGAGCCCCGCTCAAGCGGGTTGGCCGTGAAGATGGCCTGGTTGCCGGAGGCCCCGGCGGCCAGGAACACGACCATCGTCTCGCCGATGGCCCGGGAGGTGCCGACGATGAAGGCGGCGACGAGGCCGGAGATGGCGGCCGGGAGGACCACCGAGACCGTGGTGCTCATCTTGCGGGCCCCGAGCCCGGCCGAGGCCTCGCGGAGCGAGCTCGGCACCGCCCGCATGGCGTCCTCGGAGATCGAGGCGACGAGCGGGATGGTCAGGAGCCCGACGCCGAGCCCGGCGGCGAGCAGGTTCTGGCCCTCGGCGCTGGAGAAGACGTTCTGGACCAGGTTCGGCGAGATCCAGCGGAGGGCGAAGAAGCCGAGGACCACCGAGGGGATGCCGGCCAGCACCTCGAGGATCGGCTTGAGGATCTTGCGGACCGTCGAGTTGGCGTACTCCGACAGGTAGACGGCGGCGCCGAGCCCGATCGGGGTGGCCACCGCCATGGCCACGATCGTGACCACGATGCTGCCGACGAGCAGCGTCTTGATGTCGAACTCGAAGAAGCGGGGCGCCCACTGGTCACCCCAGAGGGCGCCGAGCCCGACCGCCTCGCCCCCGGCCTCGGCCAGGTCGGTCTCGGTCGGGTTGACCAGGTGGATGACGAACTGTCCGGCCCGGATGACGAGCGAGGCAACGATGGCGACCGTGATGCCGATCGACGTCAGTGCCGCACCGGTGACGGCGTAGCGGATGACCCGCTCCCGGTTGTGGCGGCGACGGTTGCCCGAGAGGAGTCCTTCGCCGCCGGCGTCTGGTAGTGCTGTGGTTGTCATGAGCCCCGATCCGCTCCGAGTACCGATTGGTGACGGCTCGGGCGGCGGCACCGTCGCCGGATCATACCGGGACGGGTAC
>JBCCVL010000292.1:0-4271 GCA_039195375.1 Actinomycetota bacterium
CGACGGGCCCTACAGCCAGGCCGCCGGTTATGGCTCGATCGTCGAGGCGATGGGCGGCATCGGGCATCGCCAGGGCTACGAGCACGAGGGGGCCCGGATCTCCAACATCTACTACCCCGACCCGGTGGCGGGCGTGCACGCCGCCGTCGGTCTGCTGGCCGGGTTGTACCGTCGTGACCGGACCGGTCGTGGCATCGAGCTCGACCTCTCGCACCAGGAGGCGACGTGGAGCCTGCACGGCGATGCGCTGGTGTTGGCCGACCGCGACGGTCGCGACGTCGGTCGGGTCGGCAACCGGCAGCCGGGTGTTGTGGTGTCCGGGATGTACCCGGCGGCCGGCGATCGTTGGGTCGCCGTCGTCGGCGACGAGCGGGTCGCCGTCGACGCCAGTGAGGCGTTGGCCGGGTCGGCGGGGCGGTCGGCCGACGAGCTGATCGCTCGGGTGACCGCCGTCGGCGGGATGGCGGTCGAGGTCCTCGACCCGTGGACGGCGCCGGCGGTCGAGCCGGTGGCCGCGCTGCTCGAGACCGTCGACCATCCCGTCACCGGACCGGTCCGCCATGTCGCCAACCCGTTCCTGCTCGACGGCCGGCGCCAGCCGACCCGTCGGCCGGCCCCGCTCTTCGACCAGCACACCGACGAGGTCATCGCCGAACTGGCCGGCTACGACGCCGAGCGACTGGCCACACTTCGGGCGGCCGAGATCATCGGCGGCGAGCTGCCGTCTCCGCAGAGCCTCGGCTACGAACCACCCCGCCCGGCCACCGGTGGCGACGGCACCGGTACCGACCCCGTCGCCGCAACCGAGATCGGCGTGGACGCACCGACCGGGTCGGACGACGCCTGACCGAGGCGGTCACACGCCCGCCCGGCCTCCCGCTCGCCCCGGCGGCCACCGCCGCCGCCCCGGGAACCGACGCCGGTTGAGTCAGCGACGGCCGCAATGGCGACGAGCGGAGCCAGGACCGCCGGTGGGCCTGAAACCGTCTGTTCACGATGGTGAAACGGTCGGGTCATGGCTCGCCATCACGCTGGGGACCACGTCGGCGGCGGCCGGAGCCCGGGGTGCCGCCGATGCGCACGACCACGAGACGAGGCCGCAGGAGGCGACGTGACCCCACCGGTGATCGACGCGTCCGGGCTGGTCGCCGACGGTACGGTGCTGACCGTCGACGTCGCCGCCGTCGCCCGCCGGGCCAAGGAGGCGGCCGAGGAGCTGTTCGAGCGGCGCCGGAAGCTGACGCCAGTGGCCACCGTCGCCACCGATTTCGG
This sequence comes from Actinomycetota bacterium, assembly GCA_039195375.1. Classification (GTDB taxonomy): domain Bacteria; phylum Actinomycetota; class Acidimicrobiia; order Acidimicrobiales; family SZUA-35; genus JAHELU01. The sequence continues at coordinate 1,273 of JBCCVL010000292.1, forward strand.
CAAGGAGGTCTCCGCATGAGCTCGCCCGCAGACGAGGTGACGTTCACCGACGTCTACCCGGTCGAGGTCGGCAGCCAGCCGATCGAGTTGCCGATCGTCGCCATCGACGACGACCTGGCCATCGCCCTGCTGATCACCGTCGACGTGCCGCTTTCGTTCATCGACCGGGCCGGCGAGGAACTGGCCGACAAGCTGCAGCCGCACGGTCCCGAGGTCGTCGTCACCGCCGCCACCCTCGGCATCCCCGTCGCCTTGGCCACGGCCCGGGCCCTCGGCCACGACACGATCGTGGTCCTCCACAAGACGCCGAAGACCCACCTGGCCGACGCGCTGGTCGAGCCGCTGTCGTCGATCACGACCAGGGGCGAGCAGGTGTTCCGCCTCGACCGGGCCCGCACGCCCGAGCTCGACGGTCGAGCCGTCGCCTTCGTGGACGACGTGGTCTCGACCGGCGGGAGCGCAGCCGCAGCCGTCCGGTTGATCGAGGCCGCCGGCGGTCGTGTGTGCGCCAGCGGGGCACTGCTGGTCGAGGGGACGGGTTGGCGGAAGACGCTCGGTCAGCACGCCGACACACTGGAGTCGCTCGGTTCGATCCCGATCTTCCGACCGGCCGACGGCGGCGCTTGGTCGGCCGTGTTCGAGTAGGGACGGGATGGCGGTGGCGGGCCGGCGTCGGCAGAAGGCGAGCGGGGCCGGCCGGCGATGATCGGCGGGTCGTGACCGACACCACCCTCCATCGATCGGGCACCGACCACCCAGACCGGTGGCGGGTGCTCGCCGTCTGCTGTGTCGGGCTGTTCCTCCTCGTCTCGTCACTCAGCTCGCTGAACGTCGCCCTGCCGACCCTGCAGCGTGACCTCGGGGCCAGCACCGCCGAGCTCCAGTGGATCGTCGATGCCTATGCCGTCGTGTTCGGCGGGCTGCTGCTGACCGGTGGGGCCGTCGGCGATCGGATCGGGCGGCGGCGGGCCCTGGCCGGCGGCTTCGCCATCCTCGTCATCGGCGGTGTGGTCGGCGGGCTGGCCGGTTCGGTGGCGGCGGTCATCACCGCCCGGGTGATCGGTGGCCTCGGGGCGGCGCTGATGATGCCGGCCACGCTCTCGATACTGACCGACGTGTTCGCCCCGTCCGGCCAGAAGCGGGCGATCGCCATCTGGTCCGGTGTGGCCGGCGCCGGCGGTGCGTTCGGGCCGGCGATCAGCGGGTGGCTGCTGTCGGTGTCCGACTGGCCGGCGGTGTTCGGGGTCACCGCAGCCATCGCCGCAGTCGGTCTCGCCGGCGTCGGCGCCGTGGTGCCGGCCCTGCCCCGGGCCGCCGATGGTCCGCTCGACCTGCCCGGCGCCACGCTGTCGACGGCGGCCATCGGCCTCGCCCTCTACGCCGTCATCGCGTCCCCGGAGGGGGTTCTCCGCCCGGCTGTGGTGGCCACGACGCTCGGGGCGGTGCTGGCCGCCGCAGCGTTTGTGGTCCGTGAACGCACGATCGCCGAGCCGATGCTGCCGCTGTGGGTGTTCGACAGCCCCCGGCTGCGGGCGGGCGTCGGCACGCTCCTGCTTGCCGCCGTCGGCTTCGCCGGCGTGCTGTTCGTGGCCGCGCTGCTGTTGCAGTTCGGCTGGGGTGAGTCGGCGCTGGCGACCGGACTGCTCCTGGTCCCGATCGGGGCGGTCGAGCTGCCGGTCTCGGCCCTGTCGCCGTCGACGTGCCGCCGGTTCGGCACCGGTCGCACGGTGACCGCAGGGCTGGTGGCGATGGCGATCGGCTACACCGCCATGGCCCTCACCCCCGTCGGCGACCGGCTGACGTTCGTTCTGGCCGGCGTGGTTGCCGGTGCCGGCAACGGGTTGGTGATCCCGCCGTCGGTCGAGCGGGTGGTCGGCGGGGCCGAGCCCGAACTGGCCGGCGTGACCGCCGGGGTCAACGAGACGTCGATCGAGCTGGGCGCTTCGATCGGGGTGGCCGCCCTCGGTGCGGTGCAGCGGGTCGCCTTCGACCGTCGGCTACCGGACGGCGTGCCGTCGAGGTCGGTCACCGAGGCGCTCGAGGTGGCCGACACCGAGACCGTCCTGGCCGCCTTCCGGTCCGGGGCCAGGGCTGCGCTGCTGGCCGCCGCCGTGGCCGCCCTGCTCGCCATCCCGCTCGCCGTCCGGCCAGACGACGACGAGCCGGCGGCATGAGATCGACGTGGTCGCCCGACGCATCGGTTCACTCGTCGGTAACGGCGGCGAAACGCCCCAGCCGCGCCGCCGGTGGCAGCATGGAGGTCATGTCGATCGACCAGACGGCCCTGGATCGCGCCATGCTCGATCGGGCCATCGCCGAAGCCGAACAGGGTCTGGCCGAGGGTGGGATCCCCATCGGCGCCGTCCTCGCCGACGGCGACACCGTCCTCGGCGCCGGTCACAACCAGCGCATCCAACTCGGTTCGGCCATCCGCCACGGTGAGACCGACGCCCTGGAGCGGGCCGGCCGGCTCCCCGCAACCACCTACGCCCGCACCACGATGTACACCACGCTCTCGCCGTGTTCCATGTGCACCGGCGCCATCCTGCTCTACGGCATCCCGCGGGTGGTGATCGGTGAGAACGAGACGTTCCTCGGCTCCGAGGACCTGCTCGTGGCCAACGGTGTCGAGGTCGTCAACCTCGGCTCCGAGCGTTGCGTCGACCTGATGCGGTCGTTCATCAGCGACCACCCGACGCTGTGGAACGAGGACATCGGCGAGCCATGAGTGGGTTCGCCTGGCAGACCGAGGTTCGCTCGATCGACAACCTCACCCCGGAGCTGTCGGCCGCCTGGTACGCCGTCGCACTGGCCGTCGATGTCACCGACGATCCCCACCCGGTGACCGTGCTCGGCCAGCACTGGGTCGTGCTCCGTCTCGACGGCGAGCTGGTGGCCTTCGCCGATCGCTGCCCGCACCGTCTGGCCCCGCTGTCGATCGGTGGAACCATCGACACGCCGGCCGGTGACCGTCTCCGCTGCGGCTACCACGGTTGGGA
>JBCCVL010000293.1:0-4250 GCA_039195375.1 Actinomycetota bacterium
ATGAAGCAGGACGAGATCGACCACATCGTGCTGGTCGGCGGCTCGACCAGAATGCCGGCGGTGTCCGAGCTGGTCGAGTCGATGACCGGCAAGGAGGCCAACAAGTCGGTGAACCCGGACGAGGTGGTCGCCGTCGGCGCCGCCATCCAGGCCGGCGTGCTCAAGGGCGACGTCACCGACGTGCTCCTGCTCGACGTGACCCCGCTGTCGCTCGGCATCGAGACGAAGGGCCGGGTGATGCACAAGCTGATCGAGCGCAACACCACGATCCCGACCCGGCGGACCGAGACCTTCTCCACCGCCGAGGACAACCAGCCCCAGGTCGAGATCCACGTCCTGCAGGGCGAGCGGGAGATGGCCGACTACAACAAGACGCTCGGCAAGTTCCACCTCGTCGACCTGCCCCCCGCTCCCCGCGGCATCCCCCAGATCGAGGTCACGTTTGACATCGACGCCAACGGCATCGTGCACGTGTCGGCCAAGGACCGGGGCACCGACAAGGAGCAGTCGATCACGATCACCGGTCAGTCGACGCTGTCGGACGACGACATCGAGAAGATGGTCAAGGACGCCGAGGCCCACGCCGAGGAGGACCGGAAGCGCAAGGAGGAGGCCGACGTCCGCAACTCGGCCGACTCGCTGATCTACTCGACCGAGAAGCTCATCAACGAGCAGGGCGACAAGATCCCAGACGACGAGAAGAAGTCCGTCGAGGAAGCGCTGATCGACGCCCGCAAGGCGCTCGACGGCGAGGACATCGAGGAGATCAAGGACTCGACCGAGAAGCTCATGCAGGCCAGCCAGACGGTGTCGACCAAGCTCTACGAGCAGGCGTCGGCCGCCGGCGACCCGACCGGTGCCGCCGGCGGGCCGAGCGAGGCCCCGGACGACGACGAGGTCGTCGACGCCGAGATCGTCGAGGATGACGAGGGCGAGGACAAGTGACCGCCGGCTCCACCGACACCGGCGGTGAGGGCTGGGCCAAGACGGTGCTCGACGGTGCCGCCGGCGGAGATGCCGGGCCGCCGGCCGACCCCTCGGTCGCCGAGGTGGCGGGCGACGGGGTCACACCCGACGCCGCCGATCCCGGCCCTGAGCCCGACCTCGCACGCGCCGCCGACACCGGCATCGACCCCGACTCGGCCGAGGCCACCGTCGACCAGGCGCCCGACGGTGGTCCGGCCGAGGGCGAGAGCTTCTCGGTCGAGGACCTCGTCGCCGACCTCGAACGGGTCAGCGCCGAACGGGACCAGTACCTCGACGCCTCCCGCCGGTTGCAGGCCGAGTTCGAGAACTACAAGAAGCAGGTCATCAAGCGCGAGAACGACGCCCGTGAGCGGGCCAACGACTCGCTGATCGGTGAGCTGCTCCCCGTGCTCGACGCCTTCGACGGCGCCATCGCCGCCGGGACCGAGGACGTGGCGCCGATGCGCAGCTCGTTCCTCGACGCACTCGGCAAGCAGGGACTCGAGCGGATCGACCCGGCCGACCACCCCTTCGACCCGAACCTCCACGAGGCCGTGATGCACGAGGCCGATGACGAGGCCGACGGTCCCGTCGTCAGCGAGGTCATGCGGGCGGGGTACGTGTGGAAGGGCCGGGTGCTCCGCCCGGCGATGGTCAAGACGCGGGGCTGAGCCCCGCAGCCGGACCGGACCGAGAAGGGGTCGTCCATGCCTCAGCATGATTGGTTGGAGAAGGACTTCTACAAGACCCTCGGCGTGGCCGAGGACGTCGGCGACAAGGAGCTGACCAAGGCCTATCGGACGCTGGCTCGCACGTACCACCCCGACGCCAACCCGAACGATCGGACGGCCGAGGAGCGCTTCAAGGAGATCTCCGAGGCCTACGACGTCCTCAGCGATCCCGAGCAGCGCAAGGAGTACGACGAGATCCGCAAGTACGGGGCCAGCGGTGGCTTCGGCGGAGGCTCGCCGTTCGGCACCGGCGGCGGTGGTGGGGCCGGGGGGTTCGGCTTCGACAGCGGCAATTTCACCGACATCCTCGGCGATCTGTTCGGCGGGAGCCGGCGCGGGCCCCGGGCCGGCACCGGCCCCCGCAAGGGCGACGACCTCGAGGCCGAGCTGACGCTCAGCTTCGACGAGGCGGTCAAAGGTGTCACCACCCAGGTCCACCTCACGTCCGACGCCGCCTGCGCCACCTGCAACGGCTCCGGGGCGGCCCCCGGATCGGCACCGGTCATGTGTCCCCGCTGCCAGGGTCGTGGCGTGCTCGACGACGATCAGGGGTTCTTCTCCCTGAGCCAGCCCTGCCCGGAGTGCTCCGGCCGTGGCCGGATCGTCACCGACCCCTGCCCGACGTGTCGGGGGAGTGGCATCGAGCGCAAGGCTCGGCAGGTGAAGGTCCGGATCCCGGCCGGGGTCAAGGACGGGCAGCGGATCCGGCTCAAGGGTCGGGGCACGCCGGGTCGTAACGGCGGGCCCGCCGGCGACCTCTACGTGGTCGTGCGGGTGGCCCATCATCGGGTGTTCGGCCGCTCCGGCGCCAACCTCACCATCGACGTGCCGATCACGTTCGCCGAGGCCGCACTCGGGGCCAACGTCAAGGTGCCGACCATCGACGGCTCGACGGTGACGCTCAAGATCCCGGCCGCCACCCCGACCGGCAAGACGTTCCGGGTCAAGGGCAAGGGCGTGACCACGAGCGCCAAGACCGGCGACCTGCTGGTCACCGTCACGGTCGACGTGCCGAGCGAGCTGACGCCGGAGCAGCGCAGCGCCGTCGAGGCGCTGGCCGCCGCGACCGACGGCTCACCCCGAGACCACTTGTCCACCGCCGGCTGAGCGTGTCAACCTCGATCGTGACCGCGGTCGGCCGATCCCAACCGCAGACGACCGGAAAGGAGGCGACCATCATGGCCAACACCCCGAGAGACCTCACCCGGGCCGTCTACGTGATCTCGGTCGCCGCCGAACTGGCCGGCGTCCACCCCCAGACGCTTCGGATCTACGAGCGCAAGGGCCTGGTCAACCCGGCCAGGACCGACGGCGGTTCGCGTCGCTACAGCGACGACGACATCGCCCATCTCCAGCGCATCCAGGAACTGACCGACGACGGCCTCAACCTGGCCGGCGTCAAGCGGGTGCTCGAGCTCGAGGCCGAGCTGGCCGACCTCCGGGCCGAGATCGACCGGGTGCGGGCCGAGAGCAAGGCTGCGGTGGCCGAGGTCGAGCGCCAGCACCGGGCCGAGATCATCCCGGTCAACCAGAGCCTGACGCTCTACCGGCGCCCCCGCCGCTGACGCTCGGCCGGCCCGATCGGCCTGGTCGACCCGCCGGACGCGACGAGACGGCGGCCGGCTGACCGACCGCCGTCGCCGCGTTCGACGGGTCGATGGCGTCGACGCCGCTGACGCTCGACTACTCGTCCTCGTCCGGTTCGTGGTCCGTCGAGTCCTCGGGGCCGGCTGCGTCGTCGCTCGGCTCGGCCATGACCCGGTAGAGGTCGGCCTTCGCCCGCTCCAGGATGTCGGCGGCCCGCAGGCGCTGGTCGGCGGTGCCGAAGCGGCCGACCTGCCGCACCTGCGACAGGATCTCCATGCCGAGCGGGCGGAGGGACGGCCCGTCCTCGGCGAAGTGGTCCCACGGGGCGGGTGCGTCCGGATCGCGGTTGGCGACCCGCTCGTGTCCGTCCTCGGTGATCGAGTAGACGCGCTTGCCGTGCTCGTCGTCGTCGCCGGCGACGAGGCCCCTCGCCTCCATCCGGCGCAACGCCGGATAGATCGAGCCCGGGCTCGGCCGCCAGGCCCCGCCGCTGCGGTTCTCCAGCTGCTCGATGATCTCGTAGCCGTGCATCGGCCGCTCGTCGAGCAGGAGCAGGATCGCCTGGGCGACCGCACCCCGTCTGGCCCGATGCGGCGGGCCGCCGGGTCCGGGGCCCGGCCCTCGTCCGCGTCGACCGCCGGGTCCCCGGCTGCGTCCACGGTTCTTGTGGTGTCCTCGTCCTCGTTCGTGCATGTGTGGTCCCCTTCCTCGGGCCCGTACCCGGCGCCGTCTGTTGCGGCCCGGTCGTGTCTGGTCGTGTTGGTGGTCGGTCGGATGGTCGGTCCGCCGATCGGTTGTGTCGTCCTGCGTGGTCATGCCGGACTCCCTTCTGTGGTGCCCCGGGGCGCCTCGTGCGGCTCGACCGGGGATGTATCTCGATATGTCGTTATCTCAGCCTAAGGGCTATCGCGATATATCGCAACACCCCGGACGTCGGCATCGCCAGTGGCGCCGCCGACGGCGACG
>JBCCVL010000294.1:0-4244 GCA_039195375.1 Actinomycetota bacterium
CGAGCCCGGCTGGTTCGACGACCCCCTCGGGGAGCACAACCTGCGCTACTTCGACGGCACCTCCTGGACGGACCACGTGACCCACTTCGGTCCGACCCCCTGTACCGGCTGCGCCGACCGCACCGACGACTGACGGCACCCACGCCGACACCGACGCCGACGCAACCGAGCCCGGCGGGACGGAGCCGACCGACGGCGGGCCGGAGCGCTCAGAGGCGCTCGGCCAGGTCCGCCATCGCCCGCTCGAGGTCATCGACCTCGGCTTCGACCACCGAGTCGGCCCCGAGGAAGACGAAGCGGCAGCCGACGACCGTCCGCCCGGTCACCTGTGACAACAGCACGGCATACGTCGCCCCCTGCAGGCGGTAGTCGGCGAGCTTGGCCGCGACCGCCTCCTCGATCGGGGGCACCAGGTGATCGGTCTTGTAGTCGACGATCACCAGCCCGTCTTCGGTCTCGACGCAGAGGTCGACGAAGCCCTCGACGAGGGCGCCACCGATCTCACCGGCGACGTACAGCTCCCGGTGATGAGGGTGGCGTCTGGCCAGCTCCAGGCTGGGGGCCCCGAGGGCGGCCATGACCCGGTCGACGACCGGCGCCGGGTCGCTCAGCCCGGCGTCGGCGGCGCAGCTGGCGGCCAGCCGGTGCAGCTCGGCATCGGGTCGATCGAAGTCGAGTTCCTCGAGCACGGCGTGCACGGCGAGACCGAGGGCGGCGCCGGGCCCCGGAGCGGAACGCAGCGTCGGCGCCGCCGCCCGAGGCGCCGGCAGCTCGTCGACGCTCCGGCGCCCCGGGTCGGTCGCAGCCAGCTCGGTGGCGGACCGTGAACGGACACGACCGGCCGCGGCGACGATCTGGTCCTGGATCGCCCGCCAGCTGTCCGCCTCCTCTCGGTAGTCGCCGCCGGCGAGCCGGAGCTGGGTCGGGGCTCTCACCGCGTAGTGCTCGTCGCCCCGACGCTCGAAGGCCTGCCACAGATCGGGCCGGTCCTGGATGGCGGCCCACGTGCGGCGGCCGATGCTGCTCGGCCCCGTCTCCTTGTGGTGGGCGCTGACCACGAGGTGGTCACGGGCCCGGGTGGCGGCCACGTAGTGGAGGCGGATCCGCTCGTTGGCGTCCAGGATCTCCTCCATCGAGGCGTGCACGTCGTAGTCGGCGGTCTGGCGGTCCTTGCCGAGGCGGACCTGCGGGCGCTCGCCCGGCGGGAACAGGACCTGGGGCCCGGCCCGACCGCCGGTCTCGCTCGTCGGCGCCCCGGCCAGCACGACAACCGGGAACTCGAGGCCCTTGGCCCCGTGGATCGTGAGCACCCGGACGGCGTCGTCGTCCGGCTCCGAGGGGATCGGCTCGGTCACCCGGGCCAGGTCGCTCGCCTGGATCTCGACCCACTCGACGAAGTCGTGCAGGTCACCACCCTGCGTCTCGGCGAAGGCCCTGGCCTGCTCGGCCAGGAACCGGTAGCGACGCCAGCGGTCCCGTGGCCGTGGCTCGGCCAGAGCGGCCTCCCGGAGCCGGCGCTCCCGGACGATCCGGTCGATCAACGCCGCCGGCGGCGACCACCAGCGATCGGCATGCCACGTCGCCAGCACGGCGAACGCCTCGGCAACGGGGTGCCCGGCGACGTCACCCCACGTCGGCGGTGAATCATCACCGTCGACGGGTCCGTCGTGGTCATCGGTTGGTACCCGGGGGTTGCCGATCGTCGGATCGTCGAGGTCGGTGCGACGGTAGTCCCAGGAGCCACCGGCGAGCTTCCAGTCGAGCAGGGCGTCATCGGAGAGGGCGAACAGTGCCGAGCGGAGGGTGGCGACGACGTCGACCGAGTTGGTCGGGTCGACGACGGCCCGGACGCCGGCCAGGACGTCGCGCACCTCCTGGGTGGCGTAGACAAGCGAGTTGGTCTCGGGCCGGAACGGGACGTTGGCCGAGGCGAACGCCGCCTCGAGCGATGGCAACGACAGCCGGGACGGGATCAGCACGGCGATGTCCGACAACCGGACCGGGCGCCATTGGCCGTCCCGCAGCACCGGCCACGCCTCGTCGACCGCCCGGCACACGACGGCGGCGACGTCTCGGCCCTCGATCTCGCGGATCTGCTGGATCTTGGTCTCCCTCGGGTGGGGGCCGCCGAGCACCGCCACCGGCGGCCGGTTGGCGTCGCCAACCCCCTCGCCACCCGTCCCGGCCGTCTCGCCGTCGCCCGGGACGGGGCCAGGGGCGGGGTCCGGGGTCGGGCCAGGCTCGCGGGCGGCATCGAGGGCCACGTAGGCCGGCTGCACCCCCGGCGTCCCCTCCCCCATCTCGGCTGCGAACAGGTGGTTCACCCAGGCCAGGATCCCCGGAACCGACCGGAAGTTGGTGGTGAGCCGGGTCGTCTCGTCGACCAGCACGTCCTCGGTCTGGGCGTACACGGCGATGTCGGCCCGTCGGAACCGGTAGATCGACTGCTTCGGGTCGCCGACGACAACGAGGCGGCCCGGCTCGATGTCGTCGACGAGGTCGGGCCAGCCCCGCTCGCCGACCGGGCCGGCCGCAGCGAGCAGGACGGCGAGCTCGATCTGGATCGGATCGGTGTCCTGGAACTCGTCGAGCAGGATGCGCGTGTAGCGCTGGTGGAGGGTCTGGCGGACGACCTCGTCGCGGCGGAGCAGGCGCCGGGCCAGGACGAGCAGATCGTGGAAGGCCAGCTCGCCCTTGGTCTGGCGGACCTCGACCCGGCGGCGGACGAAGTCGGCGATCAGCACGACGAAGTAGTCCATGACCTGGCTGCGGTACACGTCGATGCGGTCCCGCAGGCCCTCGTTGAAGGCGTCGACCGCAGCCTTGACCGCCGGCAGGCCGATGCCGCGCCAGCTGTCTTGGCGACCCCGACCCCGGTGGGGTACCCGCAGCTGGCGGAAGCTCTGCACCTGGTCGAGCTCGTCGACCCGGGACAGCCGGTTGACCTCGTCGACGTAGACCCGGAGGAGCCCGTGGTAGGCGTCGTCCGGGCTGATGCACAGCTCGAGCATCGACTCGAGCTCGTCGATCCCGTCGAGCAGGTCGTCGAACGTCATCTCCGACAGCACCGGTGGCTCGCGGTCGACGAGGTCGAGCAGGTCCCAGTTGTCGTCGAAGCGACGGGCGACCCCGGCGAACTGTTGGAGCTCGATGCCCATCGCCGCAGCCCGCACCTGCAGCTCCTGCAACGACAGGTCGTCACCGACCCGACCACGGAAGACACGCCAGCTCTCGTCGAACTCGAGCGTGCTGGTGATCTCGTCGACCACGCCGAACCCCGGCGGCAGGTCGGCCTCGATCGGGTGCTCGGCCAGCAGCCGGAGGGCGAAGCCGTGCAGGGTGCTGAAGGCGGCCGACTCAACCTGTCCGGCGGCCATGGCCAGCGAGGCGTTGCCCGAGTCGGTCGCCCTGGTGTCGAGGGCGTCGCGGACCCGGACCCGGAGCTCGCGTGCCGCGGCCTCGGTGAACGTGATGGCGGCGATCCGGTTGACCGGCACGCCGGACTCGACGAGCTGCACGATGCGCGACACCAGCGACGACGTCTTGCCGCTGCCGGCCCCGGCCTCGACGAAGAGGTTGCGGTCGAGTCCGGTCGTGATCTCGCGCCGGTCGGCGGCGTCGACCAGCTCCGTCGGTCCCGTCCCGCTGCGCCCGGCCTCAGCCATCGGCTGCGTCCTGGCGACCGAGGAGGACCTCGACCGGAGTCAGCGCCGGATCGGCCCTGACCCGCTCCCACTCGCTCTGGCGGTCGGTCGGGCAGATCCGGTCGAAGTCGCAGAATCGGCAGTTCTCGAAGCTGAGCCGGGGCCACCCGACGACCTCGCCGGGCACGCCGGGGAAGACGCCGTCGCCAATCCCGTCGAGGGCGGCGCCGACCGCCCGTTCGAGGTCGGCCTCCAGCTCGTCGTCGAGGGCGATCTCCTTGATCTCGTCGACCTTGGTCAGCCAGTACAGCCCCGAGCGCCGGCCATCCCGGCCGAGCCGTTCGGCCACCGCCCTGGCGTACAGCGGGAGCTGGAGGCGGCGGCCGTCGTCGAGCGGGTTCTCCTCCAGCTTCTCGAAGGGACGGCGGGAGCCGCCCTTGTAGTCGATGACCAGCAGCCCACCGTCCGCCGTCAGGTCGACCCGGTCGACCGTGCCCCGCAGTCGCATCCGCCGGCCGGCCCACAGCCCCTCGAGCGCCGGGTTCTCGGCGAACCCGAAGGCGTACTCGGCCGCGAACGGGGTCGAGCCCCTGGCGGCTC
>JBCCVL010000295.1:0-4234 GCA_039195375.1 Actinomycetota bacterium
CGGCCAATGGCTCCGCCAGATCACCACCAACACCGACGGCACCTACCGCTTCGACCTCCAACCCGGCTGCTACGTCCTCACCTTCATCGCCCCGAACGGACGCACCTTCACCAACGGCTCACGCTGGTACCAACCCGGCCACTGCGTCGACCCGAACCAGACCATCACCGACATCGACGCCACCATCGGCTGACGGGCCAACCGGGTCGGTGCCCCGGTCCCCATCGGTGACACCGAGGACCTGCCGGAGGTCCGCGGCCGGCCCGTCACCGGTGTCGGCGGTGGCCGGGTCCGGACGGGACAGGAGTGCGCCGCCCTCCTACCATGACCGGACCGCACGTCGCGCCCCTGCGCCGAGAACAAACCGAACCCGACCGGAGGACGATCGCCCGATGCTGACGACCACACCGGAGGCCGAGCCGGACGACGCCGAGCTGGTCGACATCATGGAACGGATGGTGGCCGGCCAGGTCTACTCGACCCGGTGCTTCAACCTCCAGCGGCAGGGGCGCATGGGCACGATGGCCCCGATCGACGGCTCGGAGGCGCTGGTGGCCGGCGCAGCCAGCGCGCTCGACCCGACCACCGACTGGGTCTTTCCCCAGTACCGGGAGCAGTTCGCACTCGGCCGCTTCGGCGACGAGGTCATCGACCGGGTCGTGCTCTACAACATCGGCCACCCGGCCGGCGGTCACTACGCCGAGCACCTGCGGGTGTTCCCCCATCAGATCAGCCTGGCCTGCCAGATCCCGCACGCCGTCGGGATGGCCTGGGGGATGAAGGTGAAGGGCGAGCCCGGTTGCGTTGCCACGTTCTTCGGTGACGGCTCCAGCTCGGAGGGCGACTTCTACGAGGCGGCCAACCTCGCCGGTGTCCTCGACGCGCCGGTGATCTTCGTCCTCGTCAACAACGGCTGGGCCATCTCCACCCCGACTGCGGCCCAAACCGGGGCCGAGTCGTTCGCAGCCAAGGCCCACGCCTTCGGCTTCCCGGGGGTGCAGGTCGACGGGCGGGACCCGCTCGCCGTCCGGGCCGCAGTGTTCGAGGCCAGGGAGCGGGCCGTCGGCGGCCAGGGCCCGATGCTGATCGAGGCGGTGACGGTCCGCCACGGGCCCCACACCACGGCAGACGACCCGACCAAGTACCGGGCGGCCGACGAGCTGGCCAGGGCCCGCGACGACGAGCCGATACGACGTTTCGCCCGCCTCCTGACCGATCGGGGCCTGTGGAGCGACGAGCGTCGGCGCGAGGTCGAAGAGGCGGCCGACGCCCGGTTCGACCTGGCGTGGGACCGGAGCCAGGAGGCGGCGGCCGCCCTTGACCCGGCGACCGCCCTCTTCGAGCACGTGTACGCCGAGCCGACCACGAGGATGCAACGCCAGCAGGGCGAGCTGCGGGCCCACCTCGACGCCATCGCCACCGGATCGACCAACGGAGCAGCGGCCCGATGACGGCGACGGTATCGGAGACGGCGACGCGGGACATGACGATGGTCGAGGCCATCAACCACACCCTGCACGAGGAGATGGCCCGCAACGACCGGGTGATGGTGTTCGGCGAGGACGTCGCCGTCAACGGCGGGGTCTTCCGGGCGACCGAGGGTCTCGTCGATGCCTTCGGCTCGGAGCGGGTGGTCGACATGCCGCTGGCCGAGGCGGTGATCGTCGGGGCGAGCGTCGGCCTGGCCGCAGCCGGCATGGTGCCGGTGGCCGAGATCCAGTTCCTCGGCTTCAGCTACCAGGCCATGCACCAGATGGTCGGGCAGGTGGCCCGGCTCCGCAGCCGGACCCAGGGCCGGTTCGACGCCCCGATCACCGTCCGGGCCCCGTTCGGCGGCGGCGTCCGCACGCCCGAGCTGCACTCGGAATCGCTCGAGTCGCAATACGCCAACTGTCCGGGGCTCAAGATCGCGGCCCCGGCCACCGCGGCTGATGCCAAGGGCCTGCTGGCCTCCGCCATCCGCGACCCCGATCCGGTCCTGTTCCTCGAACCGCTCCGGGGCTACCGGATGATCCAGGGCCCGGTCCCGGATGGCGACCACGTCGTGCCCCTCGGCCGTTCCCGAGTGGCTCGACCGGGGACCGATCTGGTGATCGTGGCCTGGAGCTACCAGGCCGAGTTGGCTTGCCGGGCCGCCGATCGGCTGTCCGGCGAGGGCCTGTCGGTCGGTGTGCTCGACCTGCGCTCGATCGTGCCGCTCGACGTGGAAGGACTGGCCGAGGCGGTGTCGAGCGCCGGGCGGGCCGTCGTGGTCCAGGAGGCGCCGGAGACGTGCGGCTTCGCCTCGGAGATCATCGCCACGATCAACGACCACTGCTTCTACGACCTGGAGGCGCCGGTCGAGCGGGTCTCCGGCTTCGACGTCCCGTACCCGGTCGGCCTGCTCGAGGACTTCTACGTGCCCGACGTCGATCGCATCGTCGCCGCGGCGAGACGAACCCTGGCGATGGCGCCATGACCCGGGAGCACCTTCGATGACCGTCGAGTTCACCCTGCCCGACATCGGCGAGGGTCTGCACGAGGCCGAGATCGTCCGCTGGCTGGTGGCCGAGGGTGAGGAGATCACGCGGAACCAGCCCTTCGTCGAGATCCTGACCGACAAGTCGAACGTCGAGATGCCGGCCCCGGCGGCCGGGGTGGTCACCCGCCTCGGGGCCGACGAGGGCCAGCTGGTCCAGGTCGGCGAACTGCTGATCGTGATCGACGACGGCGGAGACAACGGAGACCGAGACGGAGACGACCGTGGTGTCGCCACCGCAGCTCCGGCCGCCGGCTCGGCGGCGACGGCGACCACCGACGCCGAACCGTCCGCCCGGGCGACCGGCGGGGCCAGACAACGACCGAAGGCGTCGCCGGCCACCCGGAAGTTGGCGGCCGAGCTCGGCGTCGACCTCACCACGGTGCCGGGCACGGGACCGGGCGGCCGGATCCTGGCCGACGACGTCCGGGCCTGGGCCGAGGACGACCTCGAACCGGAACCGACACCACCGGCAGCACCCGCTCCGGCTGCACCGGCGCCCCCGAGCACCGCAGCGGCTGTGGAGGCTCCCCGAGCCACCGCCGACCGCCCGGCATCGGTGGCGAGTTCGGGTGGGCTCGGCTGGATGGAGGTCGGTACCCACCCGCTTCGAGGCATCCGCCGGTCGACGGCGAAGGCCATGGACCGGTCGTGGTCGACGATCCCCCACATCAGCGCCTCCCGGGAGATCGACGCCACACCACTGCTCACCGCCAGGGCCGAGCTCCGCGAGCTCCAGGACGGCGACGGCCCCCCGATCACCCCGCTCGCGCTCGTGACGATGGCCGTCGCCCGAGCACTGCGTCGGTACCCGATGGTGGGGGCCAGCCTCGACCTCGACGGCGAGACGATCACGGTGCCAGACCACGTCGGGATCGGCATCGCGGTGGCCACCGACCGTGGCCTCGTCGTTCCGGTGGTGGCCGACGCCGACCGCCACGGCGTCGCCGGGCTGGCCGCGGAGATCCACCGCCTGTCGACGGCGGCCCGCGACCAGGCACTCCAGCCGAGCGACAGCACGGGTGGGACCCACACCATCACCAACTACGGCTCGGCCGGCGGTCACCTGGCCTCACCGATCATTCGACCGGGAGAGACGGCGATCACCGGCCTCGGTGGGATCGAGCCACGGCCGATCGTCGTCGACGGCGAGGTCGTTGCCCGACCAACGCTGCCGGTCGTGGTCTGTGCCGATCACCGCCTGATCGACGGTGACGTCATGTCGGCGTTCCACGGCGACATCTGCCGGAGCCTGTCGGCCCCCGTCGGGCTGCTCCTGTGACCGCGAGACCGTTGACCCGTCGGGGCGGCGCGGTTGGCGACGCCGGACCCGTCGTGACGGTCACCGGCTGATGGTCGTCGGCGAGGTCTCGACGTCGGCCGACGTGCTGGTCATCGGCGCCGGCCCCGGGGGCTACGCCGCTGCGCTGCGAGCGGCCGCCCTCGGTCGCCGGGTGACGCTCGTCGAGCGGGAACACGTCGGCGGGACGTGCCTCAACGTGGGCTGTATCCCGTCGAAGGTCCTGATCCACGCCGCCGACCTGGCCCACCTGCCCGAGGTGGCCGGACCGACCGGCGTGACCCTGACCGCCTCGGTCGACCTGGCCGCCGTCCAGGCGCACCTCCGCACCGTGGTCGATGGCCTCACGTCCGGCGTCGAGCACCTGTTGGCCAACGCCGGAGTCGAGGTCATCCGGGGAACGGCCCGCTTCGCCC
>JBCCVL010000296.1:0-4198 GCA_039195375.1 Actinomycetota bacterium
AGCAGGGTGCCGGGCCGGTTGGCCGAGGCGACGAAGGAGAAGATCGTGGCGTACATCTCGGCCCCGGCGGTGTCCATGGTCAGCGGGCCGGAGACGCCCATCGTCTCGGGGTCGGCGTAGGTCAGGTCGTCGCTGATGGCGTCCCAGCTCATGCCCTCGTCGCGCGAGCGGAAGACCTTGTTGCCGCAGGCGTACAGCGTGTTCGGGTCCTGGGGGGAGAACACGATGGGGTAGGTCCACTGGAAGCGGACCTCGGCGGTGTTGCCGTCGTGGTAGGCCTCGGGCCACACGCTGACCAGCTGGACCTGCTTGGTCTTGTGGTCGTAGCGCTGGAGGGCGTCGCCGCCACCGGGGGATGAGCCGATGGCGCCGACGTAGACCACGTCGGGGTCGCCCGGCTTGACCGCGACGTAGCCCGACTCGGCCGTGCCGGGCGGGTAGCAGTCGCCCCAGTTGATGGCGCCACGGCCCGTCTGGCTCGGCACTGCGATCGACGAGTTGTCCTGCTGCGTGCCGTAGACGAGATACGGATACTGGTCGTCGACGGCAACGTGGTAGAGCTGGGCCGTCAGCTGGTTGTAGATCGTCGACCACGAGTTGCCGGCGTTGAGCGACACCCAGGCCCCGCCGTCGTCGCAGCCGATCATTCGATCGGGGTTGGTCGGGTCGATCCACAGGCCGTGGTTGTCACCGTGGGGCGTGTGGAACTCGTCGAACTCCTTGCCGCCGTCGATCGACACCCACGCCTTCTGGTTGAGGATGTAGACGGTGTCGGGATCGGTCGGGTGGGCGACGACGTGCTGGTAGTACCAGGGCCGCCAGCACAGGTCGGGCTTCGAGGAGGTCTTGGTCCACGTCTCGCCGTTGTCGTCGGTCCGGTAGAGACCGCGCTTGCGGCCCTCGGCCTCCATCACGGCGAACACCCGGCCGGGTCGGGCCGGCGAGACCGCAACGCCGATCTTGCCGATGGTGCCATCCGGCAGTCCGTCGTTTCGGGTGATGTCGGTCCAGGTGTCGCCGCCGTCGAGCGAGCGCCACAGCCCACAGTCGGGGCCCCCGGAGTCCATCGACCAGAAGGTTCGCCTGGCCTGCCAGATCGTGGCGAAGACGATGCGGGGGTTGTTCGGATCGACCGACACGTCGACGGCACCGGCTTGCTCGCTCACGTGCAGGACCAGGTCCCACGTCTCGCCGCCGTCGCGGCTGCGATAGAGGCCCCGCTCGGGGTTGTCCTTGGCCGAGTGGCCGAGGGCGGCGACGTAGACCGTGTCGGGGTCGTTCGGGTCGACGGCGATCCTGCCGATGTGGCGGGTGTCGGCCAGGCCACGGTGGTGCCAGGTGGTGCCGCCGTCGGTCGAGCGGTAGACGCCGTCGCCGTGGGAGACGTCGATGCGGATCGTCGCCTCCCCCATGCCGGCGTAGATGACGTTGCCATCAGACGGGGCGACGGCGAGGGCGCCGACCGACGAGGTCGCGAGTTGTCCGTCGGAGATGTTCTCCCAGTATTGGCCGGCGTCGTCGCTCCGCCAGATGCCGCCGGCAACGGCGCCGAAGTAGAAGACGTTCGGTTTCGTCGGGTCGGCGGCGATGGCCACCACCCGGCCGCCACGGCTCGGGCCGATGCAGCGATAGCGCAGTGAGGTGAGGAGTTCAGGATCGACAGCTGCCATCGGCCGACCGTACCCGCGCCGGGGCCCGGCGTCACGATCGCGACCGGGGTTCGTCGAGGCCCCCCTTGCGCGAGGTGGAACAGGCCTGACGGCGGCCCTACACGGTGCCGACCACGTGGCTGTCGAAGACCGGGATCTCGTGGCCGGACGGGTCGACGATGGCGAATCGCTGGTGGTTGGCGCCGTCGACGATCGGCCCCGGCTCCAGCCCGGCCTCGACCAGCCCGGCGTGGGTGGCGTTGAGGTCCTCGACCATGAAATCGAAGCGGACGCGGCCACCCTCGACGTCACCGTCGGCCTGGCGGAGCACCAGGTGCGTGCCGCCGCGCATCTCCATGATTGCGGCCTGGTCGAGGTCGTGGACCAGCCGGAGGCCGAGGGCGCGATAGAACGTCTTCGCCGCCTCCAGGTCGGTCTGGTCAAGCGGGCCGAGGTGGCCGGTCCAGATCGGTGGGCGCCGAGTGGTGTCGTCGGTCGTGGTCATGGTGTTTTCCCCCTTTGGCGGTGCGATCGGTGTTGCCCGGCCTACCAGGATTGGCCCGGCTGGTAGGTGCCGACGGACCACTCGTGGCCGTCCGGGTCGACGAACCGGGCTCGCCAGGTGCCCCACTCGGTCTGCTCCGGCGGGTAGCCGACGGTGGCACCGGCGGCGATGGCGGCCTCGTAGCGGGCGGGCACGTCGTCGACGGCCAGGTACAGACCGGGTGCCGTGCCCCGCTCGGCGTCGCCATCGCCGCCCATGATGACGGCGTCGCCCCGGGTCAACTCGGCGTGGACGACACCGCCGTCGTCGTCCCGCTGCTCGGTGACGATCTCGAAGCCGAGCACGCCGGTGAGGAATGCGAGCGACGCGTTCCCGTCGGCGAAGGTCAGGTAGGGAACGAGGGTCGACACGGGTCCTCCGGAGGATTCGGGGTCGAGCGTGTTGCCCCGAATCTAGGCCGTGACCGGGAACCGGTCGACACGGGCCAACGACCGGCCCGAGGTGGCGGCCGGCCGGGCTGCTCACGCCGACCGGTTCGCCGCCGATGGGGTCCCATGGCCGGGAGCCGGCGAGCCGACGACGATCTCCGCCGCTTCTGGCGCCGTCTCCACCTGACGCCGAACGGGCCCGAGTTGGCCGAGCTGGCCGTCGCCGGCGGCGTGTCGCTCGTCCTGCTTGGGGTCAGCTGGTTCGTTGGCCTGCCGTGGTGGAGCGTCCCGATGGCCGCGTTCCCGGTGGTCAGCCAGGTCAGGAGCGGGGTGCTGGTCGCCCGCCGCCGACGCCGGGACGAGGACCGGACGGCGCCGACCGTCGGTCTGGCCGGCGCCGACCTGGCCGGGGCGGAGCTGCCGCTGGCCGACCTGCGGGCGAAGGACCTGGCGTCGGCCACGTTGCTGGAGGCCAACCTCGTCGGCGCCGATCTGGCCAGGACCGACCTGCTCGGGGCCAGACTCGGCCGGGCCGATCTCCGCTACGGCTCGCTCGAGGACGCCCAGTGCTGCGACGCCAGCTTCGTCCGGGCCCGCCTGACCGAGGCCGACCTGTCCGGGGTCGACGCCCGCGGCGCCAACTTCGAGGGCGCCGACCTTCGTCTGGCCAGCCTGGCCGGCGCCGATCTGCGACGGGTCCGCTTCGCCGGGGCCGACGTGCGGGGGGCCGACTTCACCGGCGCCCGCCTGGCCGCCGACGCACTGGCCGATGCCGTGGTCGACGACAGCACGATCCGGCACGACGGCCGGCGGTCGATCGCCGAGGCGGTCTCCGGCAGCGACCGCTGGCGCTCCGAGCTGGCGCTGGTCGTGCGTCGGCGAACGCTCGGCATCGCCGGACCGGCGGTCGTCGGACTGGCCTGGTCGGCCGGGCTCGGCGCGACGGCGTTGATGATCGAGGCGTCCGGTGGCGGTCTCGGTGACGACCTGACCGAGATGGCGTCGTCCGACCCGATGGCCGAGGTGTCGTCGAGCGAGCGTGGTGGCGGTCTCCGTGACCTCTTCGGCGGTGCCGGCACCGGGGGCGGTGTCGGTCGGGCCTCGTCGGCCACCGGGTCGAGCTCGGCCGACCGCGCCGGTTCGACGATCCCACCGACGGTCGACCCGGCCGAGACCGCCGCCGGCGACGATGCCGACGACGGCGACGCCGCCACCGGCGGTACGGCGGGAGCGGACGGATCGACCCCGGGTGCCGCCGCTGGCGGTCAGGGGTCGTCGGCGAACTCGGATGCCGCCCGCGGCGGCACCGGTGACGGGACGTCGAGCGGGGCCGATGGGCCCGGCCTGGTCGGGTTCGACCCCGTGCCCGGCGCGGCCCAGGAGGTCACCACTGGCGCTGGGTCGGGGGTCGGGGTCGCGACGACGACGGTTCCGGAGGGTGACGGCGAGAGCGGTTCCGGCGACGAGGCAGACCGCGGCTCACCGTCGACCACCGCAGCCGCGCCGACGACGGGGGAGCCAGCCGACGACGGACCGACGGAACCAGGCGGACCGCCTGCCCTCGGCGAGGTGACCCCGCCGACCGTCGCGGCACAGGCGACGCTGCGCCGGGTCCG
>JBCCVL010000297.1:0-4197 GCA_039195375.1 Actinomycetota bacterium
CCGCACACGGTGTGCCGGATCGGCGAGCGCAGCGCACCGAGGGAATTCCCGACTTATCTGGTCGGTTTAATCGGCAACGACCGGTAGTCTCACGTCCCGGTTGTTCAGGTTTCCGTCAGTGGAGGCCGATCCTGGCCCGAGGAGGTGCCGATGACCGACATGCTGTCCGCCACAACCGAGCCGATCGAGCGGGACGTCATCCGACCCCGCTGGTGGACCGGCGAGCCCGCCATCGACCCCGCCGCCTCGGTGATCGACGCCGGCGGTCGGGCCTCGGCCGACGACGCGGATCTGGCCGCACGACTCCGGGCCACGTTCGACGACGTCGGCCTGGTCCACGTCGTCAACACCGGCCTGACCGACCACGCGGACATGCGAGCCGTGGCCAAGCTCGTCCTCGACACCGAGATGGACTACCGCGGTGGCGCCAATCCCCGGGCCGCGCTCGAACCGAACGTCTACGAGGTCGGCGCCCCCCTGACCGCCGCCCTCCACTACCACCACGAGATGGCCTACGTCGGCGCCAGCACCGAGATGGTGGCGTTCCTGGCCAAGCGGACCGTACCCGGCCGGGGGGCCACCTTCGTGAGCGACAACGTCCGGGCGACCGAGGCCATCCTCGCGACCGACCTCGGCCGGAGGCTGGCCGAGGTCGGCGTCAGCTACCACCGCGACCTGACCGACCGCGAGGCGTTCGTCGGCCGGGAACCGATCGGGGTCTACAACCACTGGCAGCACTCGTTCGGCACGGACGACCCGGACGAGGCCGAGGCCAGGGCCAACGCCAAGGGCCTGCTCACCTCCTGGGGGCCCGGCCGCAAGCTGCGCACCCGCTACGACGCCTCGGCCTTCGAGTACTTCCCCCAACTCGACCGCAACCTGCTGTTCAGCAGCGTGGCCGACCATGCGATGTGGTTCGACTCGTGGCCGCTGGTGGAGCAGCTCCCGCCCCGTGAGCGTCCGTTGTGGATGACCTTCGGCGACGGCGCC
Source organism: Actinomycetota bacterium (assembly GCA_039195375.1). GTDB lineage: Bacteria > Actinomycetota > Acidimicrobiia > Acidimicrobiales > SZUA-35 > JAHELU01. The sequence goes on from JBCCVL010000297.1 coordinate 991, forward strand.
GACTTCACGGCCGAGGACCTGCGCACGTACGTCGACGTCTACGACCGGTTCGGGATGCCGCTCGACTGGCGGGTGGGCGATGTGGCCGTCATCTGCAACTACCGGTTCGCCCACGGTCGTCCCGCCATCCACCTGGCGCCGGGCGAGCAGCGGGAGCTCGGCGTGCTGCTCGGGCGATCCTTCACCAGACTCGGTGCCCGTCCGGACGCCTGGTAGCAGCGGCGCAGCCACCGAAGCGGGGTGACGACGCCCCGCCAACGGACCGCCCCACGGCGACGCCCGCTCCCGGACCACCGCGGCCCGGTTCGCCAGGCTGCTAGAGCCGGATCGAGGTCAGCAGCCGATGGACCAGTCTGGCCAGACCGGAGCGGGGCTCGGTCGGCTCATCGGACGGCGCGAGCGAGATCTCGGCCACGATCGCCCGCAGCTGCGCAGCATCTCGCCGGTCGACCAGGATCTTGTGCTGGGCCAGCGCCGTCAGCCCCGGAGCCAGACCGTTGTTGTCGTTCTGCAGGGGCCAGACCCGCAGTCCGGCGTCGGTGGCCTTGGCCAGGATGAGATCGAAGGTGAACCGGTCGTAGCCGACCGCGACCGTGACCGGGTCGTCGGACATGACCGCAATCCTAGTCGCCACCCCGGCCCCGGCTCCGGCGGGCCAATCGGCCCGGCTCAGACCGGGAAGGTCTGGAGCCGCATCGACTCGCCGACCGGTAGGGCCCGGACCTCGCTCAGCACCCGGCCGAGCAGAATCGCCCCCTCGTCGAGGTGGTTCTCGCCGTCGGGCCAGCGGATGCGCCAGTTCGGCTCACCCTCGGTGAAACCGAGCTCGTGCATCTGCGATCGGGCCGGGCCGCTGAGCCGCAGCTCGGGCCGGAGTACCCCGTCGCCCTGGGCCTCGATCGTCAGCCGGCCCTCGCGGATCAGCCACTGGACGTAGAACTCGGTCGAGACCTGCTCGAGGACCCCGGCCAGCGGCCGGCCGGCCCGCATCGCCTCCCGGAGCACGGCCCGGAGGTGCAGCGGCAGCTCGTCGGCCGACGGCAGTTCGAACTCGCTCGTGCGAGCGACGGCGGTGGCCGACGGCACGAGCGCCTTGGCCTGCGGATCGAAGGCGACCAGCTCCTGGCCGTCGGTCTGCCGCTCGATGAGACCGGCCACCTCGTCGATCCGCTCTGGTCGGATCGGGAGGTAGGCCGTCGAACCGTCGATGCAGTGGAGCAGCGGAGCGTCGGCCCACGGACCGTCCGCGCCCTCGGGCAGATCGATGTCCGGGTGGACGGCGAGCAGCGTCTCGACGAAGTGCCGGATGCCGGGAGTGGCGTCGGCCTGGCCGCGCTCGGACACCCGCCGCTGGAACTCGGAGGTGGCGTGGGCGTTGGACAGCGGGGCCGGCCCCTCCCAGACGCCGATGTAGTAGCTCATCGGCTCCTTTCGGCGTCGTCGACGACTTCGGGAGGCACCGGCGCCAGGTCGGCCCGGTCGACCGGTTCAGCTCCGGGGCACATCGACCCAGGGAACCTCCTTGTCGACCCGGGGCTCACCCGGGAGGCCGAGCACCTGCTCGCCGAGGATATTGCGCATGATCTCGCTGGTGCCGCCCTCGATCGAATTGGCCCGAACCCGCAGGAAGCTGTGGCCGAGGTCGTTGCCGCCGGTCACCGACAGCTCCTCGGGCCGGCGGAACGTGAAGTCGTAGCCGACCATGCCGTCTGCGCCGGACAGCGTCACCGCCGTGCTGGTGATCTGCTGGTTGAGTTCGGCCAGGGCCAGCTTGGCCACCGAGCCCTCGGGCCCGGGGTTGCCGGCCCGGCGGTTGGCGGAGGCCCGCATGTTGGTCAGCCGCAGCGCCTCGGCCTTGACCCAGAGCTTCATCACGTCGTCCTGGGCGGCGGCCGTTCGCCGGTGCTCGGCGGCCTCCTCCCACGCCTTGACCAGCATGGCGATCGCACCCGAGCCCCGCTTGGGCGCGCCGCCGCTGCCGATGGCGGTGCGCTCGTTCATCAGGGTCGTGAGCGAGACCCGCCAGCCCTCGCCGACGTCGCCGATGCGGTTGGCGTCGGGGATCCGGACGTCGGTGAGGTACACCTCGTTGAACTCGGCCTCGCCGGTGATCTGGCGGAGCGGGCGGACCTCGACGCCGGGGCTGCGCATGTCGATGGCGAAGTAGGTCATGCCCTTGTGCTTCGGCAGCTCGGGGTTCGACCGGGTGACGAGCATCCCCCAGTCGGCGAGGTGGGCGATCGTGTTCCACACCTTCTGGCCGTTGACGACCCACTCCTCGCCATCGAGGTCGGCCTTGGTCCCGAGGCCGGCGAAGTCGCTGCCGGCGCCCGGCTCGCTGAACAGCTGGCACCAGCGCTCCTCGCCGGTGAACATCGGGCGGAGGAAGCGAGCCTTCTGCTCGTCGCTGCCGTGGGTCACGATCGTCGGGCCGGCGAGGTGCTGGAAGAAGCTGGCCGCATCGGCCGGCTTGGCCCCGGCAGCCCGGAGCCGCTCCTCGACCAGCCGCTGGAGTTGGGGCCGGACACCGAGGCCACCGTTGCCCTCGGGGAAGTGGACCCAGGCCAGGCCGCTGTCGAACTGGTGGCCGCGGAATTCCTTGGCCGTCGACGCCGCCGGCGAGTGCTCGCGCAGCAGGGCCTCGATGGCGGCCTCGACCTTGGCCGTCTCGGGATCAGCGGACTCGTGGCCGGTCACCGCCGGCGTCTCGATGGTGTCGGACATGCCCCAATGATGGAGGCGGACGAACGGAATACCAAACCGGGTGGAGCGGTCGAGCCGTCGCCGGCCGTCGGCTCAGCCATCGCCAGGACCGCCGGTCGGGCCGTCGGTCGGACCGAGGGCCAGCCGGCGGTCGGTCTCGGCTCGGAGGGACCGGTCGAGCGCGGCCTCAAGGACCTGGCGGACGATGGCGATCAGCCGCTGGAGATCGGCGGCCGGTTGGTCGGAGTCTGGCAACACGTCGACCTCGAAAACATCGGCGAACCGGCCGGCCAATTCGTCCGTCGTGGTCTGCAGGTGCTCGTACTCGTCGAGCACGGTGGCCAACGGCACGCCGAGCTCGGCGAGGGTCAGGCCGTACTCGAGGTCCTGTCGACGACACAGTTCGAGTCCGTGTTCGCCGTTGCGGAGCAGCCCGAGCTCGATGGCCCGATTGAGCACGGCCGGCTCGACCTGCCCGTCGGGGAAGAGCGACCGGAGCAGCGC
>JBCCVL010000298.1:0-4145 GCA_039195375.1 Actinomycetota bacterium
CCCCGCCCCCCCCCACCCCCCCCGGTGTTTGGCGGGGGGGGGTGCCCCGCCCCGCCCCCCGGGGCGCCCCCCCGACTCTCGGTTGTGAGCACCCCGAGGATCGTGGCGCCGGTCACGGTCCACATCCCGGCTGATCGGCCACGATCTCCGTCGCCCCGAACCGGACGCTGGTCACCACGTCGTCGGTGAGGTCGAATACCAGGCGGAACACCTGGTCGTCCTCGTCCGTCGGGAGGAACACGACGAGCTGCCTCCCCGGGTCGCCGCTGGCCGGCGCCCTGGTCTCGACGCGATCGCCGTAGGCGGCAGCGATCTCACCGGACGTCGACCCGACGCTGATCCCCGACAGCGTCGACAGGCCGGGGGTGAACACCTGGACCACCACGAGCTGGCCGTCTCGGAAGGTGAACAGGGGCGAGTAGGGGTCGCCGTCGAGCGTGCTCAGATAACAGGCGCTACCCGCGGCCGGGACCGGCGGTCCACCGACGGCCGCCGTCACCTCGGCCGGTCCCTGGCCGAGCTCGACCGGCCCGACGGAGGTCAGGCCGATCTCCGAGCCCGCCAGCGGGTTCTCCGCCGGGTCGACGAGCCAGACCGTCGCCACCGTCGCCTCACCGGCGAGGATCCGGTTCGGGCCGCTGGCCAGCAGGGCGCCGGCCGGCTCCGAGACCTGCTCGCCGCCGGCGGGGACAAGCAGCGTGGTCTGGCCGACGATCAGCTCGGCCTGCTCGAACCCCTGATTGACGAAGCGGATGCGGTGGTGGGCGGCCACCGCCACGCAGGGAACGACCTCGGGGATCAGGAGGGCCCTGGCTGGTCCGGGCCCGGTCGTTGTCGCACAGTCCGCCCGCTCGGGCAGCGGCACGGTCGTCGGGGCGACCGAGCCGAGCGGTGGCGCGGTCGTCGTCGGCTGCACCAGCGTCGGGCGCTCACCGGAACAGCCGGCGAGGGTCAGCCAGGCCAGCGTGCCGATGACGGCGATCGAGCGCAGGCCGCCGGGTGTGCGACGTGGCGAACGGGGGCGAGGGAACCGCATCGCTTCCGAGGCTAGAGGCGCCGTTCGAGCGCCCGCGCCGGGTGGCTGCGCTGCTGCGTGCCTGCCGCCGCTGGTGTCACCGTCCGCTGCTGCCAGCGGACCGGGAACTACCGAACGTACTCGCCGGTGAGGTCGATCTCGTCCTCGTCGAGGTCGACGATCGGCTTGCCACCCCGGTAGTGGGTGACCGAGTCGTCGTCGTTGGTCAGCAGGTACCGGAAGCCGTCTCGCTGCTGTTCGGCCAGGGCGCCGAGATCGATGTCGAGATCGTGGTCCCAGGTGCGGGCGTCGACCTCGATGGCGATGCCGGGACCGAGGTGCCGCGTCGAGTCGGCGAGGTCGGTCCGGTCGTCGCGCCACACGACCTTGGTCGCCTTGACCCTGGCCTGGAGACGACCATCGCAACGGAGGTAGACCCAACCGGCTCGGCGCAGGTAGTGGGGGAAGGCCCGAGCGGACAGGCACTCGGCGCCCAGCACGCCATGGACGGCCTCGACGGGGAGCGACATGTCGAGGTCACCGGCGAGCGGCGAGATCTTGTCCTTGGCCGAGGAGGGGTTCTTCGTTGCTCGGGGGGCGGGAGCCCGAGGCGGTGTCACCTTCTTCGGCATGGCCAGGCATTCGAGGCAGGCCGCCTCCACCTCGCCGTGCTCGCAATAGGCGATGGATACCGTGTCCGTGCTCATGCGTTTCGGTCACCCCTTGGCGCTCAGTTGTCTTCCACCCGGCGGTGACTGTACTGGGGGCGTTGGGCCGAGTCAGCGGCTCAACAGAACCGCGCAGAGACCATCACGAAATCGTCACTTGGTTCGGGGCCCGCGATTTGCTAGGCCGCTTGTCGATGCAGCGCCCGTCGCGGCACGGTCCGGCGGCGCCGGGGAGCCTGAGCACAGACCCGGGAACCGGACCGGCGATCAGGGCTCGGGATCGGGGGCCGGCGCCGCCGCGAAGTCGCTGGCGACCTCGCCGTCGAGTCGGACCCGCACGTTGACCTGGTAGTCGGTCGTCGGCACGAGTCCGCCCAGGATGACCGAATCGCTGTCGACGCAGCCGCTGGCCGGCCCGGTGCTGCTCACGGTCTCCCCGTCACCGCCGCCGGTCGGGACGGCGCTGATCGTGTAGCTCGTCACGCACTTGTTGGCCGAGAACGAGGCCGAGATTCGCTCGCCGACCGTCCGGGTCACGTTGAACGCCGTCAGCTCGAGCGGCCCGACGGTCACCGTGGCCGAGGTGCCGGAGGAGGCGTCGCCGTCGTCGTCGAGCGAACGCACGGTGTAGGTGTACGTCCCCGGCGCCAGGTTGCGATCGGTGAACGTGGTCCGGCTGCCGGCCAGTTCCCGGAGCAGCGTGCCGTTGCGGGTCAGCCGGTAGCCGTCGGGATCGGGGCCGGACGCCGGAGCCGTCCAACCGAGCGAGACGGACGTGTCGTCGGCCCCGGCGGTGGCCGACAGGCTGCCGGGCGGCTGGATCGGATCGGCGATCGTCGTCGAGGTCGTGCTGCTGGTCGAGCTGGAGCTCGACGAGCTCGACGAGGTGCTGGTGGTCGTCTCGGTGGTCGACGAGGTGCTGGTGGTGGTCTCGGTGGTCGACGAGGTCGAGGCCTCCGACGTCGTCGAGCCCTCCGAGGTGGTGCTCGAGCTCGAATCCGGGGTGGTGGTCTCGGTCGTCGACGCCGAGGTGGAACTGGCGGTCGTCGTCTCCGTGCTCGACGAGGCATCGTCGTCCGTGGCGTCGTCGGAGTCGGTTGCGCCGGTCGTCGCCGAGCCGGTGTCGACCTCGATCGACGAGGCGGTTGTCGCCTCGGTCGTCGGGCCGGCCGGGTTGTCGGCCTCGATCTGGGTGCCGTCGCCGTCCGCGCTCGTGGTGTCACCGCCGCCGAACAGTGCGAACGCAGCGACGCCGACCACGGCGACGAAGGCGATGGCCGCGATCACGAGCGGTGCGATCCGGAACCGGTCGAGGTCGATGAACGGCGTCGGGGCGACCGCAGGCGGTTGGTTGACCGGCTTGGCCAGCGGCTGTGCCGTCTCCTGCAGCAACGGACGGCCAGGCGATGGCGACTCGGTGTGGTGCAGGGTGGTGTCGGCCGACGGAACCGGCGCCCCGACCGGGCCGACGGGACCGGCAGGGGTCTGGGTGGTGGCCGGTGACGGGAACAGCGCCGTCCCCTGGTCGGCCTGCATCGGCGGGGCGAAGTCGGGCGACACGCCCGCCGCCGCCTGCTTGAGGGCGAGGCTGAACTCGCTGGCGGTCTGGTAGCGGTCCTCGGGGCGCTTGGCCATGGCCCGCTCGATCACGGCGCAGATCTCGGCCGGGGCGATGTGGCGGAGGTCGCCGACCTGGTTGTTGACCACCCGGCCGATGACCGCCATCAGGTTCGAATCGTCGCCCGGCGTGAGGAACGGCGGGTGGCCGACCAGGAGCGCCCAGAGGGTCGCCCCGAGGCCGTAGACGTCGGACGGGGGGCCGGTCTCGCCGTCGAGGAAGGTCTCCGGGGCGCTGTAGGCGGGGGTGAAGGCGGTCCCGGCCGTGGTGCCGGCGGCAGCCGCCCCGGTGAGGCGAGCGATGCCGAAGTCGGCGATCCGGGGAGCGCCGGTGTTTGTCAACAGGATGTTGGCCGGCTTCAGGTCGAGGTGGACGATGCCCTCCTCGTGGGCCGCGGCGATCGTCTCGGCCGCGACGTCGACATAGCTGACCGCCGTCTCCCACTCGAGCGGCCCGGTGTCGATCTGGTCCTGCAACGACCCGTTCGGGTAGTACGGCATCACCAAGTACGGCTCGCCGTGGGTCGTGACCCCACTCGAGTACACCGGCACGATGCCCTCGTGCAGCGACAGGCGTCCCATGGCCTTGCGCTCGCGGTCGAAGCGCCGGGCGACGCCCTGGTCACCGCCCGGGTTGAGCACCTTGACGGCGACCACCCGGTCGAGGTCGACCTGGCGCGCCCGGTAGACGCGAGACGAGCCACCGGTGCCGATCTGCTCGACGTCGGTGAGCCCCTCAATGCCGAGATTGGTGACGCTCAGAGTCAAGATGCCTCCAGGAACCGGGCCAGTGTAGTCGGGCCCAGGGTCCCCCCTAGCTCAACCGTTCGAGGCGGGAAGAACGG
>JBCCVL010000299.1:0-4123 GCA_039195375.1 Actinomycetota bacterium
CATCCGCTACAACACCCGACGCCGCAACCACAGCGACTACATGGCCGGACGACGCCCCCAAGACATCCTCAACACCCACACCACAACACCATGACCACCGGACACAGGACCCACCTGTCACCTCAACCCCCGGACAGGAAGCCCTTGCCCAAGACTGGCTGCGAGGTGGCGTTGGCGACGGCGACCGTCCGGGAGACCCTCGAACGGTTCTCGGCGACCAGCGAGGACCAACGGAGGCCGCTGGTTCGGTCCGAGCCCTCGCGTCCGGCGCCTTGGAGGGATCTTCAGGAACCCTCCAGGATCTCCTCGGCCCGTCCCCAGTTCGGGCCCGTAGGGTGCTCGACCATGGGCAACGAACTCATGGACACCGACGGCCGACACGACCGTTCTCCTGACGCCGCGAGTGCCGAGACGACGACAACAGACGTCGCCCGGCTCGTCGGCGCAACCAAGGTCTTCGGCGTCGACGACGCGGCCGTCACCGCCCTCGACGATGTGAGCATCGGCTTCCGTCGCCGGGAGTTCACCGCGGTGATGGGCCCGTCCGGCTCCGGCAAATCGACCCTGATGTACTGCCAGTCTGGCCTCGACCGGCTGACGGCCGGCCACGCCTACATCGGCGACGTCGACGTGTCGACGCTCTCCGATCAGGAGCTGTCGGTGCTGCGCCGGTCGAAGCTGGGCTTCATCTTCCAGTCGTTCCACCTGGTTCCGGCCCTCAGCGCCAGGGAGAACATCACGCTGCCGGTCGACCTCGACGCCGGCGCGGAGGTCGACGAGGACTTCCTCACCGAGCTGACCGACGTGCTCGGCATCGGCCATCGTCTCGACAACCGCCCGAGCCAGCTCTCGGGCGGTCAGCGGCAACGGGTGGCGGTGGCGCGGGCCAAGATCCCGCGCCCCGACGTGATCTTCGCCGACGAGCCGACCGGAGCCCTCGACTCGAAGACGTCGGCGGAACTGTTGGCCTACCTGCGGCAGGCCGTCGACGACCTCGGCCAGACCATCGTCATGGTGACCCACGATGCAGTGGCGGCGAGCCACTGTGATCGCGTGGTCTACGTGCAGGACGGACGCCTGGTCGGCGAGGCGGCGAAGCCGACCGTCGACGACGTGCTCGACAAGATCCGTGAGCTGAGCTGACATGATCCGCCGAACGTTCAAGCTCGCCTGGTTCAAGCGCAACCGCTACGCGTTGACCGTCATCGCCATCGCCCTGTCGGTGGCGTTCATCGTGTCGACGTTGCTCCTCACCACCTCGATCGCCGACGTGGGCGAACCGCTCGACGAGGCCTACGGCGAGGTCGAGGTGGCCATCGTCGGCCCCGAGGTGGCCGAGGGCGACGGCCCCCAGGCCGCCATCACCGCACCGGTGTCGCCGACCGTCGTCGACGACCTGACCGCCGCCGGCTACGAGGCCGTCGGCTTCTCGACGCCGTACGCCCGGGTCCTCGATCCGAGCGGGAGCGCCGCCGGCCAGGATCAGTCGTCGGCCAACGTGGCCGAGCCCTGGCTCGGCGACTCGGTCCTCAACGGGTTCGAGATCGCCGAGGGTGAGGCGCCATCGGCCGTCGGCGAGGTGGCCGTCGACGCCAGCACCGCCGACGCAGCCGGCCTCGACGTCGGCACCACGATCACCTACGTGACCGACGCCGGCCTCCAGGAAGCGGAGCTGGTCGGCATCGCCACGTTCGGAGGGGCCGACAACGATCCGTACGTGTCCACCTTGCTGTTGCCGGCCGCCGACCCGGTCTTCACCGCGACCCAGGGCTACGAGTACGTTCTCGTCGCCGGCGGGGAGACCGGCAGCGCCGCCACCGTCGACGCCGTGGCCGCCCTGGCCCCTGGGTCGGAGGTCAGTACCGGGGCGGCGTGGGTGGCCGACCAGATCGACACCATCGACAGCTTCCTCGGCTTCTTCAGCACCTTCCTCACGGTGTTCGCCGTCATCGCCGTCGTCGTCGGCATGGTCATCGTCACCAACACCTTCACCGTGTCGCTGGCCCAGCGGACCGAGGAGCTGGCCTTGCTGCGCCTGGTCGGGACGACGAGACGGCAGCTGATGAGCCAGGTGGTCCTGGAGGCGGTGTTCCTCGGTGCCGCCGGAACCCTGGCCGGCGTCCTGCTCGGGCTGGCCGGCGTCAACGCCATGGGCTGGTTCCTCGACATCTTGGGCCTCAGCATCGAGCGCTCCGACGCCATCTCCGGGACCGCGATCGCGATCGGCGTGCTCGTCGGGATGGGGGTGACGGTCGTGGCCGCCGTCTGGCCAGCCTGGAAGGCCACGGCGGTTGCCCCGATCGAGGCCCTGCGCTCCGCCGAGCTCGAACCGCCGTCGGCAGGGCGCAACCGGACCACGATGGCGGCGGTGGCCCTGGCCATCGGCGTCGGTGGCCTGGCCTACGGGATGCTCCAGACCGACATCTGGCTCACCGGCGTCGGCATCGGCGGCGTCTTCCTCGCCCTCTACCTCGGCGCCGACACCCTGGTCCGACTGGCTGCTCGGCTGGCCCGTCCGCTGCTCGGCCAGGCCGGCCCGACCGGCACGGTCGCCAGCCGCAACCTCGAACGCAACGCCAGCCGGACCTCGGCGGCGGCAAGTGCGCTGATGATCGGTATCGGCCTCATCGCCTTCTTCACCCTGATGGCGGCGACCATCGGCCAGTTCGTGGCCGGCGACTCGGCCTCCGCCCTGCGGGCCGACTACGTGGCCCAGGGCATCAGCAGCCAGCCCGAGCCAGCCATCGGCGACGACACCCTGGCCGCGCTCGGCGAGGTCGACGGCGTCGACAGCGTCGTCGCCATCTACCAGACGTCGGTCTCGGCTGGCGACGAGCTCGACATCGAGGCCGCCGGTCCGGGCGGGAGCGCGCTCGGGGTCGCGGTGACCGACGTCGCCGCGCTGCGCGTTGCCTACGACTTCGAGGTCAACGGCGGCTCGCTCGACGACGTCGCTGGCTCGGGGGTCGTCATCAGTCAGGACATCGCCGACTCGGGCGATCTCGCTGTCGGCGACCCGCTGCCGGTGACCGCCCGCTCCGGCGACGTCGAGCTGGAGGTGGTGGCGATCGTCGAGACGTCGCTGCCCGGCGCCCCGCAGCCGGCGATCATCGGCGACGCAGCGCTGGGAACCCAGATCGGGTACGACGCTCCGGCGACGACGGCGTACATCGTCGGCGACGCCGACGAGGCGGCCCTGACCGAGGCGGTCGGCCTCCCCACGATCGACGTGCTGCCAACCGACGACTACATCGACGGGCTCAGCTCGAACCTCGACACGATCCTGGCCCTCGTCTACGCCCTCCTCGCTGTGGCGGTGATCATCGCCCTGGTCGGGATCGCCAACACCGTGTCGCTCGCCATCTCGGAGCGAATCGGCGAGATAGCCGCCATCCGGGCCGCTGGCGCATCGAGCCGACAGATCTTCTGGTCGCTGATCTCCGAGTTCGGCCTCCTGGCGCTGGTCGGCGTGCTCTCCGGGCTCGGCCTGGCGTGGGTGTCGGCGACGGCGTTCTTCCAGGCCCTGTCCGACGGTCAGATCACGTACCCGGAGACCGACGTGTCGACCGGCGTGCTGATCGTGCTCGCCGGGCTGGCCGGCGGGGCGGCGGCGAGCTGGTTCCCGGCCAGGAGCGCCGCCCGGTCCGACATCCTCGACGTGCTCCGGGCCGACTGACGCCGAGCGGTCAGTCCTCGGACGCGAACGGGAAGGTCCGGGTCGGCAGCTCGATCCAGGCCCGCCACGTGTGCGGGTCGCCCCCCGGGGCCTCGACGTCCCGGTGTGGACGGCCCAGAGAGCGAGCAACGGGTGGACGAACCCGGCGACGTACTCGACACCGCGACCGACGTGACCGAACGCCGGCTCGCCCGTCACCCTCGGTTGCGAACGCCGGGTCAGGCCCGGCGATTCCGGGTGCGCTGCTGGTGCCGAACCCGAGCGGGCCACTGTCGGTGCTCGTTGCGTCGCCCGGGCTGCCGGGATGTCATGTCGTGCGCGGGCGACGGAGTCGCTTGTTTCGGCGGGCGGCGTCGACGAGCACGGCCTCGATCTGCGCGTTGACGGAACGGAACTCATCGGCCGCCCACTCTTCGTAGACGTCGTAGAGGTCCTGCGGGATCCGCA
>JBCCVL010000300.1:0-4086 GCA_039195375.1 Actinomycetota bacterium
AAGACCAACCCGAACAGCGGCACCGGCGGCGTCAGCGGGACCAGTCCGCGAACGGCGTCGCGGCTGGCTTGACGGTTCCACGAGATCGACACCGTGGCACCCTATCCGTGGCCCTCGCACCGGGCCGGCGGATTCCGGACAGCCCGACGGACACTGCCGGTGCCACCACCGACGGTCCCACCGGATCTGCATCGCGCCCACCGGGCCGGCGGAGCCATCGGTCACCCGGTGCGCCGGTCACCAGCCCGAGGCGCCTACAGTCCCCTCGGGACCGATCCCCCCTCGGTTCCTCCATGCCTCGCAACCCATCTCAGGAGTCGTCGTGCTTCGGCGTATCGTCCAGTTCTTCGCCGCCAACACCTTCATCACGCTCCCCCTCTGGGTGCTGCTGATCGGGTTCGGCCTGCTGTCCTATCTCGTCCTGTTGCCCCGGGAGGGCTTCCCGTCGGTCGAGGTCCCGGTCAGCATCGCCTCCGGCGGTTACTTCGTCGACGACCAGGAGCGGGTCGACAGCGAGGTCCTCGCCCCGATCACCGATGCGTTGTCGGAGCGATCGGAGATCGAGTCGGTGGCCACGAACGCACGCGACAACTCGTTTGTCGTCATCGCCCAGCTCGATCCGGACTTCTCGTCGGCCTTCGGGGCCGACCTGCTGGCCGAGGAGATCGGCCAGCTCGACCTGCCCCCCGAGGCGGTGTGGGACGTCCAGGCCCTCAACGCGGCCCAGTTCCTCAACAGCTACGACCTGCTGGTCGGTGTGCTCGGCCCGGCCGACGCCACCGCCGAACAGCTCGAGGCCGCCGCAGACGACCTGCTTCCGGCCTTCGACGGCTGGGACGACATCGCCGACGCCGAGGTGGTCGAGCTGATCGATCGCGGCGTCGATCCGGCAACCGGAGCCGAGGTCGAGCGCGAGGCGAGCTTCAACCAGGCCACGACCATGGGCGATGACGGCATCGTCATCCGCCCGTCGGTCACGATCGGCATCGTCGCCGCAGACGGCGCCGATGCGCTGGCCATCCGCGACACCACCGACGCTGCGCTGGCTCGGGCCGAGGCCGACAACCTGGTCGACGACGCCTTCGAGCCTTTCGTGGCCGTCGACTTCGCCACCCAGATCCGTGACCAGATCGGCTCGCTGCAGGGCAACGTGCTGACGGGTCTGATCGCCGTCGCCCTGGTCGCCCTGGTGCTGATCTCGTGGCGGGCGTCGATCATCACCGCGCTGTTCATCCTGACGGTTCTGGCCACCTCGGTCGGGGTGCTCTACATCTTCGGCATCTCGCTCAACACCATCTCGTTGTTCGGCCTGATCCTGGCCCTCGGCCTGTTCGTCGACGACGCCATCGTCATCACCGAGGCGATCGACGCGTTCCGCGACGAGGACGACGAACCGATCGAGATCATCGGCAACGCCATCAAACGGGTCGGCGCGGCCAAGATCTCGGGCACCGTGACCACGGTGCTGGTGTTCGCCCCGATGCTGGCCATCTCCGGCATCCTCGGCGACTTCATCCGAATACTGCCGATCTCGGTGATCGTCGCCCTGGTGACGTCGTTGGTGCTGGCGCTGGTCTTCATCCCGTTCGCCTCCCGCTTCGTCGTGCTGAGCGCACCCCGGTCGACCAGCCCGCTGGCCCGCACCGGTGACCGGGTCGCCTCGTTCGTGGCCAGCTTCCCCGGCACCCGGGGCGCCCGTGGCGTCGTCTACGCGCTCGGCGGCTTCGCCCTCAGCATCGTGATGATCGGCGTCGGACTCTTCGTGTTGGCCCCACGGGTCGGGTTCAACATCTTCCCGCCGCAGAAGGACTCGACCGAGATCGCCGTCGAGTACACGTTCGATCCGGGCACGACCATCGAGGAGGCCAGGCTGCTGACCACCGAGGTCAACCAGGCCGCGGCCGACGCCCTCGGCGGTGACCTGGAGAGCGCCTACACCTACATCGGTGACTCGCGCGAGGCCTTCGCCCAGTTCAGCCTGACCGACCTCGGGGCCAACGGCCGGGCCACCGCCCCCGATCTCGTCGAGGACAAGCTCGACCCGATCGCCGCCGAGGTCGACGGCGCCCGCGTCGTGTTCAACCAGGTCTCGGCCGGCCCGCCCGAGGCGCTGTTCCCGTTCCAGATGCAGATCTTCGGCGACGATCCCGCCGTGCTGTTGGCCGCCGGTGAGGAGCTGGCGTCGCTGCTGCAGGGCACCGAGATCGAGCGTCCGAACGGGACCACCTTCACCGTCCTGGAGACCACCCTCGGCCTGACCGACGTCGTGGCCCGCGAGGACGGTCGTCGCCTGATCGAGCTCCGGGCCCGCTTCGACGCCGACGACGTGACCACGGTGACCGCCGAGACCCAGGCCTGGTTCGAGGACCGCTACGGCGCCGACGAACTGGCCGCCCTCGGCCTCGAGTCCGATGCCCTCGGCTTCGACTTCGGCCTGGAGAGCGACAACCAGGAGTCGTTCAACTCGTTGCCGATCGCCTTCGGCATCGCCCTGCTGGCCATGTTCGTGCTGCTGATCATCCAGTTCCGCTCGATCATCCAGTGGCTGCTGGTGTTCCTCGCCATCCCGTTCAGCCTCTTCGGCGTGTTCGGTGGTCTGCTGCTCACCGACAACGTGCTCAGCTTCTTCGTGATGCTCGGTCTGCTCGGCCTGATCGGTATCGCGGTGAACAACACGATCCTGCTCACCGACTTCGCCAACCAGGAGCGACGGGCCGGTGCCGACCGCAAGCAGGCGATCGAGAACGCCATCAAGCGCCGCTTCCGGCCGCTGGTGGCGACCTCGCTCACCACCGTGGCCGGCGTGTTGCCGCTCGCCCTGTCCGACCCGTTCTGGGAGTCGCTCGGCTTCACGATCATCTTCGGCCTGCTGTCGAGCACGTTCCTCGTGCTGCTCGCCTTCCCGGCCTACTACCTGGCCATCGAGGCGGTGCGCGACCGGATCGTCACCCCGTGGCGGCCGGCGGCCATGCGCCCCGAACGCAACGGCGACGACGACGGCGATTCAGCAGTCGTCGACGAGGCCGGTGAGATGGGTCAGGAGACCGGTGAGGGCGACCCGGTAACTGTCTGACCCGAAGCCGGCCACCACCCCGACACATACCGGGGCCAGGTACGACTGGTGGCGGAACGACTCGCGGGCCTGCACGTTCGAGAGGTGGGTCTCCACCGTCGGGAGGCCGACGGCGGCGACCGCGTCGCGCAACGCCACGCTGGTGTGGGTGTAGGCGCCGGCGTTGATCACGATCCCGTCGGCCCAGCCGGCGGCGTCGTGGATGGCGTCGATCAGCTCCCCCTCGTGGTTCGACTGTCGATGCGTCAGCTCGGCGTCGTTCGCCTTGGCGAACCGCATCAGCTCGTCGATGATCTCGTCGAGCGAGGCCAGCCCGTACACACCCGGCTCGCGGGTGCCGAGCAGGTTCAGGTTCGGTCCGTTGAGCACGAGGATCCGGTGCACGTCCCCAACCGTAGGGTACGGCCGACCGATTGAGACGGATCTGTAACCCGTTTGGGGAACGAGATCGTCGCCCGCAGCGTCTGAAGGACATGGAGCGAGCAGCGGGACCGATCGAGGGTGAGGAGCCGACGATGGACGAACGGGCGACGACGGACGACGATCGGCGGACCGGTCGTCCGGTGCGGGTCAGCTACGTGGCCGAACGCTTCGGCGTCGCCCTCGTGGTGGCCGACGGCGACGAACAGCCTGGCACCGACGGGTCGGCGCCCGCCGACGGCGGCGAGCACGGCGTGCTCCACCTGAGCGACGCCGTCGTGACCCTGGAGATCCCGCTGCCGGACGGCGGCCGCTCCATCCTCAGCTGGGACCCGACCGAGGTCGCCCTCGACCCCCTGGTCGCCTAGTTGTCGAACCTGCGGTGCAGGTGCTCGACCGCCGGCGGCTTCCAGCTCGCCGTTCGGCGACTTGGCCCGGCGACGGTCAGCTCGGGTCGAGCGGCGTGAGCGGGAAGGTCGTGGTCGCCACCACCTCGAACACCTCGTCCTCGCTCCCGGGGGCGAAGTCGACGGTCACGATCGTGCCGTCCTCGCCGACGAGGCGGAGCGGCCCGCTCGCCGGGGGTTCGGCGG
>JBCCVL010000301.1:0-4054 GCA_039195375.1 Actinomycetota bacterium
AGGTCTGCCAGCACCTGCGTGACGAGGGCGGCGACCGTCAGATCGAGGGCGCCAACGTCGGGCTGGCCCACGTCATCGGCCTCGGCTCGGCCTGTGGTGTCCACATCCTGGAGAAGGCCGCCGCCTGAACGCCCCGGCCAGGTCCCGCATCGTCGGGGATCGCCTCGGCGGGTGAACGCCCAGCGCGGCGGATCATCGCCGGCGAGCCCCGCTACGGTGACGCGCCGCGTCGCACGAGCAGCCGTTGCGACGAACCGACGGAGCCGATCACCCGATCCGAACCAACCCAACCGAACGGAGCAGCATCCATGAGCGACGAACCGGCCGTGATCACCGAGAAGCGGGACCGTGTCCTGCTGATCACCCTCAACCGACCAGACGCGATGAACGCCATCAACGGCGCGCTGTCGGCCGGGCTGGTGGCCGCGGTCGGGGAGCTCGATGGTGACCAGGGGTTGACGGCGGGTGTGCTCACCGGGGCCGGACGTGGCTTCTGCTCCGGCATGGATCTCAAGGCGTTCTCCCGGGGCGAGGACATCGGACCGATGATGACGTTCGTCCGCGAGGGGGCGCAGAAGCCGTTGATCGGGGCCATCGAGGGTTTCGCCCTCGCCGGAGGCCTCGAGCTGGCGCTCAGCTGCGACCTGCTGGTTGCGGCCAAGGGCGTCAAACTCGGTATCCCCGAGGCCGGGGTGGGGCTCTTCGCCGCCGCCGGGGGTCTGCTGCGGTTGCCGAGCCGCGTCGGCTACTCGAAGGCGATGGAGATGGCGATCACCGCCGACCCGATCACCGCCGAGGAGGGCCACGAGTACGGCCTGATCGCCCGGCTGACCGAGAAGGGCGAGGCGGTCGGCACCGCGCTGGAGCTGGCGGAGCGGGTCGCCCGGAACGCCCCGCTGGCCGTGGCAGCATCAAAGCAGCTCATCCGGGCGACCCAGGGCATCACCGAGGCCGACTTCTGGGAGATGCAGGCGCCGATGCAGCGAGACGTGTTCTCCTCCGAGGACGCCAAGGAGGGCCCGAGGGCCTTCGCTGAGAAGCGGCCACCGGAGTGGACGGGGTCGTGAGGTCGACCAGCCTGCGGCACGGACGTCGATGACGACCCTTCGCCACCTGGCCGCCGACCTCCAGGCCGGCCGGGTCACCGCCAGGGCACTGGTCGATCGGGCCCTGGCCGCCATCGAGGATCCGGCGGGCGAGGGCCGTCGGGCCTTCTTGCAGACCGATGATGCGGCCGCCAGAGCCGTCGCCGACGGCTACGACGCCATCCGGCGGGCCGGTGGCGCCCTGCCGCCCTACGCCGGGATCCCGATCGCCCTGAAGGATCTGTTCGACGTGGCCGGCCAGGTCACCACCGCCGGGTCGGTCGTGCTGGCCGACCGACCGCCGGCCACCGTCGACGCCCCCGTCGTTGCCCGCGTCCGGGCCGCCGGCTTCATCCCGGTCGGACGGACCAACATGACCGAGTTCGCCTACTCGGGGCTCGGCCTCAACGCCCACCACGACACGCCACGTAGCCCATGGGACCGGGCGACCGGACGGATCCCGGGGGGCTCGTCGTCCGGCACCGCAGTGGCCGTCGCCGACGGCATGGCCCCGGTCGGCCTCGGCACCGACACCGGCGGGTCGTGTCGGATCCCCGCGGCGTTCTGCGGGGTCGTCGGTTTCAAGCCGACGGCCAGCCGCATCCCCCTCGACGGGGTGACACCGCTGTCGTTCTCGCTCGACTCGGTCGGGCCATTCGGGCGCAGCGTCGACTGTTGCGCCATCGTCGACGACATCCTGTCCGGAGGTTCCGGTCTGGTCGATCCCACGCCTCGTCCGGTCGACCAGGTCCGTCTCGGCGTCGTCCGCGACCTGATGCTCGACGACGCCGACCCGGAGGTCGTCGACGGCTTCGACGACGCCCTGGCCCGGCTCACCGCCGCCGGGATCTCCCTCGTCGAGCTGCCGTTCCCCGAGCTCGACGAGATCCCCCACCTGTACCGGCGGGGCGGCTTGGCCGCAGCCGAGGCGTGGGCCTGGCATCGGCCGCTGCTCGAGACCAGGGGCGACGAGTACGACCAGCGGGTCAGGACCCGGATCGAGCCGGGAGCCGACGCCAGCGCCGAGTACTACATCGAGGTGGTCAAGGGCCGGCGCCGCCTCGTCGAGCTCACGGCCGACCGGCTGCAGGGCCTCGACGGCTTCGTCTCCCCGACGGTGGCGATCCTCCCGCCACCGATCGCCGACTTCGACGACGACGATCCGGCGTTCTACAGCCAGAAGAACCTGCTGACCTTGCGCAACACGTCGGTCGGGAACTTCCTCGACACCTGCTCGATCTCACTCCCGGTCACCGGCCTGCCAGAGGACCGCCCGGTTGGATTGATGCTCACCGGCCACCCGATGGGTGACGACCGGCTGCTGTCGGTGGCCAGGACGGTCGAGGTCGGCCTGGCCACCTGACCACCCGGCCCGAGCAACGAACTGCGCCTGGCCGCAGGGTCGGGGGTACCCTCGACCCGGGACGACGTCTTCGCCCGAGCTCGGCCGACGAGCCTCGACGACGGCGGGCGTTGCGATCGGCGGGTCGCCTCAGGGTGCGGCGACAGGCGGAGGACACGACCAGGTGACCAGCGGGAGCGACAACGGGGACCTCGATCTCCTCGACTACGTGCGCGCGCTGCGTCGCCGCTGGCCCTGGGTGGTTGTGTCGCTCGTCCTGCTGCCGCTGGTGGCCCTCTGGTACAGCAGCAGCCGGCCGGTGGTCTACGAGGCCACGGCCCGGGTCCTGCTCGCCGGCTCCGCCGCCCAGGACGTGGTCGACGAGCGGTTCGAGAACGCCAACGTCCGCAGCCGCGACCTCGCCAACCAGATCAATCTGGCCGAGAGCGACCGGGCCGCCACCGCCGTGCGGGAGCGCCTCGGTCTGACCCCGACCGATCCGCTCCCCGACGGCTCGATCGATGCCAAGTCCGACTCCGACGTCCTCGAGTTCACGTTCCGCGGCGACACCCCGGAGGCTGCGGCCGCGGCGGCCAACGCCTGGGCCGACGTCTTCGTCGCGCTCAACGAGCAGGAGGTGCTCGGCAGCATCACCGAGGCCGTCGACCGCCTCCGCAGTCAGATCGACGAGCTCCGGGCCGAGCGGGACGCGCTGACCGCCGACCTGCGGGTGCTGGAGCAACGCCTGGCCGCGGCGCCGACCGAGGAGGCCAGGGCTGACCTCCAGGCCCAGGTCAGCCGTGAAGCCGGTGCCATCTCCGGCGAGCTCAACCTCCTCGATGTGCAGATCGAGGCCAACATCCAGGGCGTGACCCAGCTCCAGCTGGCCAACGACCTGTCGTCGGGGGAGACGGCCTGGGTGTTCCAGACCGCCGTCGCCCCGACGGCGCCGATCGGCCGTTCCCTGCTCCGCAACCTGACGATGGCGGTGGTCCTTGGCGGGATCCTCGGTGCTGCCCTGGCGTTGGTCCGCGATCAGCTCGACCAGTCGATCACCGACCCCGAGGACGTCGAGAAGCTCGGCTTCGCGGTGCTCGGGGCCGTGCCGAACGTCGGTCGGTCCGAGCGTCGTGACCTGGAGGCGGCAGGCCTGCTCGCTGCGCCGAGCAAGGTCTCCGACGCCTACCAGAAGGTGCGGTCGGCATTGCAGTTCGTCGCCATCGGCAACGAGGCCCGCTGCATCCTGGTGACGAGCCCGAACGCCGGCGAGGGCAAGACGACGACGGCGGTCAGCCTCGCCCTGGCCTTCTCGGGCGTCGATCGACGGGTTGTGCTGGTCGATGCCGACTTCCGCCGCCCCCGCATCCATGCGGTCTTCGGGACCGACCTCGTTCCCGGCGTCTCCGACGCCCTGGTCAACGACCTGCCGCTCCAGCGGATCGCCGTGGCCACGTCGCCGGCCGAGCGGGCCTCGCTGGCCGCCCTCCCCGCCGGTACCGAGCCGCCGAACCCGACGGCGTTCCTCGCCTCGCCCCTGTACGCCGACTTCATCGACCAGATCGCCAGCGAGTCCTACATCTCGGTCGTCGACGCCCCGCCCATCCTGCCGGTGGCCGACGCCACGTCG
>JBCCVL010000302.1:0-4045 GCA_039195375.1 Actinomycetota bacterium
CTGTTGTCCTCGGCGCCGTCGTCTTCGGCGGTGCTGTCTTCGCCGGTGCTGTCTTCGGCCCCGTCGTCGCCGGTGCCGTCGCCCGTCTCGGCGCCGTCCTCACCGGTGTCGTCGTCCTCGGTCCCGGTGTCGGTGCCGGCGCTGCCGCTGGCGCCGTCGCCATCGCCGTCGGTGCCGTCGCCGTCGTCTGCCGCGCCCGACTCACCGTCGTCCGCAGTGTCGTCGGCGGTGTCGTCTGCGGTGTTCTCAGCGTCGTCGCTCAGCGCCGTGGTGTCGCCGCCCTCGGCGTCGTCACCGCTCAGCAGCTGGAAGGCGACCAGGCCGAGTCCGGCGGCGAGGATCGCACCGACCAGGATGCCGGCCCGGTTGCCGCGGCGGTCCTGGGCGGGTTCGTCGATGTCGACCGTCTGGGCCGCGGCCGGCAGGTCGTAGCCCTCGTCTGCGGCCGACAGCTCGTCTGCGCTGAACTGGCGGGAGTCGAAGCCGGTGGCGCCGGCGGCGGCCAGGTCGGCCTCGCTGACCTCCGTGGTGTCGATGTCGGGGCCGTCGGCTGCGACCTCGGCGGTGGTGGCCGCCGCGGCCTCCATCGGGACCTCGTCGACGTCGGGCTCATCGACCTCGTCGACGAGAGGCTCATCGACCTCGATCTCCGGCTCGGCCGCCTCGTCGGTGATCTCGGGCTCCGGCTCGGCCGCCTCGTCGGCGATGTCGACCGGCGGCTCTGGCTCGACCGGGGGCTCGGCCCCCTCGTCCTCGCGGTCGAGCAGCGACGCTGCGGCCACCCCGGCTGCGCCGAGGCCGACGCCGGCCGCTGCGGCTCGCATGCCGGAGGCCGACTCGTCACTCGGGACGTGGGCCGCAACGGTCTCGGATGCGGTCGAGGCGAGGTCGGTGATCTCGGCCGTCGGGATGAAGGCCGGGCTGTAGATCTTGCGGTCGTCGCCCATGGCCTCGGCCAGGATGCTGGCGAACTCGAGGGCCGACGGTGGACGGGCCTCCGGCGTGTCCGAGCTCGACCACATGATGAGGCGGCGGACCGATCGGGGCACGTCGTCGATCGACTGGCCGAGCGAGGCCTCGAGGATCTTGCCGAGCGAGTAGACGTCCGACCGCTCGGTGGCGTCGCCGCCGTCGCGGACCTCGGGGGCGACCCAGTGCTCGTACTCGGCCAGCGGGACGCCGCCGAGACCGAGCCCGACGCCACCGACGGCGACGTCGTCATCGAGCACGTAGATCTGATCGGGGGAGAGGGCACCGTGGAAGAGACCGCGGAGGTGGGCCTCGTGGGTTGCCCGGGCCGCAGCCTCGGTGATGGCCGCACAGTCGGACCACTCCGACGACGACGGGGGCAGCCGATCGGCCAGCGTTCCCGTATCGACGACCGGGGTCACGGCGTAGGGCTTGCCGTCGCTGGCGGCATCGGCATCGACGACGGGGACGAGACCGGGGAGATCGGCGGACTGACGGAGGCGGCGGAGGTGTGACTTGTCCCACCGGTCGGTGGAACCGATGGTCACGAGAACGGCATTGTCGTCGTCAGTGAGCTCCAACTGGTCGAACCCGAACCAGTTCGGCCTGGCAACGGACTCGTCGGCCCGTTCGTCACGTGTGCTCACTTCAACCTCCGCCGGGCGCAACGCGACCATCGCGCACGCCGAAACTACCAGCTGCCACCACCGATTGCAGTGGTACCCGCCACAATTGAACTGGGATCAACGGGCGCCCCATCGCAATCACGGCGCTCGCATCACCCGACGATCGAGGGTAGCAAACGGGGCCCCCGGGAAGAAAGGACCCGATGGTTTCGAGTCAGGGGCGTCGGTACACGTAGCCGGCCCGCCGCTGCTCGATCAGCTCGATCCGCTCGAGCGCCCGGAGGCAGTAGGCCAGCTTCTGGGCCACGTCGCGCCCGATCCCGGCCCGCTCGGCGATGTCGGCCGTCGTGAAGTGCTCCGGCAGCCCCGGTGGGAGGAGCGCGACGAGGTCGTCGGTCGAGTCGAAACGGTGCCTGGCCTCGACCTCCCGCAGCCGCCGGTCGACCGTTCGCCAGCCACCACGCCCACGGCGGGCCTTCGGGTCGGGTTCCTGGACCCGGTCGACGGTCACGAGCCACACCTCGAGGGCGAGGTTCGGGTGGTCGAGCAGGGTCGGAATGCTGACGAGCTCGTCGAGTACCGACCAGAGATCACCCCGGCGGGGCGAGCGCCGGGCTCGGACGCCGGGACGCTGTAAATAGGTGGTGGTGGCGATCGGGTGCACCAGCAGCATCCGGTGGTCGGTGAGGAGCCGGTCGAGCTTGCGACCCATCGAGCCGAAGCTGCTCGTCTGGATCTCGATCAGCAGGTCGTGGCGGCGAATGTCGATGACGAAGCCGTCGAGATCCACCTCGAGCTCGTCGCCGTCGACGACGAGGAGGTCCTTGAGCTCGGCGTGGAGCGAGCTCTCGTTGAGGGTGCCGATGCCGCTGATCGGCCCAGGGTAGGTCCGGGGTCAGGGCTCGGCCGGGACCGCCGGCCCGAAATCCACTACGTTTCGGTCGCGATGTTCCAGCCAGCGATCTCCGTACCAGACCATCTGCTCGACGAGCCCGGCCGATGGTTCCTGTTCGACGAGCGCGACCGGCTACTGCTGATCGACGGCCGGCCGCCGGCGATGGTCGAGGCGCCGGCCGGCACCACGGACCTGCACGTGCTCGGCCACGACGCCGACGGACCGATCCGGGCCGGTCGCCTCCCGGCCGGGTACGACCCGGACGCGTTCGACGCCCCCACCGACGATGCGATCGTGCTCGACCTCCGCCGGGCCTACGCCGTGCTGGAAGAGGTGGAGTGGATCCTCGCCGGCCGGGCGGCCCAGATCCTCAAGTGGGACGCCGACCACCGCTTCTGCAGCCGGTGCGGGGACGAGACCGAGCCTCATCAACGGGACCGGGCCCGACTGTGCCCGTCCTGTGGCCACATCGCCTTCCCGCGGCTGACGCCAGCGGTGATCACCCTGGTCGAGCGGCAGGACGGCCAGGCGTTGCTGGCCTGGGGTCGGCAGTTCCCCGGGCGCTTCTACAGCGCCCTTGCCGGGTTCGTCGAGCCGGGGGAGACCCTGGAGCAGTGCGTCGTCCGTGAGGTCAAAGAAGAGGTCGGCATCGACGTCGAGGACGTCCGCTACTTCGGCTCCCAGCCATGGCCGTTCCCCCACTCGCTGATGATCGGGTTCAACGCCAGCTACGCCGGCGGCGACCTGGTGCTGCAGGAGGAGGAGATCGTCGAGGCCGACTGGTTCCACCACGAGGAGCTCCCGCCCGTGCCTCGGGGGCGGATGTCGATCGCCGGCTGGCTCATCGAGGACTGGGTGGCTCGCCGGTCCGGCCCGGCGTGACGTGATGGCCGGGTGGCCCCCGAGAGTCCCGCTCGTCGCCAGCTAGTCCTTGGTGGCCACGGCGTTCGGGGTCACGTTCATCTTCGGCTCGTACTCGGCCGCCTCGACGGCCCTCGCCTGACCCGGGTACGCCGCGCCGAGTGCCGCTGCGCAGGCTTGGCACGGCCCGTAGAAACGGCCGACGACGGCGTTCCCGCAGCGCGGGCACTGATACTCGAGATCGGGGCTCGGGGCGTCCATGGCCCCGAGTATGACCTGAGCGAGCACCATGGGGAACGACCGTGTACGATCGCTCGCGTGCCCGCTGTCCCGCGCGGCGCGTCAGATTCGATTCACGGGGGAGTGTTCCGTATGGCAGAGGTCGTCCTCGACAACGTCAACAAGGTCTATCCGAACGGCTACCACGCCATTCACGACCTCTCGATCGACATTGAGGACGGCGAGTTCCTCGTGCTGGTCGGCCCGTCCGGCTGTGGCAAGTCGACGGCGCTTCGCATGGTCGCCGGCCTCGAGGACATCAGCACCGGGGAGCTGCGGATCGGCGAGCGGGTCGTCAACGACGTCCACCCGAAGGACCGTGACATCGCCATGGTCTTCCAGAACTACGCCCTCTACCCCCACATGTCGGTCGCCGACAACATCGGCTTCGCCCTCAAGCTGGCCAAGGTGCCGA
>JBCCVL010000303.1:0-4041 GCA_039195375.1 Actinomycetota bacterium
CGCGGGGACGCCGGCTCGGCGCAAGCGTTGGATCACACAGACGATTGGAGCGCTCTAACGATAGCCGGGGGCGATTCCCCGATCCAGCGCAACGATCGGCCGACGCCCGGGAAACTCGACGGCCGCGAGCGGCCGGGAACCTGGGTCTGCCGCGCCCGCTCAGGCCAGCAGGGCCGCCGTGATCCGGTCGACCGACCCGACGGCACCGATCGAGGCCAGGTACGGCCGTATGCCGCCGTTCGCCGCCCGCAGCCGGTCGAGGAACGTGACCATCGTGGCCGCCTCGGCCCCCATCACGATCGGGGCCATGGCCGGATCGAGGCCCATCTCGGCCATCTTGTCGGCCGGCGTGCTGTCGGTGTTGCGCCGGTACCAGGCCACCATCCGGTCGATGCCGGCCGCCGAGCTGGCGAAGTCCGCAGCGATGGCGTCGTCGTCGACGCCGACCGAGGCGAGCACCAGGGCGGCCACCACGCCGGTCCGGTCCTTGCCGGCCGTGCAGTGGAACACCGTCGGTCCCCGCTCGACGGAGTCGGCCACCGCGCCGAGCGCCATGGCCAGTGCCTCGGCATTGGCCGCAATCATGTGTTCGTAGTGCCGGCACAGCAGGTCGACCGACCCGTCGCCGGCGTCGGCCGACAGGAAGTCGGCGAGCGACTCGAGGATCGGGGCGTGGCGCCAGGTGATGCCATCAGCCGAGAACCGGCCCTCCCGCTCGATCTCGGCGCTGGTCCGGAGATCGATCACGTTGGCGACCGGGACGTCGAGCAGCAGCGATTGCTGGTCGATCGGCGCACGATGCAACCCGTCTGACCGGAAGAGCCGGCCGGGGGCGAGCGGTCGACCGTCGATCGGGGCCGGGGCGACGCCGGCGAGGTCACGGAAGTTGTAGACCCCGTCGAGCTGCGGTCCGACCCTGTCGAGTGGCTGCGCCGTCATCAGCTCAACCTACGACCGGGGCCGGTCGCACCGGTGGCCGGGAGATGACAGCCCGGTGAACACCCACTGGTCGCTCGTCACACGTGACCGGCGATCACAGCTCGCGAATCAGGCCCTCTTGGGCGATGGTGGCGATGTGCTGGCCGTCGGCGGCGAAGACGTGGCCCGTGCTCAGTCCTCGGGTGCGGAGGATGCCATGGCCGCCCATGTCGAGCAGCAGCCAGTCGTCGGCCTTGGCCGGCCGGTGGAACCACACGGCGTGATCGAGGCTGGCGGTCATGTAGGTCGAGTCCCAGTCGCTGTCGGCCGGGATGCCACGAGGGTGGGAGGTGGCGACGGCGTCCATCGGGTTGGTGTCGCTCAGGTAAGCGAGCGCGCAGGCGTGCACCCGGGGATCGTCTGGCAGGTCACCGGTGTAGCGACACCAGATCAACGAGCGGGGCTGGTCGCCGGCCAGCTTGACGTCGATCCGCTCGATGCCCGACCCCTCGACCATCGAGGTCAGCGACGTCGGGTCGGGTGCATAGGCCGGGAAGGACGCCGTCTGGGTCTCGACGCCGTCCTCATGACGCTGGAACGAGCACGACACCGTGCAGATGGCGCCACCGCTCTGGCGGGCGACGACCCGGCGGGTGGTGAACGACCGGCCGTTGCGGATCCGGTCGACCTCGTAGCGCACCGGCTCGGCCGGATCGCCGCCGAGGATGAAGTAGCCGTGCAGGGAGTGGACGGCGTGCTCGTCGACCACGGTCTGGGTGGCCGCCCACAGTGCCTGGGCGATCACCAGGCCACCGTAGATCCGCCCCCAGGGATAGTCGGGGCTCTCCCCGACCCAGACGTCCGGACCGTGGTCCTCCAGCTCGAAGACCCGGCTGACGTCGGCTGGGGTGCGCTCGATGCTGCTCACCCCACTGACCGTACCGTCGGGCCGCCCGGCTCCGGCTCGGCGCACCGATGCTGACGTTCCGTGTGGACGGACCGGGTCGAACGGCGCACGTGCGATCGTCCCGGCCCACGATCCTGCTCGCCCCGGCCCGTCTCGCCGCCGGGACGAACCGGTGGCCGGCCGACCGGCACGAGATCGCGGCGCGGCTCCGCTCAGGCGAAGGCGGCGAGGCGGGCTGCGAGCTCGGTCCGGTAGGCGGCGGCCCGGCGCAGCTTGAGGTCCTCGTAGCCGCGGACCCGGTCGGGCAGCTCGGCGATGGCGACGGCCTCGGCGAGGTTCGCTTCGGTGAGACCGGCAAGCAGGCGGTCGACGGCGGCGCGGTACTCGCCCGGCAACTCCCGCTCGACCCGGCGCAGCTCGGCTCGACCGAACGGATCGAACCGGGTCCCCCGCAACCGCTTGCCGGCCCGGAGCGCCCGCAGCGCCGGCGCCGCCACGC
The DNA here is from genome assembly GCA_039195375.1 of Actinomycetota bacterium. Lineage (GTDB taxonomy): Bacteria > Actinomycetota > Acidimicrobiia > Acidimicrobiales > SZUA-35 > JAHELU01. The sequence goes on from JBCCVL010000303.1 coordinate 2,325, forward strand.
GGCCGAGCTCCAGCTTGCGGTCGTACCCGATGGCCCGGAGCATCGGTGGGTGCAGGTGCCAGGTCCTCGCCCCGCCGCCGACCGACGCCGGACCGTCGTCGGACTCGGGCAGGAGCAGCAACCGGGCGACCTCGTACTCGTCCTTGTAGGCGGTCAGCTTGTGCAGACTCCGGGCCACCGCCTCGGTCAGTGCCGTCGACCCGGGGACGACCAGACGCTCGGCCGCCGCCACCAGCTCGACGGCGTCGAGGAAGCGGGCGGCACAGGCCCCGTCGGCGAACCCGATCAGGTCGGCGGCCAGCAACACCACCAGCTCGCCGAGCTCGTCGGTCTCGGCCAGGGCCGTAGCCCGGTCGGCCAGCGGTCGGGGCAGGTCGGGCACGGTCATGCGGGGCCCGCCGAGCCCTGGTGTGCCGGCCGCCCTGGCCTCGACGCCGGTCGGGTCGACCGCCCAGCGGCGACCCCAGGCGAACGCCGCCCGGTTGGTGTCGACGGCAACCCCGTTCAAGTCGATCGCCCGCTCGACCGCTCCTGGTGACACCGGGATCCGGCCGTCCTGGACCGCGACGCCGAGGAGCAGCACGTTGGCCGCCGCGGCCCCGCCGGCCAGGGCCGCCGACAGCGTGGCGGCGTCGACCACCCGGGGCCCATCGGCCCCGGCGGCGGCCAGGCGAGCCTCGATCTCGGCGGTCGGGTACGGTCGCTCGGGCTCGACCACCATCTGTCCGGTCGGGGTCCGCTGCGACGAGACGATCACCGCCGTCCGGCCGGGCTCGGCGCCGGACAGCGGGCCGTCGGCGGCCGCGACCATCCCGTCGAACCCGATCAACACGTCGGCCTGACCGACCCCGACCAGGTTGGAGGCGACGGGCGGACCGGTCCGGTCGCCGCCGGCGTCCCCCTCGTCCGAGCGGACCAGCACCACGTCCGACACCACCGGCCCCGCCTTCTGGCTCAACCCGGTCTGGTCGAGTCCGTTGACGTCCCAACCGTCGAACATCGCCGCCGTTGCCAGGATCTGGGCCGCCGTGACCACGCCGGTGCCGCCGATGCCGGCCATCCGGACCAGCACCCGGTCGACGTCGGGATCGGCGACCGTCGGCGGCGGCGGTGCCGGGGCGTCGGTCTGGCCGGCGCCGCCGGCCGATCCACCGGAGCCGGCGACGTCGTCGACGGCGACCGTCATGAAGGCCGGGCAGTCGCCCTTCAGACAGCTCTCGTCGTAGTTGCACGAGGCCTGGTCGATCGTGGTCTTGCGACCGAGGGGTGTGTCGAGCGGCTGGACCGAGAGGCAGCCGCTGACGTCCCCGCAGTCGCCGCAGCCCTCGCACACCCGGTGGTTGATGACCACTCGCCTGGTCGGTCTGGGAATCCGTCCCCGCTTGCGGTCACGGCGGAGCTCGGTGGCGCAGGCCTGGTCGTGGATCAGCACGGTCACCCCGTCCGTGGCCGCCAGCCGCTCCTGGACCTCGACGATCTCGCTCCGGTCGTGGACCTTCACCCCGGCCGGCAGGTCGACGTCGGCGTACCGCGCCGGGTCGTCGGTGGTGATCGCCATCCCGGCGACGCCTTGGAGCACGAGGATCTGGGCCAGCTCGGGTACACCGATGCGGTGGGTCGGGTCCTGCCCGCCGGTCATCGCCACCGTGTCGTTCCACAGGATCTTGAACGTCATCCGCTTGCCGGCGCCGATGCAGTGCTGGATGGCCAGCTGGCC
>JBCCVL010000304.1:0-4015 GCA_039195375.1 Actinomycetota bacterium
GTCGACGGCTCGGGTGTCCAGTACCTGCCAAAGCTCGGCCTCCCGTGCCTCGTCTTCGCCGGAGACGGCCCAGCGGTGCGGCGGGCGTTCGACCGGGCGAGGGGTCGTGGCCTGGCGGTCAGTGTCTACACCGACGAGTTGTTCGCCACCGGCAACGACATCGACAACCGGGCTGCGGTCGCCGCCGTGGCCACCGATGAGCTGTCGGTCGCCGGCTTCGCCGTCGCCGGGATCGGCAAGCAGGTCGACAAGGCCGTCGACAAGGTCAAGCTGCACCCGTAGGCCGTGCCGGCGGCGACCTGATCGGGCGCCGAGCCACACGAACGGCCGGGCGCCCGGTCGGCAGCAGTCAGTACTCGTCGTGACGACGGTGCCTGGTGTAGGCCGGGAACTGCGGCCAGCCGACCGGCGAGTCCTCCCAGGTCTCCTGGCGGCCGTAGGGGGTGAGGTCGAGGTAGGTCCAATGGCTCCCGAGGTGCTCGACCCCGCGGTCCTCGGTGAAGTACGTGCGCCAGACGGATTCCCCGCGGCGAACGAAGACGCTGAGCCCGTGGTTCTCCTCGCCGTCGACGGTGGCCCCCATGTCGTCGTTGAACGAGGTGCGACCCGAGGAGTACCAGGGCAGGTCCCAGCCCATTCGCGCCCGATAGGCGAGCAGCTTGTCGAGCGGGGCGCGGCTGGCGAGGACGAGGGACACGTCCCTGGCGTTGAGGTGCGCCGGGTGGGACATGGCATCGACCACCCAGGAGCAGCCGTCACAGCCGGCGTCCCAGTCGGCCCCGAACATGAAGTGGTAGACGATCAGCTGCGGCCGGCCGTCGAAGAGGTCGAGCAGGGTCCGGGGACCGGTCTCGCCGTCGAAGACGTACCCGGGATCGACCGGGGTCATCGGCAGGCGTCGGCGCCTGGCGCTCAGCGCGTCGAGTCGGCGGGTGATGGCCTTCTCCTCGCGCCGCAGGTCGAGCAGCTCGGCTTCCCACTCCGCTCGGGGGACCTCGGGCGGCATCGGCCAGTCGTCCACGGAGGTCACGGTAGTGCCACCCGGGCCGACACGCCGGCGACCGACCGTCGATGCCGCGGCGAGCCGAATCGCACGGCAGGCATCGGGTCGGTGGCCTACGCTCCCGACCCCATGGGAGTCTTCCATCGAGCAACGATCACACCGACCAAGGCCGACGCCATCACGGCGTGGATCCCGACCCGACCGTGGGGGCCGGCCGCCGACGCAACGATCGAGGTGATCGGCGCCTACCGGTTCGACGACCCCGAGAACCGGGTCGGGATGGAGACCCATCTCGTCACCGCCGACGGGGTGCTGTTCCAGGTTCCGCTGACCTACCGAGAGGGTCCGGTCGACGGGGCCGAGGCGGCGTTGGTGACCGAGATGGAGCACTCCGAGCTGGGCACCCGCTGGGTGTACGACGGGCTGCTGGACGAGCGCTACGTGCTCATGCTGGCGGCGGTGACGATGACCGGGCAGGGCGAGGCGCTCGGCATGGTGCTCCACGAGGACCGGTGGCACATCGCACCGGCGAACGTTCGGATCGAGGGCGGCGGCTGGGGCCTCGACCGGGTCCCCGTCGACGGCTTCGGCCTCGTCTCCGACGACGAGGACTCGGCGACCCTGCGCAACGATCGGTTCGAGCTCACGTTCTTCCGCCGACCCGAGGTCGCTGCCCGTCCGCCGATCGGCCTGACCGGCTCGTTGGCCGGGCAGGCCGAACCGGTCGTCCTGGCCGAGGTCACCGAGACCTGAGCGGCGGCGGGGGCCGGTCGCCGAACGGGCGGCCGCCGGAGTCTAGTAATCAGTAGACTCACGACCGGGAGCAGCCGGCTCCCGGTCAGCGAGCCAAGGATGTCCATCCCCGAATCAGCCGACCGCCAGCGTGCGTTCCCCCTCGGGTCCGCCGTGACCACCGAGCAGCTTGAGGGCGACCCCAAGGCGGTGCTGGCCGAACTCCGGCGAGACGAGCCGGTCACGTGGGTCCCGGCGCTCGGGGCCTGGTTGGTCACGAGGCGAGATCTCGCCATCGCCGCCATGCGTGACGCCGAGGCGTTCACGGTCGACGATCCACGGTTCACCACGGCGGCGGTGCTGGGGCCGAGCATGCTCTCGCTCGATGGGCCCGAACACGAGCGCCACCGGAGCCCGTTCGCGCCGGCCTTCCGGCCCGGGGTGTTGCGCGAGAACTTCGAGGCGTTCCTGGACGAGCAGGTCGCCGACCTGATCGAGGCGTTCGGGCACCGCCACACAGGTGCTGTCGTCGATGGTGCCAGCGGGGACGGTGCGGTCGGGCATGCCCCTGTCGGGCACGGTGCTGTCGGCAGCGGGGTCGGGGGCCGCGGGGTCGATGGCAGTGGGGTCGGGGGCATGGCGGGCGAGTTGCGCACCGGCCTCGCCGGTCCGTTGGCGGTCAACACGATCACGCGCTTCCTCGGCCTGGAGGGCGTCACGGCCGACGAGGTCCTCGGCTGGTACCAGTCCATCTCTGCGGCGATCACCGACCTGACGCTCGGTCGGGCCATCGGTGACGACGACGCCAGCGCCGTGCGAACCGTGCACGAGCGGGTGCAGGCCACCCTGGACGCGCAGGACTCCACGTCGCTGCTGCACGCCATCGAGGCATCGGGGGCGCTCCGGCCAGACGAGGTGGGGTCGGCGGCGACGGTGCTGATGTTCGGGGCGATCGAGACGGCCGAGGGGATGACGGCCAATGCGTTCTGGCACCTGCTGACCACCGACGGTGCCTGGGAGGCGCTGCGACGAGACCGGAGCCTGGTGGCCCCGGCGATCGAGGAGTCGGTGCGACACGAACCGGCGGCCGCAGTGATCGACCGCTACGCCACCCGTGACGTCGAGCTCGGAGGCGTCGTCATCCCGGCCGGCGACCTGGTCACGATCAGCCTGCTCGGGGCCAACCACGACCCCGAGCACTTCGACGATCCCCACACGTTCGATCCCCGTCGTGCCAACGCCCGCCAGCACGTCTCGTTCGTGCAGGGCCCACACGGCTGCATCGGTCTGCACCTGGCCAGGATGGAGACCGCAGCGGCGATACGGGGCATGCTCGATGCCGCACCCGACCTGGTGCTCGACGTTTCCAACAGCGTCGGTCCCTCTGGGCTCATCTTCCGGAAGCCGGCGGTGCTGTCGGCCCGCTGGTCGACGCCGAGTGGAGGTCGGCGGTGACCGGCGTTCGGCCGCAGCTTGGTGACGCCGACGTGCGGTTCGTGAACGGTCGGACGTTCGCGGTGGCGGCGACGCTCGACGGCGGGCGGCGGCCCTGGGCAGCACCGCTCTTCGGTCGGGAAGGGCGGCTGTTCACGGTGGTCGACCGGACGACGGTGCGTCTGCGTCCGACCGTGACCGACGGCGACCCGCTCGTCGACAACGTCTCGGGCTCGGGGAGACTCGGTGTGCTGTACGTCGATCCGTCCCGACGGCGGCGGGCCAAGTCGCTCGGGCGGGGTTCGCTCGACGGCGAGTCCGTCGTGGACGAGATGCGGCGCAACTTCGGGCTGTGCAACAGGTACCTCTTCGGGCGGACCCCACCAGCCGAGCGACCCTGGCGTGGCGCCGGAGGCGGTCGGTGGTGAGCGGCGGGCTTGGCCCGATGCCGCCGATCGGCGCCAGCTCCTGGCCAGCGACACCGTCTTCCTGGCCAGCGACCACGTCGACCACGGGGTCGACCCCACCCACTGCGGCGGGCCGGCCGGGTTCGTGGCCGTGCTCGACGACACGGCATGTTCGAGACGCTCGGCAATCTGATGCTCGACGACCACATCGGGCTGACCAGCGTCGACTCCGGACCGGTCGGACGGTCAACACGACCGGCCGGGGCGCCGTCTCACCGTCGCCAGACGACGACCCGTACTCGACCGGGACCCTCACGATCCACATCGACGAGGTTGGGGTCAGCCACCCCGACCCGGGCACCTGGACCGACGTCGAGCCGTTCGAGCTCCGACCCGGTCTGCTCAACCCGGCCACGCCCGACCGCTGACGGATTGTCGA
>JBCCVL010000305.1:0-3991 GCA_039195375.1 Actinomycetota bacterium
GCGGACGATCTCGTGGATCCACGACTCGTCGATCTCCAGCTCCCGCAGCGTGTCGGCCAGTTCGTTGGCGTTCCGCCCGGTGGCGAAGTACGTGGGGGACCGCTGCAGCATCGTGATGTGTCCGGCCTCGGCGGCCATCGCCGGGATCAGCGTGGCTGCGGTCGCCCCCGAGCCGATGACAATCACCCGCTTGCCCGCGTAGTCGAGGTCGTCCGGCCACGTCTGGGGGTGCACGATCGGGCCGGCGAACCGGTCCATGCCATCCCAGGTCGGGGTGTAGCCCTCGGCATGGCGGTAGTAGCCCTGGCACATCCAGAGGAAGTCGCAGGTGAAGCGCAGCTGTTCGTCGGTGTCGGTCCGGCTGACCGAGAGGGCCCAGCGTTGCTCGTCGGCCGACCACTCGGCCCGGTCGATCGTGTGGTTGTAGCGGATGTGGCGGTCGAGATCGTTGTCGTCGATCACCTCACCCATGTAGGTCAGGATCTTCTCGGCGGTGGCGATCGGCGCCCCGGTCCACGGCTTGAAGCGGTAGCCGAAGGTGTAGAGGTCGGAGTCGGACCGGATGCCCGGGTAGGTGTGGGTCCGCCAGGTCCCCCCGAAGCCGTCCATCGTCTCGAGGATCGTGAACGTCTTGTCGGGGCACTGCTGTCGGAGGTGATAGGCCCCGCCGATGCCGGAGATGCCGGCGCCGACGATGAGGACGTCGACGTGCTCGACCGGTGCGGTCGGCTCGGTCAGCGTGGTCGTGTCGGTGTCGGTCATGCCGCTCCTTTGCGTCCTGAATCAGCCTGACAGCGTCAGGCCAGCGAGGCAAGCCCCGCCGCCGGTCACGACCGGCAGCGCCGATCGGCCAGGTCGGCGAGGAAGGTGGTCACCGCGGCCGGGGCGTCGAGCCGGTGGGTTGCCGCCGTCGGGCCCGGCCCGATCTTGATCCCGATGTCGCCGGGGTCGAGGGCGGCGAAGGCGTCCTCGTCGGTGACGTCGTCGCCGAGGTAGACGGTCACCGTCGCCTCGGTCCGGTCCCGGAGGGCGACGACGGCGTCGCCCTTGTCGGCGGTACCGATCGTGAACTCGACGACCTCCTTGCCGGTCAGCACCTTGGCCGGCCAGCCATCGATCAGGGCGTCGACCGCCTCGACGGCGTCGTTGCGTCGGTCGGGTGCGACCCGGCGGAAGTGGGCGGCGACCGAGAGGGCCTTGGCCTCGACGAAGAACCCGTCGAAGCGCTCGCCGAGCGCCCCGAGGTCGTCGGTGAGCCGCTGGAGACGCAGCCGGTCCTGCTCGTCGACCTCGATCCCGTCGAGCTCGGCGCCGTGCGACCCGACCAGGGTGAACCGCTCGGGCTGCGGCACCAGGAGCTGGAGCCGGCTCCGCTCACGACCCGAGACGATGGCGACGTCGGTCTCGGGATGCTCGGCCAGCCGGGCCAGCGCCTCGATCGATGCGGCGATCGGGAACGAGCGCATCGGGTCGTCGACGATGGGTGACAGCACCCCGTCGAAGTCGCTGGCCACCAGCAGCCGCGGTGTCACCGCCAGGCTGGTCAGGAGCGTGTCGTCGATGTCGGTGGGCTCCGGCTGGCGGGCGCCCGGCGCGGCGGCGCTCATGCCTCCAGGGCCGACAGGCAGACCCGGGCCCAGCGGTAGACGTCTTCCCGCTTCACCGTCTTCTTCAGCGAACGCATGCGTGACTCGATCTCCTCCGGCTCCATCTCGACGGCGTTCTGCAGCGTCGTCGCCACCTGGTCGACGTCGTGCGGGTTCACCAGCAGCGCCGATCGCATGTTCTCGGCCGCCCCGGCGAACTCGCTGAGGATCAGCACGCCGTCGTTGTCTGGGCGGCAGGCCACGTACTCCTTGGCCACCAGGTTCATCCCGTCCCGCAACGGGGTCACCAACATGATGTCGGCGGCAACGTAGTAGGTGACGAGATCGTCGAGCGGGATCGACCGGTGCAGGTAGTGGACGGGCGACCAACCGGGTCTGGCGTACTCGCCGTTGATCCGGCCGACCATGCCCTCGACCCGCTCCCGGAGGTCCTTGTAGGCCGGGACCTCCTCCCGGGTCGGCACGGCGACCTGCACGAAGGCGTAGCGGTCTGGCTGGTCGCCCGACATCGCCAGCAGCGTGTCGACCGCCTTGAGTCGCACGTCGATGCCCTTGGTGTAGTCGAGCCGGTCGACGCCGAGGATGAGCCGTTCCGGCTTGCCGAGGTCCTCCCGCAGCCTGGTGGCCCGGTCCTGGATCTCGGGCGAGACGGCCAGCTGGTTGAACTCGTCGACGTCGATCCCGATGGGCGCCCGCTGGACCCGGACCGTCCGGCCGCCGACGTCGATCGTCCCCTGCGCCTTTGGGACACCGCCGAGGTAGCGGCGGACGCAGCGGGTGAAGTTCTCGGCGCTCCGCCTGGTCTGGAAGGCGACGACGTCGGCCGCCACCAGACCCCGGAGGATCTCGGCCCGCCAGGGGAGCCGGGAGAACAGCTCGACGGGCGGCCAGGGGATGTGGAGGTAGAACCCGATCTTGGCTGACGGGATCAGCTCGCGGATGAAGCCAGGTGCGAGCTGGAGCTGGTAGTCCTGCACCCAGGCGACGCCCTCGGGGTCGAGCACGTCGGCCACCGCTTCGGCGTAGCGCCGGTTGACCCGCTCGTAGGCCCGCCACCAGTGGCGATGGAAGTCGGGGCTGGCGATGGCGTCGTGGTACAGCGGCCACAGGGTGCCGTTGCAGAAGCCGAAGTAGAAGTCGTCGATGTCGTCGTCGGACAGCGCGACGGGGATCTGCTCGATCCCGGCATGTCCGAACGGCTCGATGGTCTCGCCGGCGACCCCGCCCCAGCCGACCCAGGCGCCCTTGCGTTCCTCGAGGATCGGGACGAGGGCCCGCACGAGCCCGCCGGGGCTGGTCTCCCACCGGTCTTCGACCCAACGGACCGGGAGTCGGTTGGCGACCACGACGATGCGGGAGTCCACGGCCGCAACCCTACCCGCCGGGAATTGAGGTGAGCAGAGAGGTCCCCGTACGCTTCGGGTCCTGGCCGACGACCGACGACCCCAGGTGCCGATCCCCGGATCGAGCGGTCCCCTCGCCGGGATCCGGGTCCTCGACGCCGCGACCGGGATCGCCGGGCCCTACGCGGCGATGTTCCTCGGTGACCAGGGCGCCGACGTGGTCAAGGCCGAGCCGGCCGGCGGCGACCCCTACCGGAGCGACCCCGGGTTCCAGACCGTCAACCGCAACAAGCGCTCGGTCGTCGTCGACGCCGAGCGGGTGCTCGAGGGGCTCGTGCCGGCCGCCGACGTGGTCATCGTCGACCGGCCAGGTCAGGCCGAGCGGTTGCGGGAAGCGAACCAGGCGGCGGTGATCGTCACCATGCCGCCGTGGGGGGAGCGGGGGCCGACCGTCGGCGACCCGTGTGGCCGGACGCTGCTGCACGCCGCCACCGGCATCGCCTGGAACCAGCAGTCGTACGGCGAGACGCCAGTCGACGTCGTCATCCCGGTCGCCTCGTACGGCGCCGGTGTCCTCGGTGCCCTCGCCGCAGCCGCCGGCCTGCTGGTCCGCCGGCGGCGCGGCGTTGCGCCGACCTACGAGGTGTCGGAGGTTGCCGGCGCGGCGGCCATGCAGCTCGGCGAGTTCCGCCTGGCCGGCGACACCGAGCCTCGTGCGGTTGCGTCGGCCCTCGGTTCGAAGGGTCGGGTCGCGTGTTACCGCCTCATCGAGGCGGGCGACGGCCGCTGGTTCTTCCTCGCCTGCGGCACGGCCCGGTTCTACCGGCGGATGCTCGACGTGATCGGCCGCCCGGACCTCATCGACGACCCGCTGCTGGCCAACCCGCCCTGGGGCCTGCTCGAGGACGAGGCGATCGCTCGGATCACCCCGATCCTCGACGAGGCCTTTGCCACCCGGCCCCGCGACGAGTGGTTGCAACTGCTGGCCGAGGCCGACGTTCCGGCCCAACCGGTCCTCCGTCGCCAGGAGTTCCTGCTGAC
>JBCCVL010000306.1:0-3967 GCA_039195375.1 Actinomycetota bacterium
ACCGGCCGGCCGAGCGCAGGCTAGCGTTGGACGGCTCGGGCATTCGATCGATGGCGGTCACGACGGGAGTCTCCCCATGAGCAAACGAGCGTTGATCACCGGCCTGACCGGCCAGGACGGCTCCTACCTGGCCGAGTTCCTGCTCGACAAGGGTTACGAGGTCACCGGCATGGTCCGGCGGTCGAGCACGGTCAACTTCGAGCGGATCGCCCACATCCAGGACCACGTCCAGATCGTGCAGGGTGACCTGCTCGACGAGATGTCGTTGATCGACGTGATCCGGCGCCAGCAGCCAGACGAGGTCTACAACCTGGCTGCGCAGTCGTTCGTGCAGACCTCGTGGCAGCAGGCGGTGCTGACCGGTGAGACCACGGCCCTCGGGGTAACCAGGCTGCTGAACGCCGTCCGGGAGGCCGACCGGGACATCCGCTTCTACCAGGCGTCGTCGTCGGAGATGTTCGGCAAGGTCGTCGAGGTCCCCCAGAACGAGCGCACGCCGTTCTATCCCCGGAGCCCCTACGGCGTCGCCAAGGTCTACGGCCACTGGATCACGGTCAACTACCGGGAGAGCTACAACCTGCACGCCACGTCGGGGATCCTCTTCAACCACGAGAGCCCCCGCCGCGGCCTCGAGTTCGTGACCCGCAAGATCTCGAACCACGTGGCCAGGATCAAACTCGGGCTGGCCGACGAGCTGCGCCTCGGCGACCTCGACCCACAACGGGACTGGGGGTTCGCCGGCGACTACGTCGAGGCGATGTGGCTCATGCTGCAACAGGACAAGCCCCAGGACTTCGTTGTCGCCACCGGTGAGACTCACTCGGTCCAGGAGTTCTGTGAGATCGCGTTCGGTCACGTCGACCTCGACTGGCGGGAGTACGTCGTCCAGGACCAGGCGTTCATGCGCCCGGCCGAGGTCGACCTGCTGATCGGCGACCCGGCGAGGGCCCGTGAGGTCCTCGGCTGGCAGCCGAGGACCAGCTTCGACGAGCTGGTGGTCATGATGGTCGAAGCCGACCTGGAACTGGTGGCCCAGCAGCAGCACCAGCTGAGTCGGTAGACCGGAGCAGGAGGTTCGACCCATGGGCGGTGTGGCGGTGCTCTGTGGCGGGGTCGGTGCGGCTCGGCTGCTGAACGGCCTGGTCGAGGTGGTGCCGGCCGACGAGCTGACGGCGATCGTCAACGTCGGCGACGACATGGAGCTGCACGGGCTCCACATCTCCCCCGACCTCGACACGGTCGTCTACACGGTGTCTGGCCAAGTCAGCCGGGAACGGGGCTGGGGTCTGGAGGGTGAGACCTGGCAGGCGATGGAGATGGTCGGCCGCTACGGCGGTGCCGACTGGTTCAGCCTCGGCGACCGCGACCTCGGGACCCATCTGTTCAGGACCGATCAACTCGGTCGGGGTCGGACCCTGTCGTCGGTCACCGCCGACATCGCCGGCAGCTGGGGCCTCGACTTCACGATCCTGCCGGTGACCGACGATCGCCTGCGCACGATGGTGACCCTGCTCGACGAGGGTGAGCCAGGCGAGGAGATCACGTTCCAGGAGTACTTCGTCGGTCGCCAGCACTCGGTGCCGGTGTCGAGCGTCCGCTTCGACGGGGCCGAGGCGGCAACGCCGGCCCCCGGGGTGCTGGCGGCGTTGGCGGGCGCAGACCGGATCGTGGTCGCCCCGTCGAACCCCGCGGTGTCGATCGATCCGGTCCTGGCCGTGCCCGGCGTTGCCGACGTGCTCCGCCGCCGCCGGGAGGTGGTCGTCGCCGTGTCGCCGATCATCGGCGGCAAGGCGCTGAAGGGGCCGGCCGACCGCCTGCTGGTCGAGCTCGGCCGGGAGTCGTCCGTCGTCGGGGTGGCCGGTTGGTACCGGGACCTGGTCGGCACCCTGGTCGTCGACGAGGTCGACCGTGGCCTGGTTGGCGACGTGTCGGCGCTCGGGATGCGGGCGGTGGTGACCGAGACGATCATGTCCGAACCGGCGATCACCCGCCGTCTGGCCGAGACCGTGCTCGACCAGACCGGCGGCTAGCGGCCGGACTCAGCCGACCGCGACGGTCAGCCGAGCACGACGGGCAGTTCCCTCGGGCCCCGGACCTGGGTGCCACCCCACCGGACCTCGGTGCCCTCGGCCAAGGCGAAGCGGGGAAAGCGGTCGAGCCAGGTGTCGATCGCCACCTGCATCTCCATGCGGGCCAGGTTGGAGCCGAGGCAGCGGTGGATGCCGATCCCGAACGCGAAGTGCCGGTTGCGGGCCCGGTCGATCACCACCTCGTCCGGCTGCTCGAACTTCTCGGGGTCTCGGTTGCCGGCCGGGAAGGGCAGCAGCACCTTGTCGCCGGCGTGCACCGGGCAGCCGCCGACCTCGGTGTCGTCGGTTGCGATCCGGGCCATGGTGACCGGGGCGTAGGCCCGGAGGAGCTCCTCGATCGCCATCGGGCGCAGCTCGGGCTCGGCCACGAGCCGGTCACGGTCGTCGTGGTTGGTGGCGAGGTGCCACAGTGCGGCGCCGATGCTCGACCAGGTGGTGTCGATCCCGGCCATCAACAGCAGGAAACACGTGCCGGTCAGGTGCTTGTCGGTCAGCGGCGAGCCGTCGAGGTCGGCCTCGAGCAGAGCGCTGATGAGGTCGCCGGCGGGTTCCTGGCGCCGCTCGGCGACCTGGTCGGCGAAGTAGGCCAGGATCTCCTTGGTCGCAGTGCGGATGACCGCCGGCTCACCGCTCTGGAAGATGCGGATGGCCCAGTCGAGGAAGACCGGGATGTCGTCGTCGGGGATACCGAGCAGGTGGGCGATCACGCCGACGGGGATGTGCTGGGCGTAGGCCTCGGCTGCGTCGACGGTGCCGTCACCGGCGGCCGCGACCGCCACCACCTCGTCGACCAGCCGGCGGCAGATGGCCTCGGTGTGGGGCCGGACCCGCTCGGTGGCGGCCGGGCTGAAATGCGGCAGGAGGATCCGGCGGGCGGCGGTGTGGAACGGCGGATCGGACGTGATCGGTGGGGCGACGAGCGTGCTCGACCCGCTCGGCGGCGGCAGGGTGCCGACGTCGACCGACGAGAAGTGCTCGGTGTCGTAGGCGACGGCGGAGATGTCGTCCCATCCGACGGGCAACACGGTCCGCATCCGACGGTCGCTCGTGGCCACGGGGCAGCCGGCACGCAGCTCGTCCCACACCGGGTACGGATCGTTCTGGTAGTCGGGGTCGGCGATGTCGAAGTCCGACGTCCAGTCGGTCACCGGGTCCATGATCGCGACGCTACTCGCCGGAGTCGCTCGGACGCGAATGCCGCCGCCGGTCGAACCGGCGGCGGCAAGAACGCATCGGCCATCTCGTCGTGGCCGACTCAGGGTCGGAGCACGTAGAGGTTGAAGAAACCGGCGTCGATGTCCGACAGCTCGGTGCTGGCGAACCCGGCCTCCCGAGCGAGCGCCTTCACCGTCGACGGCCGGATCACGGTCCCGATGGCGGCCGACGGCTCCTCGGCCATGGCAACCGGCAGGCAGTGGCTGACGCTCCAGCCGTACATCATCCGCTCCAACTCGTCGCCGGGGGCGACGAACGTCGGGCTGACCTTCTCGTCGGCCACCAACACCGCACCACCGTCGGCCAGGATCCGGCGGGCGGCCTCGAGGGCCTCGGCCGGGCGGGCCATGTCGTGCAACGCCTCGAGGATGAGCACCAGGTCGGCGCCGTACTCCTCGATCGGATCCGAGGCGTCGAGCAGCTCGAAGCGGATGTCGACGTCGGGAGCGGTCGCTGCGGCGTTGGCCACGGCATCGTCGATGCTGGCCGCATCGGCGTCGATGCCGACGACCTCGGCCTCCGGGAAGGCCCGGGCGAGGGCGATCGTCGACCACCCACCGCCGCAGCCGATGTCGACGATCCGGCCGCCGGAGCGGAGCCGGTCGGCCAGCTCGGGTGCAGCCTCGACCCAGTCGGCGAGCTCCGAGGCGTAGGCCGGACGA
>JBCCVL010000307.1:0-3867 GCA_039195375.1 Actinomycetota bacterium
CGTTGACGACGGCACCGTACGAGATGCGATCGCCGACGGCGTAGGTGGCGAGTTTCATGGACGACCTCCTGGAGCGGTTGGCGGGACGGCGGTTGGCGGGAGGGTCGGTGGCGGGGTCGCCGTGGTCAGCAGCGTGGCGATGGCGTCGACCTGGGCGTCGACCATCGTCGGGGTCAGCGGGTCGGTGCCGGCAAGCAGCCGACACTCCGGGGCCATGGCGAAGATCGAGGCGCTGCTGACGAGCAGGTAGTAGAACTGCACCACCGACAGGTCCGGCACGGCGCCGCTGGCGTGCCCGCTCTCGAAGATCCGGGCGACCGTGTCGTAGAAGCGGCGAACGTGGTGCTCGACGAGCCAGGCCAGTCGCCAGTCGTCGGAGCGGCCCTCGTCGAACATGACCCGCATGATCTCGGGGTTGGCGGCGCTGGCCCGAAGGTACTGGCGGATGAGGAAGCGGACGCGCTCGGCCGGCTCGATGTCACGGGCCTGGGCGACGGCCAGATCGATGGCGTCCTCGACTCGGGCGAACAGCGCGGCCATGCAACGCTTCCAGAACTCGTCCTTCGAGCCGAAGTGGTAGTTGATCAGGTTGCGCTGCACTCCGGCTGCGGACTCGACCTGTCGGGTGCCGGTGGCGTCGAAGCCGCGCATCGAGAACAGCTCGATACCACTGGCGAGGAGTCTGGCCTGGGTCTCGACGGCTTTGGCGGTTGCCTGGCGGGTCGTTCGTTCGTTTGTCGTATTTGACATCTGACACAATCACTACAAGAATTTGTGGCAGTTGACAAGTCTGGATCGGGCGACCTCCGGTGCACCCGACCGGACGGACGAGTCGAGGAGGCACCGCCGTGTCGACATCCATCGAAGTCCCGCCGACGGCGAGGGAGCGGGGGAAGACCGCCCCGGCCAAGCTGGCCCACGTCGTGCTCCGATCACCGCGCTACGACGAGGTGATCGACTGGTACCGCACCGTCCTCGAAGCCGAGGTGATGGTCCGCACGCCAGGCGTCAGTTTCCTGACCTACGACGAGGAGCACCACCGCATCGCCGTCATCAACGCACCCGGCATCGCCGATGCCGACCCGACCGCCGGTGGCGTCGACCACATCGCCTTCACCTACGAGACGATCGACGACCTGTTCGCCACCTACGAGCGGCTGCGAGGGCTCGGGATCGAACCCCACTGGACGATCAACCACGGGCCGACGCTGTCGTTCTACTACGCCGACCCGGACGGGAACCGGGTCGAGCTCCAGATCGACATCTTCGACACCAACGAGGCGATCAACGCCTGGATGGCCCAGAGCGACTTCGAGACCAACCCGATCGGCGTCAGGTTCGATCCGGGCGAGCTGATCGCTCGCCACCGGGCGGGGGAGGACCGGGCGACGCTGCTCGAACGACCGGTCATCGACCCGGCCGACCTGTTGGCCCAGCTCCCGAGCCCACCACCGGACTAGGCGCCCGTCCCCGACCGCTCGGGGTCCCCGGGTCCGTCGTCAATCGGTAAGCCAGCCGCCGCCCGCCGGTCTGGATCCATGAGCACGGCAACCGTTGCCGCTCATGGAGGACCATCATGTCTGTTGTACCCACCGAGATCGCCAGCCGGAGGCGCATCCGCCGGTTGGCCTGTTCCGTCGCCGCCCTCGTCGGACTCGGCTCGGTCGCCGTCGTCGCCCCGGCCGAGGCGTCGCCGCTTCCGTCCGGGCCCGCCGAGCTGGCACAGCCCGCCGGCCCGGTACCGAGCACCGGCGAGGCGTGGCCCGCGGTCGAGGCCGAGATCGACGACCTCCTCCAGGAGTTCGTCGCCGAGTTCAACCTCCCGGGGGCCAGCGTCGCCGCCAGCAAGGACGGCCGGCTCGTCGTGTCGAAGGGCTACGGCTATGCCAACACCGAGGACGGCACGCTGATGGACAGCGACCACCAGGTGCTGCTCGCCTCCGTGACCAAGCCCCTGATCACCGGCCCGACGGTCGTCGAGGCCATGACCGAGGCCGGGCTCCCGCTCGACACACCGCTCTACGGTCAGGGTGGCGTCTACGGAACGAGGTTCGACGCCGACATCGCCATCGGGGCGGCCAACACCGGCACGCCGATCGAGTGGTATGCGGCCATCACCGTGCAGCACCTCCTCGACCACAACGCCGGGTTCGGTTCGGCGAGCAAGTCCGGCACGATGGCGCTGTTCGGCATCGAGGAGGATGAGCTCACCTACGAACTGGTCCACCGTCACTTCCTCCAGGAGCGGGCTCTGCTCCACGAACCGGGGACCGAGCTGAACGACGTGCACTACAGCAACCACCACTTCGGCTCCATGAAGCTCCTCGTCGAGGAGCTGACCGGCCAGGACCACACCGAGTACGCGGCTGCCGCCTACCTGGAGCCTCTCGGTCTCGCGGAGGAGATCGAACCGAAGAAGAACCCGTACCGCCCGTCGACCGCCGACACCCACGAGTACGTCGACGGCGAGCCGGTGCCCTTCGTCCAGGACCACAGCGGCGGCCTCGGGTCCTTCGCCGGCGGCTACCGGGGCTCGGTCGAGGACATGGTCGAACTGATGGGTCACCTCGCCGATCGCTACAGCCCCTACGAGCTCGACCGGATGGGCTTCTGGCGCTCCGGGGTCACGCCGGACATGGCCTGGGGCGACGCCAGCATCGCCCGGCTGAGCCACAACGGCATCATCAGCGGCAGTCGGGTCTACGTCTACATGACCGTCGACGGGATCAACTTCGCCATCCAGACCCACATCTCGAACGGCGAGGCCAAGCTGGCGATGCCGGGCCTCTTCACCGAGATCTCCAACCTGCTGCGGGACCAGGACATCCCCACCCACTACGACATCTGGACGGGGTGCACCCGGCCAGCGATGGCCTCCGGCTACGCCCAGGTGGCTCGGCACGGCACGCCGGCCGCCGACTACCAGTGCCTGTTCGACCAGATGACCGGCGCCGGCTACGAGCTCGACTGGCTCGACGTGTCGACCGTCGGGGGCAGGAACATCTTCAACACGGTGTTCGTGCCCGACGACGGTGACAGCTGGCGGGCCTTCCACGGCCTCGACGGCGCGGCCTACCAGGACCTCTTCGACCAGCAGGTGGCGAAGGGGATGGCCCCGACGAGGGTCGACAGCTACCCGGTGGCCGGTGGCGTCCGCTACGCCGGCGTGTTCGAGCCGGCCACGGCACCCTTCGTGGCGTACCACGGCCTGACCAAGCGGGCCCACCAGGCCAGGTTCGACGAACTGGTGGCCGACGGCTACAGCCCGACGTCGCTCTCGGTCGTCCCGGTCGACGGGTCGATCCGCTACACCGGCGTGTACGAGAAGGGCGTGCCGGGGAGCTTCCTCGTCCGGTCGACGCTGACGCCGGCCCAGTACCAGGACGAATTCGATGCGCAGCTCCGGCGTGGTCGCAGCCCCGTCTACCTCAACGGCTACAACGACCAGAACGGCGACGCCAAGATCGTGGCCATCTTCCGATCTGAGCCAACCGGGCCGTTCCTGGCCCGTCACGGGATGCCGTCGGCCGAGTACCAGGCCGAGTGGGAGGACGCCACCGATGATGGCTTCCGGACCACGGTGGTGACCGCCTACCAGGCCGGACGGCGAGCGGCCTACGCCGCGGTCTGGCGCCAGTAGCACCAGGAAGTGATTTGATCCCCGGAGGTGGTCAGCCGTTGCCTTCCGGGTCGACGACGTCGACCCGGTCGGTGGCGGTGGCCTCCGCGTAGCCCTCACCGGACACCCGGATCGTCACCACGCAGAGCCCGGTGGCCCGGCCGACGACGATCCCCTGACGGCCGGTCCCGTCGACGTCGACGCTGCAGGTCGGCGACCCCTGGGCCTCGACCACCACCACGTCCGGC
>JBCCVL010000308.1:0-3792 GCA_039195375.1 Actinomycetota bacterium
ATGTTGCCGTAGGCAGCCAGGTTGCCCGACTGGGCCGTCGTGTGACCGATGGTGATCGCATCACCGAGACCGGCATCGTCGGTCCAGTCAGACGGGCAGTTGTTGAGGTCGATCTCGAACCCGGCCGGACCGACGAGCACGTTGTCCTCGTTGACACCCCAACCCTCGGCGTTGATCTGATCGACCACCGCCTGCCGAGCATCGGCCCACTGGGCCTCCAACTCCTCGATCGAGCCGGCGGCGTCCGCCGTCTCCTCGGGAGCCTCCTCCTCGGCTGCCTCCTCGACCGCATCGGCGGCCTCGTCATCGTCGATCCCGCCGCCAGCGAGATCCTCTTCGGATTCCTCCGCCTCTTCGGCCGATGCGTCCGACTCGGTGTCGGTCCCTCCGGCTTCGGTGGCGTCGTCGTCGCTCCCACACGCCGCCGCAACGAGCGTGAACGCAAACAACAACGCCAAGAACTTGGCCAGTGCTCTCATTGGTTTTCCCCCTTCCGGCACCGCTCCCCAGCAGCCCGGATACATCCACCCCGGTTTGAGGCTTCCAGATGTTTTAGTCAGAGATGGCCCGTTTGTGAATTCTGACCACCTCGAAGAACGGCAAAACTTCATCTCGATTCGGTTACCGGTCGCTCAGCTGGCGGCTTCAGCGGTTGGCCAGAGCCCGCCAGCGCCGGTTCCCGAGCCGCTGGAACAGCCCGACGGCGCCGCCGGCCGACACGAAGGTGAGGGCGATCAGACCGAGCCCGAAGACGATGACGTCGTTGCGGAGCAGCCCCTCGGGACGGCCGACGAGACCGCCGACGGCTTCGTTGACCGTCGGGACGATGATCAGGGCGACCACCCCGTAGATCGCGCCGGCGAGATGGTCGACCCCACCGAGCACGGCGGCGGCGTACAGCCGCAACGACAGGAAGACGTCGAACTGCTCGTGGCTCACGAACGGGAAGAGGACCGCCTGCAGCGCACCGGCGACACCAGCCAGCCCGGCCGACAGACCGAAGGCCCCGGCCTTGACCCTGACGAGGTCGACACCGAAGGTCGCCGCCGCCGCCTCGTTGTCCCGCACCGCCTCCATGGCCCGACCCATCCGACCGATCAACACGTTGCGCGTGCCGACGAAGGCGAGCACGCACACGAGGAGGCAGAACCAGTAGCGCCAGGTGACGGCGTGCTCCGGCCCGAGGCCGGTCCACGACGGAGGCTCCATCGTCCGATCGATCGGGCGGCCGCTCGTTCCGCCGGTGATCGACGGGAAGCGCTTGGCCAACGACGGGAACACCACGGCGACACCGAAGGTGACCAGGGCGAGGTAGATGCCCTTGATCCGCAGGGCCGGGATCCCGAGCAGCCAGCCGGCGGCACCGGTGACGAGGAACGACGCCACCACCGACACCGCGAACGGCCAGCCACGAGCGTCGAGGAACCAACCCATCGAGAACGCCCCGAGGCCGACGAAGGCACCGTGACCGAGCGAGATGAGGCCGGCGTGTCCAGTGGCGACGACGACACCGAGCACACCGAGCGACAACACCATCAGCGAGGCGTATTGCCGGAGCGCCAACTGGTCGACGACGGCCGGCAGCGCGAGCAGCGCCAGCAGGATGGCGGCAGCCAGGATCCGGCGCCGCATCCGCGCCGGGCCCGAGACCGGTCCCGGGCCACGGAGAGCGGGGTGGGAGGACGGGAAGAGCTCCCCGGCGTCGGCCGTCTGGACCTCCGCGCCACCGGTGGCGGAGACACCGCTGCCGGTCACACCCGCTCCACCCTGGCGGTCCCGAACAGCCCGGTCGGCTTGGCCACGAGCACGGCGAACATGGCCACGAGCGGCGGCAGCAGGCTCAGCTCCGTCGGTACACCGAAGTAGCCGGGCACGAGGGACTGCGTGAGGCCGACGATGATGCCGCCGACCACGGCACCGAGCGGGCTGTCGAGCCCACCGATCGTCGCCGCAGCGAACGAGTAGATCAGCACCCGGATCATCAGCGACGGCTCGAGGAAGACCACGCCGGACACCAGCGCCGCAGCGAGGGCGCCGAGGGCGGCGGCGACCGCCCAGCCGACCATCAGGATCCGTCCGGCCCGGACGCCGACCAGCTCGGCCGAGGCCCGGTTCGACGTGATGGCCCGGAAGGCCAGGCCGATCTTGGTCCGCTGCAGGAACAGCCCGAGGAGTGCCAACACGACCAACACCGTGGCCCAGACGCCGAGCGACTGGTAGCGCAGCCGGGCCCCGAAAACCGGAACGAAGTCGTCGGGGTCCGACGGGAAGGGGCTCGGGAAGCGGCGGGGGTTCGTCGTCCAGATCTCGGCGACGAGCGCGTTGACGGCGATCAACAACCCGATCGAGACGTTGACGATCGCCAGTTCGCTCCTGCCCTCGAGTGGCCGGATCAGGAGTCGCTCGACGGAGGCGCCGACCACGACGCCGAACAGCACGGCGGCGGCGATGGCCAGTGGCACCGGCCACGGACGACCGGGGACGAACGACAGCAGGTCGGCACCGGCGACCGCAGCACCAGCCGGCACGGCGAACAGGTAGCCGATGTAGCCGCTGAGCGTCGCCAGCTCACCCTGGGCGAAGTTCAGGATGCCGGTGGCCCGATAGATGACGACGATGGCGATGGCGAGCGACGCGTAGATGGCACCGTTGAACAGTCCGTCGAACACACGCTGCAACAGGAGATCCACGCACTCGCCTTTCCCGACCGGTCACGCACCGCACCGGTCACCCTGCCGTCTACTCCGTGCCGGCCAACCCGTGCCGACGACCGACCCGACGCCGGAACGCGACCGGGGCCGGCGCCCTCTCGGGCACCGGCCCCAGCCGTTGCAACGTCAGGTCCCGACCATGATGGCCGGGTGACCGGTTCGGCGCCAGACGTCAGACGCCCAGCGCCGTCCCGCGTCGATCAGCAGCCGTCCTCGCTCCAGGAGCAGTTGGGCGAGGAGCCGTTGAGGTCAACGGCGGCGCCAAGCTGGACCCAGGACTCGTTGGCTGCGTCGTACTGGCTGAACTCCGAACCCTCGACGTAGTAGCCGTCCTCGGCGCCGTTCACGGCGAAGGACAGACCGTCGAGCAGGGCCGGGTTCTGGAGATCCAGGGCCCGGGCGGCCAGCATGAAGTTCGAGCGGGTCAGACCACCCTCGAGCTCGGCGGCGATCCGCAGGGTCTCGACGTGAGGCCAGGCGAAGCTACCGAAGCCGGTGCCGTAGAGGCCGACCGAGGTGTCGAGGCCGGCCGCCTCCATGGTCTCGTTGGCCCAGGAGATGTACGGATCGTCGACGTACTGCGGGTCGGTGGTGGCCTTCACGCCGCCACCGACGATGTAGAAGTCGTTGGCCGCATCGCCGGCGGGGATCATGTAGGCGTTCGGATCCTTGCAGACCGACGGGGCGAACAACGCCTTCGCCGTTTCCGTCAGACCCGAGTTCCCGGCCTCCTGCACCGCGAGCAGACACGGATTACCCGCCGTCATCGAGATGAACACATCGGGGTTCGACGCCGCGATGGTCGTCATCTCATTGGTCACGGTCGGCGCCGCCGGCTCGTGGGGAACGGCGATGAACTCCTCGACCACATCGGGGTTCTGCTCCGCCCACTTCTCGAAGCCGTCCTCGTAGGCGAGACCGAAGTCGTTGTCCATCACCAGACCAGCGACCGTCACCGGGAGGTCGTCGGCCAGGTTCTGCTTGATCCAGTTGCCCCACAGGACCGCCTCGGTCGAGTACGACATCTGCTGACCGGTGGTCCAGGGGTGGCCGACCGGGTCACCCCAGGCCGGGTGGCCCG
>JBCCVL010000309.1:0-3700 GCA_039195375.1 Actinomycetota bacterium
ACCGACCCTGCGTCGGCTCGACGAGGGCCCCGACATCTACGCACCGATGGCGTGGGACGGTGACGCCGACGATGGGTCCGACGGTCGGGCCCCGATCCTGATCGGTTGGATGAACGAGGCCGAGGTCCCCGCCAACGGCACCGCCGGAGCCGAGCCGGTGTGGTGCGGGCGGATGTCGATCCCCCGCCGACTGTCGCTCGACCAGACGGTGCCAGGCGACGCACTCGTCCAACGACCCACCCACGTCGCGGTGCCCGTCGACGGGTCGGCGGAGCTGCTCGAACCCGGCCAGCGGGCCACGATCCCGGTGCCGGCCGGTGCCACCGTCCTGCTGCTGCGTGCGGCCGCCGGGCCGATCGGTGTCCGGTGCCTGGTACCAACGGCAGCCGGAACTCCCCGGACGATCGACGTCGACGGGGCGTCGGTCCTCCTCGACGGTCCTGCGGTCGACGGTGATCGCCCACCGGACGGGTCGCCGGACGAGGGTCGCGCCGAGTTGCTGCTCGACGCCGGCTCGGTCGAGGTCTTCGCCGGTGGCGGGCGCTGCGTTGCGTCGCTGCTCACCGGCCGGTCGGCGGCATCGGTCGACGTGGTCAACACGTCCGGTGCGCCACTTCACGCGACCGTGGCCCGCCCGGTGGCCGAGCGACGGGGGGACCGTCCGTGCCGCTGAGGGTCATCGTCGACCCCTCGTTCCGGTCGATGGGCGAGATCTTCGACGACAAGACGCGAGCACGACTGCACGAGGTGGCCGAGGTGGTCTGGGGCCGGGACGAGCCGATGCCGAGCGAGCGCTTCGCCGCCGAGATCGCCACGGTCGACGCCGTGGTGTTCGGCGGCTGGCGCCACGAGTCGGTCGATGCGCTCCCCGCCGACCGGCTCCTGGCCGTGCTGGAGGTGGCCGGGGGTCACGAGCACCCCGAGGTCGGCTACGCCGAGTGCCTGGCCCGCGGCATCCACATCGGCAGCTGCGCCCCGGCCTTCGGGCCGGTGGTCGCCGAGATGACGCTGGCCCTCACCCTGGCTGCGGTCCGGGGCGTCACCGCCGCCGACCGGGCGATGGGTGACGGCACCGAGCGATGGCTGCACGACGGCAATGCCACCAACACCACGCTGTTCGGCTCGACGGTCGGCTTCGTCGGCTACGGCAACATCGCCCGCAGCCTCCATGCGCTGCTGGCCCCGTTCGGTGTCCGGGCGATCGCCAACGATCCACCAATCGACGACGACCGGCTCCGGGCCGCCGGCGTCGAGCCGGTCGACCTCGACACGCTCGTCGAGGCCGCCGACGTGATCCAGGTCCTGGCCGCCCCGACGCCGGACAACCGCCATCTGCTGTCGGCTGAGCTCCTGGGCCGCCTCCGGCCAGACCAGACGGTGGTGATCACCAGCCGCGCCCACCTGGTCGACTTCGAGGCCCTGACCGCGCTGGCGGCCGATGGCCGGTTCAAGGCGGGGATCGATGTCTTCCCCGACGAGCCGCTGGCGGGCGATCACCCGATCCGGGGGCTCGACAACGTGACCTGCACCCCGCATCTGGCCGGGGCGCTCCCGGCCGCGCTGCATGAGATCGGCCGACTGGTGGTCGCCGACCTCGACGCGCTGGCCGCCGACGAGCGGCCGAACGGGATGCAGTACCTCACCCCGGCCAACGCCAACGGGCTGACCCAGCGCTGAGCGGACCGGCAGCACGTCGTTCCGGCCGTGCATGCCGGCCGGGAACCGAGCATCCGTACCGACAGCACGGCGCTGGCGCCCGGGTCGTGGTCAGGTCGAGTGCGCCCCGTTTGTCGACGCCGAGGCCGTGGCGGTGCCGGCCTTGGCCGCCGGCTTCTTCGAGCCCGACTTCTTGGTCGCCGACTTCTTCGAGCCCGACCCCTTCGAGGCCGCCGACGTCTTGGCCGCCGACGCCTTGCCCGCCGACGCCTTGTCGCCGTCCGACGTCTTCTCGCTGGACGTACCGTTGGACTCGGGGACCGGCTCGGCCAGGGTGAGCAGGTCGGCGAACGCCTCCTCGATGCAACGCTTGTAGTCAGCCGGGTCCTCGACCGCCACCGGGTCGATGAACAGCCCGACGTCGAACTGCCCGTCGTAGGAGAGTGCCGTGGCGTTCACCGCCGTGCCGGCCAGCGGACCCATGCAGACCGTGCCCTCGACCTCGGCACCGGCGCAGTACAACCGGAACGGGGCGCCCCGCAGGTTCGAGGTGGCGAAGTCCATCGAGGCCGCCTGGCGACGGGCGGTCTGGGTCACGAGCGAGGTGGGCAGCAGGTTGATGATGCCGGAGAGCGCGCTCAGGCCGCCGCTGCGGCCGACCTCGTCCCTGGCACTGTCGGTGATCTGGTGCAGCTCACGCATCCGGGTCGGGAAGTCGGCGACGGCGCCGCTGACCCGGACCGGAACCGGGGTGAACGAGTTGCCGCCCATCTTGGCGTCGGTCCTGGTGCTGATGACGAAGCTGGTGTTGAACGAGTCGACCGCGGTACCGCGGGCCTCGTGGTAGCGGACGGCGCCCTCGGTCAGGCCGACCATGAACCCGTCGTTGATGCTGCCGCCGAGCGCCTTCGACGCCGCCTTCAGCCCATCCAGCGGGATCTGGACGTGCTCGAGGTGACGATGGCGGGACCGGTTGCGCCACAGTGGCGAGCCGGAGCGGGGACGCTCGCCGCCGTCGGGCGAGTCGCCGCCGTCGCCGCCGGTGAGCCCACCCCCGGCCACCAGTCCGGCCGTGGTCTTCACAGTGTCGACGACCTCGCTGATGGTGTCGGTGACCCGGCTCGTGTCGGCGCCCCACATCGCCACCTCGCCGATCATGCGGCGGGCCATCCCGGCCTGGCGGCGGAGGATGTGGCTCGCGGTGGAGCGGGTGGTGTCGACCAGCTCGCCGAGCGCATCGGCGGTCGGGTCACCGTCCGAGGTCCCGACGCCCTCCCTGGCCAGCACGTCGGCCAGGAAGGCGTCGAGGTCGACCTGCTCGGGGGGCAGCTGGTCGCGGTCGATCTGCTGGTAGAGCTCGGCCATGCGGAGCTGGCCGATGCCATCGGCGATGACGTGGTGGGTCAGGGCGTACACCGCGCCCTTGCCACCCTCCAGGCCGCTGATGGCCACGAACCGCCACAGCGGTCGGGTCCGGTCGAGCGGCTCCTGGTAGAGCTGGGCCGCCAGGTCGAGGAGCTGGCGCATCGTGCCCGGCTGGGCCACCCGGACCTCGCGGACGTGGTAGTCGAAGTCGAACTCGGGGTCGGGGGCCCACGTCGGCGGGGCCAGACGGCCGAGCTCGGGAACCACCCGCTGGTAGAGCCGGGGCATCCTGGTCACGCCGTAGGCGATGCCGGCCCGGAAGCGCGCCATGTCGACCGGCTGGTCGAGCAGGGTCAGGCTGGCCCCGTTCGGGTTGAGCCACGGGTCCTTCTCGACGTTCCACATCAGGGCTTCGTGGTCGGTCATGCGGGTGGAGACATCGACGTCTCGGGGGCGGCGCTCAGCCATGGTGTCAGGTCCTCGGGTGCGGGGCGGTCGGTTTGACGGTCGGAACGACGGACTACGTGTCGGTGCCGGGGCGACGATCGCTTCCATGATGGCGTCGGTATCGGCATCGGGGTCGTCGCCCTGGACGTGGAACGGGCGGCCGACGGTGGCGCTGACCTCTGGCCGGCCGAGCGAGAACTTGGGCAGGCGGGCGCTGCGGGGCCACACCTTC
>JBCCVL010000310.1:0-3670 GCA_039195375.1 Actinomycetota bacterium
GCCATGTCGTTCTCCTTGGCGTGCCGCTCACTCAATAATGCTCGTGGTGAGTATTAGTGTGCTCACTTGGAGCATAAGCGCGGCTGAGCGGCGATTCAACGACAACCTCGGCCCCGTGGCCGATGTCACCACGGCCCCGACCCACTGCGATGCGGACGACCACGGCCTGGAGGGTGAGTGACCGCGGTGTCGGGATCGACGCCGGGAGTGACCGACCTAGGAGACGCCGGCGCCGGCCCAGGGCGTGCCGACCCCCGGGCGTGGGCGCTCCCGGAGCACCTCACGCCGGAAGCGGAACAGCTCGGCCGGACGGCCGCCGGTGCGGGCCATGGTCCCCGTGCCCTCGACGAGCCCCTGGCTGTCGACGAGGCGACGGAAGTTCTGCTTGTGCAGTCGCACACCGGCAAGCGCCTCGACGACACGTTGCAGCTGCAGCAGGGTGAAGGTGTCGGGGAGCAGCTCGAACACCACCGGCCGGTACGTGAGCTTGCCCCGCAGGCGACCGAGGGCGGCCGCCGCCATGCGGCGATGATCGAGATCGAGGGCCAGGGACGCCAGGCCACTCCCCTGCCCGGCCTCGGCGAGCAGGGTGAGCTCGTACAGGAGCTCGTAGCGCTCGAGCACCCGGACGCCGTCCCAGGACGCACCGTCGAGGCCGAAGACGACCTGGGCCCGCTCCTGTCGACTCGCCCGGTCGGTGGCATCGCCCGCCCGGCCGATCCAGGCCTGGCAGGCGGGACCGATGGCATCGTCGATCACCGGCGGGCGGCCCTGGCGATGGTCCTCCCAGGGGAGCAACTCGTACCAGTCGATCCACCGGGCGGGTCCCCGTGGCACCTCCTCGTGACCGAGCAGCAGGTAGGCGACCGACACCGTGCGCTCCGGGCCGTCGGACGAACGGGCAAGGTCCCCGAACGTGTAGAGCTGCTCGGCGTAGCCGACCTCGAGGCCGGCCTGGGCCCGCAACACCCGACGCATCCCGAGCTCGAGGGTGCGGTCGTCGTCGAGCGGGCCAGACGGGAACCTCAGCCGATCGCCCCCGGCGTCGACCACCAGGGTGCGCGGCGCCTCGTCGGTCACCGCCATCAACACGGCATCGAGCGACACGGCCACCATCGCCGGTCATGGTAGTGGCCGGTCACGTCGCCGCCCGCGGTCGACCCCGTCGTTCCGTGCTAGCCTCGCCGCACGGCGTCGAGCCACGCCGAACCTTCGCCCCGGCACCCACGCGGCCGGGTCAGGAAGGCAAAGGGGACCTCGAGTGCCCGGCCAACGCGGTACCAGCTCTGTACGACCAGCACTGGGTGTCTGAACCAGCTGACGGCCGTCCGGCGCGATCGGCAGGCGTGGGATGTCGATCGGTAGCGACCGGACGGAAGGATGGTTGAGATGACCACGCAGGAATCGTTCAAGAAGCGGGTCCGGGAGCGGATGGCCCGTACCGGTGAGCGGTACACGACCGCCCGCCTGGCCCTCCTGGCGAAGGCGACGACGGCGGGACGACGGTGGGTGTCCGAGCCCGAGATGAGCGACGACGCCATCCGGGAGGCCACCGGCCACGGTTGGGACCACTGGTGTGACCTGATCGACTCGTGGCCACGAGACGAGTGGGACCACGCTGCGGTGGCCCGCCGGATCGGGGCCGAGCATCCGATCGACGGCTGGTGGTCGCAGGCGGTGACCGTCGGCTACGAGCGGATCACCGGGCTCCGGTTGCCGAATCAGATGGCCGACGGCACGTTCACCGCCAACAAGTCGAGGACGATGACGGTCGACGTCGACGAGCTGCGGCAACTGCTGCTCGACGAGCACGCCAGGCTCGACCTCTTCCCCGACGAGCCGACCCAGCTTCGATCGAAGCCGGCGTCCAAGACGATCCGGCTCGGCATCGGGGGCGGCGTTGCCTTGCTTGCGCTCGAGCCGAAGGACGACGGCCGCACCACGGTCACCGTCATGCACGAGAAGCTGCCGGGCTCGGACGAGGTCGAGCGGTGGAAGTTCTGGTGGGGGGAGTGGCTGGAGGCCATCGACCAGGGCGGGTGAACCTCGGGCGGCCGCTCGGTCTTCCCGCCGACCGGCGTCAGACCGGGCGGTCGCCCTTCACCGTGATCCGGCGCATGACCCGACGGTGGCCGGCGTAGTCGTGGAGTGCGTAGTGCTGCACGCTGCGGTTGTCCCAGATCGCCAGGGTCCCTGGCTCCCACACCAACCGGCAGGTGAAGGCCTCCTTCACCCCGTGGCGGAACAGGAAGGTCAGCATGGCCCGGGACTCCTCCGACGTCAGACCCTTGATGCCGGTGGTGAAGGCCCGGTTCACGTACAGGCCGCGGCGGCCCGACTCGGGGTGGGTCCGGATCACGGGGTGCTCGACCCGGGTGGTCGACAGCTCCGGATTGCGGGTCTTCATCGCCTTCGACAGCGTCGACGTGCCGCCCTCGCCGTATTGGTGGCTGGCGGTGTGGACGGCGACGAGACCGTCGAGCATCGACTTCATCGTGTCGCTCAGGGCGTCGTAGGCGGCGTGCTGGTTCGCGAACAGGGTGTCACCACCGGACGGCGGCACGTCGACCGCGTACAGGATCGAGCCCATGTCGGGCTCGGGCAGGAACGTCACGTCGGTGTGCCAGCCACCACC
Organism: Actinomycetota bacterium; assembly: GCA_039195375.1. Taxonomy (GTDB): domain Bacteria; phylum Actinomycetota; class Acidimicrobiia; order Acidimicrobiales; family SZUA-35; genus JAHELU01. Next base: position 2,636 of record JBCCVL010000310.1, read on the forward strand.
GAAGTTGATGCGATCGTCCGGTTCGGTGACGACGTCGAGGATCTCGGGGTGCTCGGCGTTGCCGTGCACGAACGGATGGGTGTCGAGCTCACCGAAGCGGCGCCCGAAGGCGAGTTGGCGCTCGGGTGGGAGGTCCTGGTTGCGGAACACCAACACGTGGTGCTGGCACAGGGCCTGACGGATGGCGGCGATCGTGCCGTCGTCGAGCTCGCGGGACAGGTCGAGGCCCGTGATCTCGGCCCCGAGCACGCCGGTCATGGGGCTGATCGACAGCGGCGATGTGGTGACGCTCATCTCGGTCCTCCTCGGTCCAGCGGTGAGCTGCGCCCGGCCGTCCGGCGCAGCTCCACCCATCGACGATGCTAGATCGGCCACGCCATCGGCACCGAACGCCGAGGCGACCGACCACCGCCGTCTGGGTCGTCATCGGGACCTCGGGTACCATCGGGTCGAGGATCATGACCGACGTGGCGTGCACCGCGGTCGACGGTGACGACGTCGACGGCCAGCGACCGAACATCCTGTTCACGCCGCCGTGCGCCTGCCCCCGGTGCCGACCGGAGCCGGTGGTCGCCGGTCGACCGGACCGCAACTGGCTGCGGCTGCCCGGTGACCGGCAGCGTCACCGGGTCGAACCGGTCGCCTTGGGCGACGTCGGACGCCTGGCCCTCGGCTGAGCATCGCAGACGAACGACGGGCCGGTCTCGGACCGTACCGGTCGGTGTCGGCTCCGAGCAGCGGCGAGCGGGCGACGATGGACGACGGTACGGGCACAAGCCACGCTCCGGGCCGTCGGCACCCCACGCTGCCACGACGAACTCCACGCCCTCGTCGGCGACGACAACGAAGCGGCCGGCATCGACGACACCGTGCTCGTCCAGACCGCCGAGGAGTGCGGCCGGACCGCCGACAACCCCGCCCTGTGCGTCGTCCTGTTCGACGAACCTCGGGCCGGTGACCTGACCGAGCTCGCCGATGGGGGTTGGCGCCTCGGCGGCGTCTCGCCAACCGCTCGGGACTCAGGCCGCCGCCGGC
>JBCCVL010000311.1:0-3616 GCA_039195375.1 Actinomycetota bacterium
GTGACGACCCCGGCCGGCTTGTTGAGGAGGTAGATCACGACGTCGGGGCGGGTGGTGTAGACGACGCCGTCGACCGCCAGCTCGTCGCCCGGTCCGATGCGGTCCCCGAGGGTGGCGACGGTGCCGTTGACGGCGACCCGGCCCTCGGCGATCAGGATCTCGCTGGCCCGCCGACTCCCGATGCCGAGCCGGGACAGGACCTTCTGCAGCCGCTCGGGCTCGTCACCCTCGGTGAGCGATGGTCCGCCGGTCATGCATCCCCGGGCTCCGGTCGGGTCCGGTCACGGTCGGTCATCGGGTCCGACCCCGCCGGGCCCGTCCCATCCGCCGAACCCGCCCGGCCAGCCGGGCCAGCACCGGGCGCGTCGCCACCCACGACCCGACCCGGTCCCGCAGGCGGGCGAAGCGCCGGGGCGCCTCCGGGCCCGGCTCGGTCGACGGGGATTGGGCCTCCCGCCGCTCCGGCACCGGGGCCCGGGACACCGTCACCGGTGCCGGCATCGGAGTGGTCGCCGGTGCCGGTGTCTGCGATGGCGGGGCTGGCGTCGCCGGCACCTGGAAACCGGGCATCATCGACGCCGTCGGCGCCGGTCGTGGTCGGGTCCGGGGTCTCATCGACCTCCGGGTCCGCCACGACCTCCGGTTCGGGCTCGATGTCGAGCGCAGGTTGGTTCGCTTCGGTGGTGTCGTCGTCCGGGGTGGAGCGGGGACCCGGATCGGCCTCGGAGTCGTCGACCGGCTGGCGCTCCGATGACGCCTCCTCGACGGGCGCCGGCTCCTGCATCGAGGCCGGGTCGGGCTCGACCGGCGCGGGGGGTGTCGTGGCCAGCTCGATGTTGCGCCCGGGGGCGACGACCTCGAACAGGTCCTCGTCGTCCGCCCGCTGGTCGGCGGCCGCAGCGTCAACGGCTGCGCCCCGATCGCCCGGATCGCCGTCACGCTCGGGATCGAGTTGATCGACCGGCGCCCCGTTGGGATCGGGGTCCGAGCGGTCGTCACCGGTCAGGGAGTCGGACTCGCCGTGCTCGGCCATCGGCTCGGGCTCGGGCGCAGATTCCGGCTCCACTCCGGCCTCGTGCTCGGCGGCCGGCACGGGCTCGGGCTCCTCGGCCGTGGCGGCGCGACCGTGACCGTTGCTCACACCATTGGCGGACCCGTTGCCGTTGCTGGAGCCGTTGGTGTTGAGGGGGTGACCGTTGATGCGGAGGTCGACGACGTCGGGGGCGCTGGCGTCCTCCCCTGTTGCCTCGTCCGTGCCGCCGTCGGTCGTGGCGGTCTCCGGCGCCGTCTCCAGCTCGATCTCGGGCTCGCCGTCGACCCGCAGGGTGTGCTCCAACGCCTCCAGCACCTGGGCGGATGGAACGAAGTCACCGAGCGGGGGCAGGTCGTCGAGCGACATCAGCCCAACCTGTTCCAGGAAGAACGGTGTGGTCCCGAACAGCGTGGCCTGTCCGGGGCCATCGTCTCGCCCCGTCTCCTCGACGTAGCCCCGTTGGACCAGGGTCCGCAGCACCCCGTCGACGTTGACGCCACGGATGGCGCCGATCTGGGCCCGGGAGATCGGTTGTTTGTAGGCGACGATCGCCATCGTCTCCAGCGCGGCGCTCGACAGGCGGTTCGGCACCCCTTCGAGGGCGAACCGCTCGACGTAGGCGTGGGTGTCCGGGTGCGTCTGGTAGCGCCACCCGCCAGCGATCTCCACCAGCTGGAAGCCACGACCCTCGGACTCGTAGCCAGCGGCCACTTCCTCACACATCGCCTGGACCAGGTCGACCGGCAGCTCGACCAGCTGGGCCAGCAGCTGGACCGGCGTCGGGTCGCTGGCCACGAGCAGCATCGCCTCGATCGCCCGTCTGGCCTCGGTCAGGTTGTCGACCGATGGCGGTTCGGCTCGCCCGTTGCGCTCGCCCGTCACGTCGCCGACCCTACCCCTCGTAGAGATCGGCGCCGGTCACGGCCAGCTCCCGATCGTCCTCGTCGCCGATCCACACGACGGTCAGGTCACCGAAGTTCGTGAGCTGCTCCAGGTCGACCATCCCCTGCTTGAACAGTTCGAGCACGGCGAGGAATCGAACGACGATCTCCAGCCGTTCCTCGACCCCGTCGGTCAGGGCCCGGAAGGTCATGGGCCCACTCGTCGGCAGGAGGTCGAGGAAGGTCTCGATGGCGTCGCTCACGCTCGCCCGCACCACCGAGACGTGGGCAAGCGAGACCTCGGGCTTCGGGCGCTCGGTCGCCACCCGGAGGAAGGCCTTGCGCAACCGCTGGGCGGTCATACCGGCCAACGGGTCGGGGCTGAGGGCCAGGAACTGCTCCTCGAGCCCGACCTGGCGGGGGTACGACTTGGAGGCCTCCTCCATCATCCCGACCAGCACGTTGGAGGCGTCCTTGAACGTCTTGCACTCCAGCAGTCGGGCGAGGAGCAGGTCGCGCTCCTCCCAGAGCCCGAGCTCCTCGTCGAGGTCGATGTCGTCGTCGACCGGCAACAGTCGCCGGCACTTCAGCTCGACGAGGGTGGCGGCGATCAGCAGGAACTCGGTCGACAGCTCCAGGTCGCAGGCCTCCAGGCGGGCCACCTCGGCCAGGTAGGCGTCGACGATCTCGCCGAGCCGGACCTCGTAGAGGTCGACGTCGTCCTTCAGGATCAGCTGCAGCAGCAGATCGAACGGACCGGAGAAGCTCTCGGTCTCAACCTGGAATGACATCGGTGTGATTCTAGCCGAATTCGGGGGCAACCTCGGTTCGCCTCTCGTAGCCTACGGTCTCATGGCCACCAACCCTGCGAACGGCCCGGCGAGCGGACCGGCCGACGGACCAGGAGCGCGCCCCCGGGCGTTCTCCGGAATCCAGCCGACGGGCACCGTCCACCTCGGGAACTACCTGGGGGCCCTCATGAACTGGTCGGCCATGCAGGACACCACCGACGGGATCTACTGCATCGTTGACCTCCACGCCCTGTCGGTGCCCCGCGAGCGTGGTGAGATCCGACTGGCCACGATCGAGGCGGCCAAGGACCTGCTGGCCATCGGCATCGACCCCGAGCGGTCGATCCTGTTCGTCCAGTCCCACGTGCGCGAGCACAACGAGCTGGCCTGGCTGATGCAGTGCGTGACCGGCTTCGGCGAGCTGCGGCGGATGACCCAGTTCAAGGACAAGAGCGAGTCGAACGACTTCGTGTCGTCGGCGCTGTTCACCTACCCCGCCCTGCAGGCGGCCGACATCCTGCTCTACGACACCGACGTCGTCCCAGTCGGCGACGACCAACGCCAGCACGTCGAGCTGACCCGTGACATCGCCATCCGGTTCAACAACCGCTACGGCTCCGAGGACGAGCCGGTCCTCGTCGTGCCCGAGCATCGGATCCCGCCGGCCGGGGCCCGGGTGATGGATCTCCAGAACCCCGAGGCCAAGATGTCGAAGTCGCTCGACTCCCCCGCCGGCACCGTCAACCTGCTCGACACCGAGGCGGAGATCGCCAAGAAGTTCAAGCGGGCGGTGACCGACTCGGACGGCGAGGTCCGCTTCGACACCGAGGCCAAGCCGGGCGTGTCGAACCTGCTGACGATCCTGGCTGCGGCAACCGGGGGCGACCCGGAGCAGCTGGCCGCCGACTACA
>JBCCVL010000312.1:0-3588 GCA_039195375.1 Actinomycetota bacterium
CGACGCCGTGGCCGAGCACGCCGCCACCTCCGTCTACTGGAACGGCGGCCAGAACTGCTCGTCGAACAGCCGGCTGATCGTGCACTGCGACCTCAAGGACGAGCTGCTCGACCTCATCGTGGAGCGGAGCCGGACCTGGACGGTCGGCGACCCCCTCGACCCGGCGACCCGGATCGGGGCCATGGTCGAGCAGGCCCACCTCGACAAGGTCCTCGGCGGGATCGAGGCCGGCCATCGGGAGGGCGCCACCTGCGTCCACGGCGGCAACCGGGTCCTGGCCGACCGGGGCGGGTTCTTCGTCGAGCCGACGATCTTCGACGGCGTGGCCCCGGGCTCGACGCTGGCCACCGAGGAGATCTTCGGACCGGTGCTGGCGGTCGTCGAGTTCGCCCAGCCCGAGGAGGCGATCGCCATCGCCAACGACACCCGCTACGGGCTGGCGGCCTCGGTCTTCACCTCCGACCTGCGGACCGCTCACCTGGCGGCCAGGGCCATCAGGGCCGGAACGGTCACGGTCAACACCTACGGCGAGGGTGACGCCACCACCCCGTTCGGCGGCTTCGGGCTGTCCGGTTTCGCCGGGCGGGACAAGAGCCTGCACGCCCACCACCAGTACACGGAGCTCAAGACCGTGTGGATCGATCTGTCGTGAGCGGGCCAGGCGGGCGGGTCGACCTGGTCCCGACCTCCGACCGGTCGAACGGTTGGTTGGAGATGCTCGGGCCGATCGGCGAACCGACGATCCTGACCGGCGACGTCACGGCCGACTACGTGGTGATCGGCGGCGGCTACCCGGGACTGGCGGCCACCCGGCGGCTCGGCGAGCTCGACCCCTCGGCCTCGGTGGTCCTGGTCGAGGGCGACCGCATCGGCAACAACGCCGCCGGGCGGTCGAGCGGGTTTGCCATCGACCACGCCCACAACCTGCGGGCCAGGGGTTTCGCCGATGCGGTGGCCGAGGCCAAGGGTGCCATCGCCCTCAACCGGGCCGGTCTCGACTGGCTCGGCGACACGATCGCCGCCAAGGGCATCAACTGCCAGTGGGTCCAGGAGGGCAAGTACCACGCGGCGGCCACGAAGCGGGGGGAGCGGATGCTGGCCCGCTTCGCCGAGAGCCTCGTCACCATCGACGAGGACCACCGGTTCGTCGACGCCGCCGAGTGCGCCGACACCTTCGGCACCACGTACTACTCGCAGGCGATCCACGCTCCCCACAGCTACCTGGTGCAGCCGGCGGCGATGGTCCGGGGCCTGGCCGACACGATGCCGTCCAACGTGACCGTGTACGAGTCCTCGATGGTGACCGACGCCGCCTTCGGCCCGCCCCACGTGCTGCGGACGGCTCGTGGCTCGGTCACGGCACCGGTCGTCGTCCTGGCCACCAACGGGTTCATCGAGGGCTTCGGCTTCCTGCGGGACCACCTCATCCCGCTGATCACGTGGGGGTCGGTGACCCGGGAACTGACCGAGGAGGAGTCGGCCAGGATCGGCGGCGCCCCGAGCTACGGGATCATCGCCGCCCACCCCGCCGGCACCTCGGTGCGCCGGGTGACGAGCCCGAACAACCGGATCGTGGTCCGCAACATCTTCAGCTTCTCCCGCCGGAGCGATTTCGTGACCCGCAAGCGGTGGGCGGCCAGGACCCACCGCAAGGCGTTCGAGCGACGCTGGCCGGCGCTGGCCGACGTGCCGTTCGAGCACTCGTGGGGCGGGGCGCTGAGCCTGAGCCGCAACGGCGAGCCGGTCTTCGGGCAGCTGGCCGACGGCGTGTTGGCCACCTCGGTCCACAACGGCGTCGGGATCGCCAGGGGCACGATCAGCGGCAAGCTCCTGGCGGAGCTGATCCTCGACGAGGACTCCGAGCTGCTCGGGCTGATGCTGGCCAAGGGACGACCCGATCGGGGCCTCCCGTTCCAGAACCTCGGCGTGCGGATCAACGCCCGGGCTCGCCGCCTGATCGCCGGCCGGGAGGAGTGATCGACCCCGTCCGGTCGCGAATCGGGCGGAAACCCGCCGGATTCGCAACCAGAACGGGATGGGGCCAGGAGCGAGCGCCGGCCGGCTCTCAGTGGAGCGTGTCGAGTACCGGCTGGAGGAACCGTGGCCGGCACACGATGAAGCCCCGGACGATCGGGTAGTCCTTGTTGTAGACGATGGGATCGCCGTCGATGTCGACGGCGACCAGCCCGGCCGCCTCGGCCACGGCCGCCGGCGCACAGGCGTCCCACTCGTAGAGGCCGCTGGCGTGCAGGTAGACGTCGGCCTCGCCCCGGACGACCGCCATGGCCTTCACCCCGGCCGAGCCGGCGACACGGGCCTCACCGTCGAGCACGTGGGCCACCGCCATCGCCCATCGGGCCTGGGATCGTCCGGCGACGACAACCGGGGCGTTGCGACCGGGGTCCTCGGCCGGGCCGTCGTCGGTGGCGTGCACCGTGCCCAGCTCGGGCAGCGACACGGCGGCGGCGATGGGTCGGCCGTCGGCCACGAGGGCGACGTGCACGGCGTAGTCGGAGCTGTGACCGGAGAAGTCGTGGGAGCCGTCGAGTGGGTCGATGATCCAGGCCCGGTCGGCACCGAGACGGCTGCGGTCGTCACGACCCTCCTCGGACAGCACGGCATCGTCCGGCCTGACCTCCCGGAGCCGGTCGAGGAGGAGGTGGTGGGCCTCCATGTCCCCCTGGTCCTCGAGCTGCCACGGTGTCCAGTCGAGCAGGCGGGCCCGTTGGCGGAGGCCGACGAGCAGTTCGCCCGCCTCGGCCGCAAGGCTGGCGGCGAGCCGGTGGTCGTCGAGGTCGGCCAGATCACCCCCGGGTTCGGGGGCGCTCACCGCCTGCCGAGCCGGTCCGTCGCCATCGTGTGATGGTAACGGCCAGGGGTCCCTTGGCGGGGACCCGCCGCTGGGCTATCGTCCCGGATCGCGAGGAAGTAGCTTCCGCGTGGTGGGCGGAGACCAGCGGTCGGGAGGGCCCACGTGGTGATGGAAGGGCGGCGAGTGGGCGACGTTTTCGTGTGGTGTCGTCGCCGCTCTGCGGCCACGGTGGTGCTCGCGACCGTCGCCGCATTGGCCCTGGCCGCCGCCTGTTCGGGCGGCGACGACGTCGTGGAGCTCGACGAGTCCAGTCCGAGCAGCAGCTCGTCGTCGACGGCGACGACCGGGGCGCCGACGACCAGCTCGACGGCCGCCCCGACCTCGGCCACGACCCCGCCATCCGGCCAGGAGGCCGAGGACGCCGTCATCCTGACCTGGCTCGACCTGCTCAATGCGGCCCGATCCGGTGCCCCCGACGACGAGCAGCTGGCCACCATCGAGTCGCTGGCCGGACCGGAGACCGTCGAGCAGCTGCTGGCACCGCTGTTCCCCGAGTCATCGGCTCGCGAAATCGAGTTCTTCCCGGCGTTGACGCCCGGCGACGACGGCACGTACGCCATCGACGACTGCCTGGTCATGAACCGCGGGATCTCCACCGGGGTGTCGTCGTGGTTCGTCGGTACCGCCGAGCCAGACGGCGAGTCGCCAACCGGTTGGCGGGTGACCGAGATCCGTGTCGTCGACCTCGACCCGTGCGTCCCCCGCTCGATCGCCGA
>JBCCVL010000313.1:0-3511 GCA_039195375.1 Actinomycetota bacterium
CCCGGGTGGGCGACCGAGGCGAGCCGCATCGCCTCGAGTCGCCCGTCCTCGGCCCGCTCATGGACCTTGATCGCCACCGCCGACCCGTCGACGGCCCTGGCCCGGAAGACCTGCCCGGACCGGCCACGGGCGACGCGCGTCTCCAGCCGATAGGCGTCGATCTGGCCGGGGCCGGGGGGCACCGGCCCAGTATCCCAGCTGACCCGGGCGGTCCGTGACCCGGAGTCGCCCGGTCGGCGCCCGGTTGGCGCCCGGTCCGGCGGCGTCGGGATCCGTACCGTCGCCGCTATGAGCAGTCTTCCCCCCACCCCATCACCGTCGAGACCGCCGTCGAGAGGGCGTCGGTCGGCCGCCGCCGGGACGATCCTCGCCGCCGTCGTCGTGATCGCCGGGCTCGTCGCCGTCGCCACCGCGACGAGCGCAGCCGGACCGGCGCAACGGGAGGTGGTCGTGTTCGACGACGCCCTCGGCGACGGTTTCGCCAGCTGGTCGTGGAACGCATCGGTCGACCCGTCGTCGCTCGCTCCGGTCGCCGCCGGGACGGCCGCCATCCGGGCCGACCTCGGCCCGTGGGGTGGACTGTCGCTCGGTCGCTACCCGAGTGTCGAGGCCCCGCCGGATGCCACCGTCGACTTCGCCGTGCATCCGGGCACCAACCCAGGGATCGAGCTGCAGGTGGTGGTCATGGACACCACGTACCGCCCGGCGGGGCCTGGTCGGCTCGTCCGGGTCCCGGCCGGCGGGTGGACGGGCTTCTCGCTCCCACTCGACGAGCTCGGCGCCCCGTCGACGATCGGCGGCATCTGGTGGCAGGCGGTCGGGGGGAGCAACCCGGCACCGATCCACGTCGACGAGGTGCGCATCGTCGGCGGGGGCGACGTACCGGACCCGGATCCCGAGCCCGACCCGGATCCACAGCCGGACCCCGATCCCGATCCGCAGCCGGATCCCGAGCCCGACCCGGATCCACAGCCGGACCCGGATCCCGAGCCCGACCCCGATCCACAGCCGGACGGGGGCTGGGCGCTCGAGGAGACGTTCGACGGCGACCCGGCGTCACCGTCGCAGGACCTCCTCCCGGACGACTTCGACTACGTCGCCACCCATCGCAGCCACCCCGGTCACCACTTCTCGAAGACCTATACCCCGTTCCTCGTCGACCACGCCGAGAACTGCGCCGGGCCGAACCCGGAGGTCTCCCCCCTCCCCCAGCGCTACGTCGAGACCCGCCAGGACACCAACGGCTCCAACCCGGACGAGACGTTCTTCATCTGCAAGAACCACATGATGTCGTCGATGGGCGACGTCGAGGGCTACTCGGTCTCGGCGTTCTGGCCCCGCCAGGAGTTCGACTTCGCCGACGGTGGCGTCCTCGAGTTCGAGGTCAACATCAACGACGCCCACGCCGTCCGCAGCTGGTGGGAGGTGATGATCGTGCCACGGGATCAGCTGAAGGTCGGCTCCGGGCCGATCGACTCGCCGATCGACGAGACCTATCCGGACGACCGGATCGTGCTCGACTTCCGCCGCAACGTCCGCACCATCAAGGTCGGCACCGGGGCCCTCGCCCCAGACGGCTGGTTGGCCAAGGAGACCCAGCGAGGCCAGTGGGACTGGGCGTGGTGGCGGGATCTCCACCCGGACGACCCGGCCATCGACGACCGCCGGATCCGCCGTACGATGCGGATCGAGCTGGAGGACGAGCGCATCACCTGGCACATCGAGACCGCAGACGGCGGCTTCGACAGCTGGAGCGTCGACGTGCCGGGCGGGTTGCCGTTCGACCGTGGCCTCGTGTTGTTCAAGACCCATGCCTATAACCCGACCAAGGACGGCAACCTCGACACGTACACGTTCCACTGGGACAACCTGCGCTTCGACGGGCCCGTCGTCGGTCGCTACGACGTGCACGAGGCCGACGACGTCGTCTACCTCCAGCGAAACGGCGACCGCCAGATCGGCGAGCAGCAGATGGTCACCATCGACCTGCCATCGGACCTCGGGCCCGACCCGGTCCTGTTCGGGCAGCTCCACCAGCCCAAGACCGGGCAGGTACTGCTCAGCGTCAACGGCGGACCGAACCGGGTCGTCCACCCCTACCAGTACGACCGCAACGGCAACTGCCACAGCGTGAACTGGAAGAGCTTCCGCCTCCCACTCGATCCGGCCGACCTGCGGGCCGGCGAGAACACGCTGACCTGGACGATCGGACCTCGCCCGTCGTGCGTCGGGGGCGACTACGTGTGGGACGGGTTCTCGGCCAAGTTCCTGCAGATCCAGACCGGCTGAGCCACCACCAGCCGTCGGTCGTCGGGTTCGCCCGGGTGGGGAACGTCACCTTCCTCGCCCGGGTCGCCCGCTCGACAGCTTCGACTCAGTCGGCGATGCCGCGGGCGCCGAGGTACCGGGTCGGGCGGATGCGGACGAGCATCTCGGTCGGATGGGCGTTGCGGCGACCGAACTCCTCGGCCCGCTCGTCACCGACGTAGCGTCGACAGGTCACGGTCGACCAGTGCAACAACCCCTCGGGGTCGTCGGCATGGGGGGTCAGCGAGGCGACGTCACCGTCGATGCGGGCGAAGTCGAACGGGAACTCCGTCTCGTCGACGCAGATCGAGATCCGCCCGTCCCGCCGCAGGCTCTTCCCCTTGATCGAGTCGATCTGGGTCAGGAACACCAGCTCGCCGGTGTCGTCGTCGAAGTCGAACCAGATCGGCGTCACGTGTGGACGACCGTCGGCCCGGGTGACGGCCAGCTTGCCGGTGCGGCTGCCCGTCCGCATGAAGGCGACGACCTCGTCCTGGGTCATGGGAGTCATGGGCCCATCATGGCAGCCGGCCGCACCGGGACCGACCCGGGGTGGTCGCCCCGCCGAAGCGACCAACGAGTGCCGCAGCCTCAGCCGATGACCTGGACCTCGGCCAGCGACAGGACGTTGCTGCCGGCCAGCTGGACCCGGACGTACCGTCCGGTCCGCCCGACCGCGGCCTCGATCGACGGGCCGGCGAGCGACGCCACCGAGATCGACCACACGGCCGGGTCGGCCTCGAGCTGGGCCAGGGTCCGGTTGCCGAACGGCTGGTCGCTCACCAGCACCCGGACGTCCGACAGGCGATCGGCGCAGCAGTCGGTCCGGTTCCAGAGCACGATCTCCTCGATCACCTCGATCGACCCGAGGTCGACCTGCCACCAGGGCTGGCTCTGGTTGGCGGTGTGGGTGATCGAGCCGTTGCGGTAGACGCCGTCGGTGTTGCCGTCGACGGCTCGACCGGGTGCGCCGGCGAAGGCGATCGACGATTGCTCGGCCGGTCGTCCCTCGGCCAGGTTGGCGGCGCCGTTGCCGCACACGGCGTTGGTCGCCGGGCCGTCGAGCCAGTGCTCGACCCGGTACGAATCGGCCGGCGCCACCGTCAACGACGTCACCGCGTGCCCACCGAGATAACGCTCCACGCCGTCGACCGTGGCGAACACGTAGTACTCCGCAGCACCGACGTCGACCCACGACAGCGTC
>JBCCVL010000314.1:0-3487 GCA_039195375.1 Actinomycetota bacterium
ACGACGGCGATCAGGACACCGGCGACGGCCGTGGCCAGCAGGTTGGCGCCGAGGCCGGTCGGGAAGGCGTCGGCCAGGTCACCCCGGTAGATCAGCGAGGCGTAGACGATGTTGTAGGACAGGGCGATGAGGGCCATCACGGCCCCGACGGCGAGCGACTGGACGGCCAGCGCCGCGTTCAGCCACGACGAGGTCGACGCCGCCGTCGCGATGCGGCCGGTCCGTCGCTCGGCTCGACCGGTGGCTGCGGTCTCGACGGTGCCGGCCGCGCCGTGAGCGGCCCCGGCTGCGCCAGCAGCGCCGCCGCCGCCGATCGAGCCCCCGGCGCTGCCGCCTGCCGTGCCGTCCGTTGTGTTGTCGGCCGTACGGTTCGCCGAGCTGTCGCCCGTGCCACCGGTTGCCGTCGAGCCCGCCATGTGCTGCGCCTCGACCTACAACAGCCCGATGAGCATCTCCCGCGAGGCCTCGCGCTGCTCGCGAGTGCCGAACTCGGCGCCGGTGAACGTGGTGAGCCCGGTGGCCTCGAGGGCCTGGATGCGCTCGGCCACCTCGGCGGCCGAGCCGATCAGCGCGAGGTCGGCAGGGCCCTCATAGCCCTCCCGGTCGAGCATCGCCCGGTAGGAGGGGAGCTGACCGTAGATCGCGTACTCCTCGGCCGCCCTCGCCCGTGCCTCGGTGTTGGCCGTCTCCGTGCCGTCGGTGACGCAGACCGGGAAGCCGGCCATGATCTCGGGGGCCGGGCGCCCGGCGGCCGCGGCCGCCGCGGTGATCGTCGGCACGGTGTGCTCGGCGATCGTCTTCGGGCCGGTCATCCAGAGGATCGTGCCGTCGGCCAGGCGACCGGTGACCTTCAGGAGCTGCGGGCCGAGGGCTGCCATCATCACCTTGGGGGCCGGGGCGTCGATGGCGATCTCGGCCCGGGTGGTGAGGGCGTCGCCGCCGTAGCTGACCCGCTTGTCGTTGAGGAGCGGGCCGAGGATCTCCAGGTACTCCCGGAGGTGGCGGATCGGTTTGTCGAACGAGATGCCCCACATGCCCTCGACCACCGGCTTGTGCGACGGGCCGATGCCGAGGATCAGTCGACCGCCGATGGCCTGGTTCACGGTGAGGGCCTGTTGGGCCAGCATCTGCGGGTGGCGGGGGTAGGTGGGCACGACGGCGGTGCCGAAGGTGATGTCGGGCACCGACTGGCCGGCCACGGCGATGGCGGTCAGGGTGTCGGGCCCGAAGACCTGCGGTATCCAGATGCTGCCGAAGCCCTGCTCGTGTGCGGTCCGAGCCATGTCGGTGAGGCCGTCGACCGACTCGCTGAAGGAGAACGTTCCGATTTTCACCGGCCCAGCCTGGCCCAAGCTCCGTCCCCGCGCCACCGCACTCGCAGCGAGCCCCCAGCCGGCCGCCGAGGACCGACCCCCTGTTCCGGTCGCGATGCTGGCGGCGTTCTGCCCGAATCGCGGCCAGAACCGCCGTGTGGCCGGCCGGAGCGCCCGAACGCTCACGATGCACGGGCGGTTCGACGGGCCATGACGGTCGCGACCTCGGCCGCTGTGGCCGACGGCCGGTGGACGACGTCACACCACGTGACGCGGAGCACGATCCAGCCGTTCGCCGCGGCGACCCGATCCCGTCGGCGGTCTTCCTGCATCGCCTGTTCGGTGGCGTGCCAGCGTCTCCCGTCGGCCTCGACGATCGTACGGCTGACCGGATCGGCGAAGTCGACGAGGCCTCGCCGCCCGTCGTACCAGGGCGGCCGGAACTGGCGACACAGGCCGCCGCCGACAAGGTCCGACAGCAGCCGCTCCAGCTCGGATTCGGGGATGGGTTCGCCGTCGTCAAGGCTCTCGACGAGCTTCGCCAGCCGGCCGGACCCCTCGACGCCGCGGCCGCCGGCCCGCTCGATGCAGACCGCAACCTCACCGAGCGTCAGCTCTCCCGCTGCGATCGCGGACTGGAGGATGTGACGAAGGCGACGATCCGACAGGTCCGTGGAGCCGAGGTCGACGATCGTCCGGGCCCGGCTCGTGGCGAGCAGGCCCGGTCTCACCTCCTCGACGTCGTCGGCCGAGCAGCGGCGGGTGGTGTGGACGACGAGGCCGTCGAGCCGTAGGCGGCCTGCGGGCCGGGGAACCGAGACGTCGACCGGCTCACCGTCGGCGGCCGGTGCCATCGGGAAGCCCCACAGGCGAGCCGCACTGCGGTGGGAGACGGCGGCTCGCCGGTGCGCCTTGACCGCTCGGTGGTAGCGGCTCTCGCCGGTCAGGAGCGTCGGAACCGCGTAGAGCCCGGGGCCGCATCGGGCCAGCCCGCCGCTGCGGGCACGGTCGGAGATCGTCCGATCGGACACGCCCGCAGCTCGCAGCTCGGCCCGGGTGGCGATGCCGGCCGATCGGCTCGCCACATCCAGAATTGCCCGCTCCGTCTCGATCGACACCTGGCCATGGTGCCAGCGGCCGGTGACAGCGGGCCGGCCGGTGGCGTTCTGGTCGCGATGCCGGCGAGAATCCGCCCGAATCGCGACCGGAACGGGCTCGCGACCCGTCGTACGGCGCGGGTGCGGCGTTTGTGGGTACCGACGCCGAGGCGTGACCGACGGCCCGCTCAGGGCTCCAGTGGCCAGAGGACCTCGGTCTGCCAGTCAGCGGGGTCGGGGACCTCGCCCGGGTCGGTCAGGTAGACCTCCCACGGGGCACCGGCGGCCTTCGAGCCCCTGGCTTCGATCCAGCGCTCGATGGCGACGTGGGCATCGCCGAGCGTGTCGTACGGGCCGACGTGGATCGTGGTGGCCACGGTGCCGGCGTGCAGCCAGCCGGCCTGGATGCCGGTGTCGGCCGTCGGTTCGTCTGCCGGTGCCTCGGCGAGCGGGATGCCGCCTTCCAGGGTGAGGAAGGCCGGGGAGGTCTCGGCGATCCGCACGATCGGGGGACCGGCCATCGGGAGGCCCTGCTCCATCACGTAGGTGAACACCGCCGGCAGCACCTCGGCCAGCGCCTCGGCGATGGCATCGCGATCGACCCGGCGGGACTGGTACAGGATCGGCACGGCTTCGACGGTTCGGGTGGAGATGTCGTAGGTCATGGGACGGTCCTTTCCGGAGGGGGGTTGGTCGAGCGGTCGACGGTAGAGGGTGACGCACGGGCTGACGGTCCGGACCAGCGGAGGCTGGCTCGGGTCGAGCCGGGAGCCGACCCGGGACCGGTGGCGACGCCGCCACTCGATCGGCGCCTCGTCGAAGCGCCGCCCGAAGGCCCGGGTCAGGGTCTCGTGGTTCTCGAAGCCGCAGGCCATGGCGATGTCGATCACCCGGGCGTCGGTGGCCACCAGCAGCACGGCGGCCTGGTCGAGTCGCACCCGCAGGTCGAACCGCTTGGGACTCTCGCCGAGCAGCTCGGCCACGACCCGCTGGGCCCGACCGGGTGACAGCCCGATCCGGTCGGCCACGCGGGCCAGGTCGGTCGCCCGGGTCGGGTCGCCCAACTCGGCCAGGCCG
>JBCCVL010000315.1:0-3358 GCA_039195375.1 Actinomycetota bacterium
GCCCACCGGCAGCCCGAACAGCTCCGTCGCCCTGGCCCAGGCCGTCTGCCCCACCTCGAGGCCGACCAGACGCCCGGCCAGGTCGTCGGCGGCGATGTGGATGCCGCCGTAGAGCCGGGACCGGCCGGCCTCGTCGGCCGCATCCCGGTAGGTGGCCCACTGCAGGGTGATCGCCTCGGTCGGTCCGGCCTCGTGGATCAGGCCGCCCGGCTCGACGGTGTGCTCGGCCAGACCGCCCGGGAAGTAGGCGTCGCCGGTGAACGCGGTCAGGATCTCGGCCCCGGCCCGGGAGAAGGCGCTGTGACCGGACACGTAGGCTGCGAACGCCGGGGTCACGAACGTGGCCCGCTGGTAGGGCACCCACTCGGTGGCCAGGATCCTGCCGACCCCGGCCGTCGTCTCCGACGGGTCGTCGGGCTGACCCCGCCAGCCCAGGATCCGGGGGACCGGCTCGGCGCCGTCGATCAGGCCATCGACCTCCGGCAGCGCCCCGGTCTCGCCGAGGTGGCGGATCATCGAGATCGGGCGGACGTAGTCGTAGTGGGCCTTGGTCCCCCAGGCGGCGATGGCGGCGTCGTGCAGGGCGCCGTTGAGGGCCAGGTGGAGCTTCACGTCCCATTCGAGCCGGTCGACCTCGACCTCGCCGAGGATGCGGAGCGGGCCATCGTCGGCGATGCGGTCGCTTGCCTCGTTGGCCAGGGTGTTCCAGTGGCCCGGCGGGGTCTCGGAGTCGGGGCCGTCGGCCCAGTACTCGGCGATCACCCGGCCGTAGTCGGCCTCGTCGACCTCGTTTGGGGCGTAGGGTCGACCGTTGGCCGGGTTGACGGGATGACCCGGTCCGTCATAGCGGTCGATCGGCCGGTCACCCATGGCCCCGGGGTCGATCCGGAGCCGACGACCGGCGGTCGGGTCGAGCCAGGCCCCGTACTCGACCACCTCGATCGCGGCCTCGACGTACTCGTCGGTCCCGGCCGCCGGCGGCGGCCCGGGGTCGACCGGCAGCCCGCGCTCGGGGTCGGGCTCCAGGGCGAACGGCGTGACGAACCCCCACTGGGGGCCGATGAACTCCTGGACCCCGCCCGGGAGCTCGATGTCGTTCTGGGTGGTCTGGGCGGCCAGCGACAGGGGCTGCCAGCGGTCGGGCTCGACCAGGCCGGCCCCGGGCTCGTCGACGACGAGCGGCGGGTTGGCCGGGGCGTAGCTGAGGTCGACGTAGCCGGAGGTCTCGCGGGAGCCGTCGTCGATCGTCAGATCGATCAACGCCGTCGCCCGCTCGACGCCGTAGCTGGCCGCCTCGGTGTCGCCCGGGCCGGAGCAGGCGAGCAGGTCGTCGAACGCGGCGAGCGACTCGTCACCTCCGATGGCGTTGCGGTAGCGGTGGGTGAGCAGGTGGTGGGCGCCGTGCGCCATGGCCTCGACCAGCCCGTCGGTCGCCTCGCCGTCGGTCGAGTCGCGGTCGGTCGAGCCGTTCGACGGCGGCGACGGCGACGGCTGGTCGACGAGCAGCGCCGGGCTGCCCGTTCCCTCGAACGCCACCCAGAGATCGTGCTGGAGCGCCGACAGGTGGTAGAGGTTGCGGGCGTGCACGGTCGGGGCCGGGAAGTCGCGGCGGATGGCGTCGAGGGCCTGCTCGTTCCACGCCCTGGCCACGCTGTGCTCCTCGGGGGCACAGGCGGTGTCGTCGCCGATCAGCGAACACGAGGCCGTCAGCAGCCCGACGGCCACCAACGCCCCGGCGAACCGCCTCACCCGCCGTCGGCGACCCGGACGAACCGGTGCCACCAATTGAGGTCGCCGGCCCGGATCAGCTCGGGGCCGGGCTCGCCGTCGAGATCGGACACGGTGAGCGTGAACGCCCCACCGCCCGGCACGATGTGGGCGAGGCGACCGTCGTCGATCCACCCGAACCCGAGCCCGAGCGCCGGTTCGACGACGCTCCGCACCTCGCCCCGGTCGACGTCGACGATCACCACCCGGTCCGGGTCGGTGATGCCGGTCAGGGCGCCGACGGCGAGATGGCGGCCGTCGGGTGACAATTCGGAACGGACAAGGCTGCCGCCGAGCTCGCCGAGCACGTCCGACACGACCAGCTCGGGCTCAATCGCCGGCCCGGTCGCGGGTCCAGCGAACGGCTCGATGGGGTAGACGACCACGTCGTCGTCGATGGCGAGGGCGACCCGATCGTCGCCCAGCCCGAGCAGGAGCGCCCCCTCGGAACCGGCGAGCTCCCGCCACGGCCGGTCGATGCGATCCGGCTGCCAGACGGTCAGCGGCGCCCCGAACGCCGACGCCCCCTGCACGATCCCCGCCGGACCGGCCACGAGCGGGCGACCCCGCTCGACGTCGAACCGGTCGAGCTCGTCGCCGCTGGCCACATCGAGCAGGCGGAGGGACCGACCGGCCGAGGTGAGGGCCAACACCGTGCCAGGCCGAGGCCCGGGCAGCAGCGAGATGCCGGGCCCGAGGTCTCGGGGCTCGTCGTCGAGCCGCAGGCTCCGGGCCACCACCCGCCCCTCGCTGGCGACCACGAGCGAGCCGGCGGCGGCCACCATCGGCTGGTCGAACGTGCCCGGGTCGCGATCGAGCCGCAGGTTGAGCCAGAGCGAGGCGCCAAGCCGGCCCCGGACCCCGTCGTCGGGTCCGATCGACAGGACCTCGGCGTCGGAGGCCGAGAACCCCGGCTGGAGACCGAGCACGATCAACCGCAGGTCGCCGTCCGGCAGGGTCTCCAGCTGCTCGACGTCGATCGGTCGCCACGGGAGCGCCTCGCCGTACGCCGGGAGCGGCACCGCCTGCGGCGCCCCGCTCCGACCGGGCCCGGCCACCCAGAACCCGGCGCCGGCCATGGCCACGAGCAGCACCAGGAGGCCGGCCGGGAGGCGACGGCGGCGCGATCCGCCGGAGACGGGAGCGCCAGGCCCGACGGTCTCGGAGATGAACTCGGGGGCCGAGGCCGGTGACGGCGACGGGGTCTCGGTTGGCCTCCGAGGGCTCGGGGTTCGGGCCATCCGGATCAATTCTGGCAGGTCGGTCGCACGGCTCGTCCGCCTCGACATACTTTCGGAATGTCCAACGCCACGCCGACCCGGTCCGGCGCCATCGTGCTCCAGCAGGGAGCGACGCAGGTCGTGCTCGACGTCCGTCAGCCGATGCCGGCCATCGCCCATCTCGGGCCACCGATCGACGGCTACGACCCCGTGCTGCTCGACCAGCCGGTGGCCAACGCCACGCTCGACTCGCCGGCGCCGCTCGGCATCATCACCGAGCACGGCTACGGCTTCGGTGGGCGGCCCGGCCTGATGGGCAACCGGGCCGACGGCAGCGGCTGGTCGCCGCTGTTCACCGAGGCCGACGAGCC
>JBCCVL010000316.1:0-3335 GCA_039195375.1 Actinomycetota bacterium
GCTGCGTCTGTTGGAGCGGCGCCGACGGGGACGCCGGCCCAGCAGCAGACTCCCGGCCAGCCGGGGACGCCGGCGACGGGGCCAGACGGCCGACCCGGTGGCCGGTCGATCGGCACGGCCGGCCGGGTGGCGATCGCCGTGGCCGGGCTGCTCACCGTCGGCGGGTGCGCCGTGGTCGTCGGGCTCGCCGCCGGCGACGACGACAACGACCGCAACGGTGACGGGCAGGCGACCACGGACGTCGTCGAGGAGGACACCAGCCCGGCGACCGAGGTCGGGGCGGTCGGCAGCGGCGGTGACCCGGCCGACACCGACGTCGACTCAGCCGTCGGCGACGGCACCGACGGCACTGACGGCACTGACGACGAGGACCTGGGCAGCCGCGACCAGCCGCTCCCCTACGACCAGCCGGTCGAGGTGACCTGGCGAGCGTTCGGCGATGCCGACGGCTCGCGCTGGACGACCGTCATCGGCCCACCACGCGACATCACCGATGACGTGATGGCCGCCAACCAGTTCAACGACCCACCGCCGGACGGGGTCCGCTTCGTCGGCTTCGACGTGTCGATGACGCTGCTCGACGCCGACGCCGAGCCGCTGTCGACCGGTTTCAGCTTCAGCTGGGAGCTGCTGGGCGGTTCGACGGCCCGGGTCTACGACTTCTCGACCATCGAGACCGAATCGTTCGGGTGTGGGGTGGTCCCCGACGCCTTCGACGACTTCGACGAGGTGTTCACCGGCGGCACCCTCGCCGGCACGGTCTGCATCCCGCTCCCGATCGCCGACCTCGACCACCCGGACACCCGGGTGGCGATGCACTTCCTCGCCTCGGACAGCCGGGCGGTCTTCGGTCCCTGACGGGCGGCGCGCCGGCTACTCCTCGACCACCAACCAGTCGACCTCCAGGACAACCGGACCGTCGAGGGCTGCGTCCTCCCGCGTCCCGCCAGGAGCGGGGAAGGCGTCGAGTTGGAACGTCGGCACCATCATCCAGTCGGGGATGTGCAGTGGATCGTCCGACAGCAGCCGGACCGGCCCGTCGTCGATCGCCATCGTCAGTTGGTCGGCCCGCCACTCGAACCGATAGGTGTGCCACTCGCTGCCGTCCAGGCCGGAGTGCACGATCGAGAACAGACGATCGTCGCTGGTGTCGTACGGCGCCTCGGCGAACGGATCGAGGTAGTGGATATTGGTCTCGACCGGCGCCCTGGTCGAGCGGTTGACCCACGTCTCGAACATGTCGAGCTCACCGTCCTCGGGCCACCGGTTCGACCACGGCCACAGGATCGCCACCCCGGACGTGACCTCGGCCGGATCGGGGTCCACCCGCATGCGGAAGGTGTAGGTGCCATAGGTCCGGGGGCGGAGCAGGGCCATGCCGCCGGACACGATCTCGCCCGCCTCCTCGTTGTCGGTTCCCATCCGAGCGGTGATCGTCAGTACCGACCCGCCCTCGGCGGCCGGCTCGGGTTCGAGGGTGATGGCCGACGGCCGACGCCACCCGAGCCCGGCGTGACCCGGTGAGTCGTAGATCTCCCAGTCGTCGCCGAGGGAGGTGAAGTCGGTGGCGAAGACCGTCGTCGGTCGATCACGCAGCTCGGCGAACGGGCTCGGCACGGCGCCCTCCTCGGTGCCGGTCCCGTCGGTGGCGCCCGCACCGGACGCGTCGCCTGGCGCCGGCTCCGGGTCGGACCGCACGACGACCGACGATCCGGGAGACGGCCCGGACCGGGCCACGATCGGATCGGACCCGTCGCCGTCCGACCCGTCGGCCACGCCGACGGCGGCCGCACCGATCGCCGCCAGGGCCATCAGGGCGACGACCACCACCGCCGGGCTGCGGCCGAGCAGGCTCACGGAATCCGACAACGGCGGGGATCGAGGCGGAACGACGGCACGCGGCGATGGTACCGGTGAGGCCGAAAGCTGGGAGCAAGGCCAGCGTCAACAGAACGCGGCAACTCGGGTGGTTTCGGCTAGGTCCGGATCGACCGCCTCACCGGAATGCGCCGAGGATGCCATCGGCGATCGCCGCCCGGTTCTCGTCGACGTAGTGACGGGGGCAGCCGTGGGCCAGGATGACCGTGCCCGCTCCGGCCTGCCGGTACTCGTCGATCCGGGCAAGGCAGTCCTCGGGTGACCCGGCCAGCGCGTACTTGCCGACCAGCTCGGAGAAGTCCTGGTTGTACTGGCGTGACAGCTGCTCGCTGGCCAGTTCGAGGGCCAGGTCCCGGTCGTCGTTGACACAGGTGAAGAGGTAGATGCCACCGGCGACGCTGCCGTCTGGGCGCCCGGCATCGACGGTGAAGGCGGCCACCTTGTCCATGCTCTCGGCCAGCCGTTCGGGGGTGTAGAGGTAGGGCAGCCAGCCGTCGCCGTGGCGGGCGGCCCGCCGGATCGCCGCGTCCTGGCGGCCCGACACCCAGATCGGGGGGCGGGGCTGCTGGACCGGCGGCGGGGCGATCGTGACCCCGTCGAGGCTGGTGAACCGTCCGTCGAAGGTGACGTCCTGCTCGGTGAGGAGTCGGTTGAGGACCTCCAGGGCCTCGTTGGTCCGCGCCCCCCGCTCGGTCACCGGCACGTCGACGGCATCGAACTCCTTTGGGAACTCGCCACCGACCCCGATCCCGAGGCTGAACCGACCGCCGGACACCACGTCGAGGGTGGCGACCAGCTTGGCCAGCAGCGCCGCCGGGTACAGCGGTACGAGCGTGATGCTGCTCAGCAGCTTGATCGTCGAGGTCGCCCCCGCCGCCGCCGCAAGCGAGATCAACCCGTTCGGCACGGCCCCGTGGAACATCAGGTGCTCGCCGGTGCTCAGGTAGTCGAACCCGAGTTCCTCGGCCTGCTTGGCCTGCTCGATCGTGTCGCCGAGCAGGCCCTCGGCCAGGCCGAACTGCGGTCGGTCGTCCCCTGCGGTGCTCATCGCGGTCCCCTTCCCCTCGATCGAGGCCAAGGCTGGTCGGCTGCGGTCTGGCGGGCAAGCCGGCCGCTCGAGAAATCTCGCCGCAAGGGGTAAGGAACGAGCGGTTCGCCGGTCAGGACGTCCGAACCCGCCCGGAGGGGGCGGCCGGCAACACGAGGAATCCCGACATGACCATCGAGACCATCATCGACCGGACGACCGCCAACACCGCCACCATCGACGACCCGGCGGCGGTTCCCGGCATCGACCGCTACCGGCTGCGGGCCCGCATCGCCGTCGCCCTGGCCATGGCCCTGACGGCCGTCGGACTGGCGCTCGCCGTCGGCTCGGCCCCTGCCGATGCGCACGCCGGCCACGGCCACGTCGACGAGGTCGAGCAGCCGTCGATCGAGCGGCGCCCGAGCCAGCC
>JBCCVL010000317.1:0-3312 GCA_039195375.1 Actinomycetota bacterium
GGAGGTGACGTGGTCGACTGCGACGCCACCACCGAGCCCGACCTGTTCTCGTTGGCCCGCCACTCGCTCGGCGCCGTCGGCCTGGTGACCGAGCTCAGGCTGCGGGTCAGGGACCGCTACCGGCTGCACGAGCGGCAGTGGTTCGCTCCGCCGGACGAGATCATGGGTGACATCGATCGGTTGATCGCCGCCACCCGCCACTTCGAGTTCTTCTGGGCTCCCCAGCGAGATCTCTGCGCCTGCAAATCGCTCGACGAGCTGCCGCCAGACGCCGAGCCCGATCCGGCCGACGGGCCGATCGCCCCGGTCGAGCAGGTGGCCAAGCGGGAGCGGCGGGGCTGGAGCCATCAGATCATCTCGTCGATCCGCGACGCTCGGCACACCGAGATGGAGTACGGGGTGCCGGCCGAGGCCGGACCGGCGTGCTTCGCCGAGATCCGCGACCTGATCCTCGATCGCTTCGCCGACCTCGAATGGCCGGTCGAGTACCGGACCCTGGCCGCCGACGACCAGCTGATCAGCGTGGCCGCCGGCCGGCCGACGGTGACGATCTCGGTCCATCAGGACATCACCCTCGACGACCGGCCGCTGTTCGAGGCCTGTGAGGACGTGTTCCGCCGTCACGACGGGCGCCCGCACTGGGGCAAGGTCCACTACCGCACCGGCGCCGAGCTGGCCGCCCTGCACGCCGGCTACCGGCGCTGGTGGGAGCTGCGCGATCGCTACGACCCCGACGGGGTGTTCGTCACGGCCGACCTGGCTGCCCTCCGGCCCTAGTGGTCTGGCCGGTCTCCGGCCCCGGGGGCCTGGCTGCTCTCCGGCCCTCGGGGCCTGGCTGCCCTCCGGCCCTAGTGGTCTGGCCGGTCTCCGGCCCCAGGGGTCTGGCCGCCCTCTGGCCCTAGGGGCCGGGGCGAGCCGAGGCCGGTCGTGGTCCGTCCGGTTCGTCGAGGGCCGCCCACTCGAGGTCGTCGATGGTGACGTAACCCTGGGCCACGAGGTACTCGACCAACATCTCGGTGGTGTCGAGGAACCGGACGTCGCGGTTGCGGAGCTTGGCCCGCAGCCGTTGCAGCGTGTTGTCGACCGTCTTCTTCGAGACGCCCCAGATCTCGGCGATGTCGGCCTGGGAGGGGAGCGGACCGCCACGGCCGGTGAGCCGGTTGCGGGCCAGCACGACCACGAAGTCGAGCTCGCGGGGGGTCAGCGCCGTGCCGTAGGTCGCGGTCTCGGCCCCGACGGGGATGCGGCCGGTCGTGTCGAGCCCGATCGGGGACGGCTCACTCTCGAGCCAGTAGGCGACCTCGTAGCGGGTCGGTCCGGCCACGAGCGACACCGTGCCGCTGCGACCGAGGATCGGCGACGAGGCACCGGCGTGCAGGTCGATCACCGAGCCGTCGGACGACATCATCTTGAGCCGGAGGCGACTGCCTCGGTTCTCGAGCCACCAGATGTCGCCGACCAGACGGAACCGGCCGGCCTGACGGTGGAGGTAGCCGTTGTCCGGGTCGAGGCTGAGCTCCGCATTCCGCCCGAACGCAAGCTGCTCGTCCGGCCGGAACGTCTGCTCGATGAACTGCACGACCAGGGTCATCGGTTGAGGTCGCCGTCCGGCCGGTGGGGATGCACCGGGACATCATTCCAGAATCGCGGTGACCGGGAAAGGTTTGCGACCGTCGGAATCGGGCGGGGGAGCGACGAGTACGGCGGTCGACAGTGGTTCGGGCGTGACTGCGGCGAACGTGCGGGCCAGTCGCCCGAGCCGTTCGACGGCGGTCGAACGATGCTGACCGTCCGGGGTGGCCACGACGAGCAACAGGTCGGTTCCCGGCGCCGCAGCCAGACATCGCCAGGCCGGCCCCGACCGACGACGTCGACCGACCAGTTGGTCGGCCAGGGAGACCCACCCCGTCGTCCAGGCACCGTCGCTGACCGCGATCGGGTCGTCGGCGCCACCGAGACGGGCGATGCCAGGGGTACGGGCGCCGAGGTTCGCCGTCGCTCGCCGCCACACGGTCGACCGGGATCGATCCCAGGACCCGAGGAGCGCCTCGTCGATCCGGACGATGGCATCGCCGGCGTCGACGGCCACATCGAGCCGCAGCGGGGGGCCGGGAGCGCCGTCGAGCCGATCGATGCCGACCGACAGCGCTCCGGCCCGCTCCACCGGCACCAGACGGGGGAGCAGCCGGGGTGCGACCTCGGTCCACGAGCCGAGGCACAGCCCGCCGATGGCCACTCGGGCCGCCTCGGTCCGGACGGCTGCCCTGGCCGTTGCCCGGCTCGTTGGCGCCAGCGGGCGGCTGGTGTTCTGCCCGTCGGATGGCGGGACGGGATCGGTCGGATGGCCGGTCATGCGGCTCGGCTCCCTGCGAGACCCGGACGCAGCGGAGGGCGTCCGGGCGGTCGTTCGGTCGGGGAGGTGCGGCCGGTGGCCGAGGGGCCCGTCGTCGGCCCGAATCGCTTCACCGGCGTCGAACCGGGGCGACGGGGACAACCGTAGCGCCGCCGATGGCACCATCGACGTGACGGCACCAGTAGCGTGGACCGATGGACATCGAGTTCTGGGTAGATCCGATATGACCGTGGTGCTGGGTGACGGCCCGTTGGGTCGTCGACGAGGTGGCACCGGAACGGGATCTCAAGATCCTGTGGCAACCGATTTCGCTGCTGGAGAAGAACCAGCCCGACCCCGACAGTGACTACTACGGTCCGGTCGCCCGGACCCACGGGCTGCTCCGTGTCATGGAGTCACTCCGGGCCGCTGATGGCGACGACGCCGTCTTCCCGCTCTACTGGGAATACGGCCGTCGGATTCATCACGACCGGGACCGTGACTTCGATCCGACCGAGGCGCTGAAGGCGATCGGGGCGGACGAGGCCCACGCTGCGGCGATGGATGACGAGTCCTGGGACACGGTCATCCGGGAGCGCATGGGCCAGGGTCTCGCCCTGTCCGGCGACGACGTCGGCACGCCGCTGATCGCCTTCGACAACGACGACGGCGAGAAGGTCGCCCTGTTCGGTCCGGTGATCACCCGGGTCCCGTCCCGGGAGCAGTCGTTGCGGCTGTGGGACGGCTTCGTGATGATGGCCACCACCCCGGGCTTCTGGGAGGTCAAGCGGACCCGCACCGAGCGCCCGGAGTTCGGCGAGCGGCCCTGAACGACACCGGACGCCCATGAGGGGGCACCCGCAGCCGTCCACGAGACCACGAGCGATGACCGGGAGCGGTGGCCCGCCCCGGTACCCCGGCCGGGGACCCGCAATCGGGTGTTGGCCCCCCCAGGGTGCTGGCGCCGGGCACCGGACACA
>JBCCVL010000318.1:0-3214 GCA_039195375.1 Actinomycetota bacterium
GGTGGGCGTTGGCAGCTTGCCGCGCGGCTGGAGAGTGCCTCGGCTTCGAGGTCGGGAGTTGGGCGCAATCGTCCCGACCGACGGCGTCAGGGTTCGAAGGCTCCGACCGTGCCAGGGGACGGCCGAGCACGACCAGCAAAGTCACTCGTGGCCTGCCTGGACGGGTCGGCCGATCCGGCCAGATCGGCGGAACCCAGGGGTCGGAACTGGCTGACGTCCCCGCCCCGAGCAGTTGACGCGAACAGGTCGACCCCGCTCGGGAGGAGCTGGTTGCCGGCACCTGGCGGGGGATCGGATGCGACGTAGTTGTTCACGAACGTCGTGTTGGTGTTGCGGTTGTCGACGTAGGAGGCGATACCAGGTCGGTTGATGACCAGGTTGTTGTTGAAGTGCACGTCTCGCCCCTCACCGACGGTCATCTCGCCCCGCCCGTGCAGGATCGAGTCGGTGGCGAGGTTGTGGTACAGGGTGTTGTTGCGGGCCTCGATGTAGCTCGACCGGTACGAGTGGATCCCCCGGCCCCCGTTCTCTGCGCAGACGTTGTTCTCGATCAGCGTCCAGCCCTGGTACCCGGTCTCGTTGTTGCGGTCCATGATGATGCAGTTGCCGTCGGTGATGCGGCCGGCCTCGTGGTGGGGCACGTCGTTGCGATTGTTGACCAGATAGTTGCCCCGCACCACGTTGGTGAAGCCCGAGTTCGTCGGACCGGCCATCTTGTACAGGGTGATACCACTGCCCTGATAGAAGCTGCGGGCCGCATTGTTGCGGATGTCGTTGCCCTCGATGAGCAGCCCGGAGCTCCCCATCACCGAGACCCCGGCCCCACCGAAGTTGGAGATCTGGTTGCCGACGATCCGCACGTCGTGTGACCCGCTCCTCACGAACACCCCGCTGCCGTGGATGCTGTCGTCTCGACCCCGAATCACCAGACCGGAGATCTCGACATACGACGCCCCGACCACCTCGAACCCGCTCTCGTACTCACCGCCGGCCACCAGCTCGACCCGCTCACCGGGGTAGGCGGTGATGCGAATCCACTGGTCCGGGGTGCCGCTGCGGCGGATGCTGAACCCGCTGTGCACGGAGGTGTCGTAGGTGCCACCGCGGAGGAAGATGGTGGTGCCGGGCTCGACGTTCGCCAACGCCTCGATTGGACGACGGAACGGTCGCTCCTCGGTCCCGGGATTGTCGCTCGACCCGAGGCTTGGGTCGACGTACAGCGCTCGCTGATCACTCCCGGGTGCGGTTGCCGACGGCGGGACGGTCCGACCGACCGGCGAGGCCGGCGCGGTCGTCGGCGGCATCGTCGTTGCGGTTCCATCCTGCGCCGGACCGTCCGTGCCGTCGCCGGGGTCGGCGTCGTCGCCCGTCTCCCGGGCAGGCTCGGGCCCGCCGTCGCCGCCATCCTGGACCACGCCGCTCGTCGAACCTCGACCCGCCGGGTCGCTCGAAGCGCCCGAGGTCAGGTCGAGGACGAGCGGCGACCTGGCGGCCCCGACAGCTGCGTCGGCTCCCGTGCCGCCGCCGTCGGCAGCTGACGAGGGATCGGCCGGTGCCGCATCCCCTGCCTCACCGGCCGCCGCCCCGTCGGTCCCGTCTGGTTCGGTCTCCACCCGCTGATCCGAGGCACGTTCGGGCGACCGCACCAGGACCGGTACGACGACGACCACGAGGGCAACGGTCGCAAGTGTTGCGATCTTGACCGCCAACCCCCGGGACACACCCCAAGAGAAAGACCCGCCGATCGGGAGAGCCTAACGGGTCGCTCCATCGACCTGGACCGCGCACCATGGACGATCAGTTCTGGCGATGGGGTCACACCCGACAGTCGGCGCCGCCGACGGCAACGACGTCACTGGCGGTCGTCGTCGACACGACACCTCCCGCGGATCGGCGCAGGGCCGGAGGCGGCCGTGGCCACCCGCCCGCAGCGGTGCGCCGCCAGCCGCATCCCGCTGCCAGGTCCTCAGCGCAGCCGGAGCAGACGAACCCGGCGGTCGGTGGTTCCTCGAACGTGTTGCCGTCGTCGATGACCCGAACGAGGGGGCGTGCGACGCCCTGACCCGTCTCGCAGTACGATCGGTGTCGGTGGGTCGATCGAGGGGGCGCCGGACGGGCCATGGCGGCTGACTACGACCCCGGCATCGATGGCCTCTCCCAGTTCCGGGTGATCGGACGGGGTGGCTTCTCCACCGTCTACGCGGCGTGGGAAGCGGAATTCAGCCGCCACGTCGCGGTCAAGGTCCTCCACCACCTCGACGAGGCGGCCGGCCATCGGTTCGACCGCGAGCGGAGCCTCATGGGTCGGACGTCTGGCCACCCGAACGTGATCACCCCCATCCGTTCCGGGCGTACCGCCGACGGCGCCCCGTACCTCGTCATGCAGTACCTCGAGGGCGGCTCGCTCCAGGATCTGGTCAAGCGGGGCGAGATCGTGCCGTGGCCCGAGGCGGTCGCCCTGCTCCGACCGATCGCCGAGGCGCTCGGCCACAGCCACGCCGCCGGCATCCTCCACAAGGACGTCAAGCCGGCCAACATCCTGCTGGCCGCCAACGGAACGGCGAGTCTGAGCGACTTCGGGATCGCCGGTGTCCTCGGCTCGACGGCGACCGAGACGGCCTTCACCTTCGCCCACACCCCGCCCGAGGCCTTCGTCGGAGCCGGCGATCGGCGCGACGAGCGGTCGGACCTCTACTCCCTCGCCTCAACGCTCTACACGATCGTGGTCGGTCGCTCACCGTTCGCCGCCACCACCGAAGAAGAGGAGGCGCTGCCGTCGTGGATGTACCGGGTGGCCAACGTCCCGGTCGAGCCGACCGGGCTCGACGCCGACCTCGACGACTTCCTCGTCCGGTCGCTGGCCAAGCCCCCAGACGACCGGCCCCAGAGCGCAACCGAGTTCCTCGCCGGGCTCGACCGCCTGCTCCGGACCGACCGTGAGCGCCAAGCGGTCCCGCTCGGATCGTCGACCGACACGTCGGTCTTGACCCAACCGGAGCCCACCGGTTCACCGCCCGAACCGACCCTGGCCCCGGAACGGTCGGGGTCACGCCCGACCTGGGTGGTGCCCGTCGTCGTCGGCTGCGTCGTCGCCCTGATCGCCTCGCTGGTCACCATCGGGGTGACCGGCCTCGGTGACCGGCTGCGGGCCGACTCGTCGACCGAGGCCGGCGCCGAGCCGGACCCGGCGTCGACCCCGACCGGAGCCGACACC
>JBCCVL010000319.1:0-3197 GCA_039195375.1 Actinomycetota bacterium
CCTGAGCGGCGTGTCGCCGCGGCAACCTGAGCGGCGTGTCGCCGCGGCAACCTGAGCGGCGTGTCGCTGCGGCCACCACCTGAGCGGCGTGTCGCCGCGGCTGGCGGCCAGGACTAGCGGGAGCGCAGCTCCAGCTCGTGGCGCTTGATGATGTGGTAGCGACGGTCGCGTTGCTCGATCCATCCGAGCTTGATGAACGAGGCGATCGCCTTGTTGACCCGCTCACGGCTGGCCCCGACCATGCCCGCCAGCTCCTCCTGGGTGACCGGGAGCGAGAACTCGTCTGCCTCACCGGCGATCTCGAGCAGACGCTTGGCCGTTCGACCGGTCACGTCGAGGAACACCGAGTCGGCCAGCACCCCGTCGACCACCCGGAGGCGGGTCGCCAGGAGCTCGACCGCCCGCCACAGCAGCGCCGGCCTGGCGTTGTAGAGGCCCCGCACCGGCTCGTAGGGCACGGCGACGACCTCGGAGATCTCCAGGGCCCGCCCGTCGGTCGATCGCGGCTGCCCGTCGAACAGCGGCATTTCGCCGAACAGGTCACCCGCCTCCATCAGGGCGACGACCGATTCCCGGCCGTCGATCGAGCGGTTGACCATCGCCAGGCGACCGGACACCACGACGAAGAGGTCGTCCGGCTCGTCGTTCTCGGTGAAGAGGACGTCGCCCCGTTGGAGCTGGCGGAGCTCGCTCAACCCGGCCAGTTCGGTGAGGGCGCCGTCGTCGAGATCGCGGAAGAGCACCACGTCACGCAGTTGTTCGATGCCGACTGCCATGGGGCCACGCTAGACGATCGGTGGCCCACTGCGGCCATACCGCCGGCTCGGCCCCGTTCGGGCCCCGCCGGTCGTCATCTCGGTCCGATATCGTCGACGGGATGGAGATCTGGGGTGTCGTGGTGGCCGGTGGCACCGGGACCCGCTTCGGGGCGCC
This sequence comes from Actinomycetota bacterium, assembly GCA_039195375.1. Classification (GTDB taxonomy): domain Bacteria; phylum Actinomycetota; class Acidimicrobiia; order Acidimicrobiales; family SZUA-35; genus JAHELU01. Next base: position 934 of record JBCCVL010000319.1, read on the forward strand.
GAAGCAACTGGCGGACCTTGCTGGCAGCCGTATCGTCGACCGCTCGATCGAGGGCCTGCGCAAGCGGGTCGACGGGCTTGTCGTCGTCGGTCCGGTCGAGCTCGGCTCGGCCGAGGCCATGTCGGTGAACACGGTGGTCCCCGGCGGTTCGAGCCGTTCCGAGTCGGTCCGGCAGGGCCTGGCCGCGCTCCCGGCAACCGCCACCCACGTGTTGATCCACGACGCCGCCCGACCCCTGGTGTCCGACGAGCTCGTCGGCCGGGTCGTCGATGCCCTGGTCGCCGGTTCGCCCGCCGTCGTCCCCGTCGTCCCGATCACCGACACGCTCCGCTCGGTCGACGGTGGCACGGTCGACCGGTCCGGCCTGGTCGGGGTCCAGACCCCGCAGGGCTTCGAGCTCTCCGGGCTCCTGGCCGCCCACGACCTCCACATCGAGGGAACCGATGACGCCTCGGTCGTCGAGGCGGTCGGGGTCGCGGTCGACCACGTCCGCGGCTCGATGGCCAACCTCAAGGTGACCTTCCCCCACGATCTCGCCGTCGCCGAGGTTCTGCTCGAGCTCCCCACCGACGAGTTGGCGGCCATCGACGAAGCGGCCGGCCGGTGACCGACGGTCGATCCGTCGACCTCCCCGCCCTCCGCATCGGCCAGGGTTTCGACGTCCATCCCTGGAGCGATGACCCGGCCCGCCCGCTCGTGCTCGGCGGCGTCGTCCTCCCTGACGAGGTCGGTCTGGTCGGTCACAGCGACGCCGACGTCATCGCCCACGCGTGCACCGACGCCCTGCTCGGCGGGGCTGGCGCCGGCGACATCGGCCAGCTCTTCCCCGACACCGATCCGGCCAACGCCGGTGCCGACAGCCTGGCGTTGCTGGCCCACGCCGTCTCGGTGGTGACCGCGGCCGGGTGGGTGCCGTTGAACATCGACTGCACCGTGGTGCTCGACCGGCCGAAGATCGCCCCCATCCGGGCCGAGATGGAGCGCAACCTGAGCGCCGTCGTCGGGGCGCCGGTGACGATCAAGGGCAAGCGGACCGAGGGCATGCCGTCGCTCGGGGAGGGCCCCCACTGCTGGGCCGTCGCCCTCCTCGCCAACGCGGATCCGCCCGCCACCGAGGGCGGTGGCGACCCGGCGATGCCGACCTCGACACCCGCCGGCCCGGAGTCCGACTGATGGCCACCGGAAAGGGCCGGTCCGGGCGGTCCGGCGGCTCTGGCCGTCGCAGCGGTCCCGGTCAGGGCGGCTCCGGACCCCGCTCGGGGGCCGGTCGGGGTCGGGGCGGCTCGTCCGGCCGTCGGAGTGGTCCCCGCCAGGGCTCGGCTTCCGGCCAGGGTGGTGGCCCGAAACAGGGGCAGGGCAGAACGCAGGGCCGAGCCCAGGGCGGCCGTGGCCAGGGCCAACGGGGCACCGAACGCAATGTCGACGATGCCGGACGCCCGCGGCCCAAGGGCCGCCGCTCCCGGCGATCGGCCCGTGGCCTCGGCGGTGACCAGGTCGAGGGCCGCCAGGCCGTCCGCGAGCTCCTGCTGGCCGGCACCAGGCGGGTCGACGAGGTCCTGATGATCGACGACCTGGCCGGCGCCGACGTGTTGGCCGACATCGAAGAGCTCGCCCAGGAGCTCGGGGTCAGCGTTCGCCGGGTCTCCCGCCGTCATCTGGCCGCCGAGGCCCTCACCGAGTCGCATCAGGGGGTGATCGCCAGGGCGGCCGCCCTCGACCCGGTCGACTTCGACGAGCTGACCGCCGATCCGGCCGCCTTCCTGCTGGTTCTCGACGGCGTCACCGATCCAGGGAATCTCGGTGCCATCCTCCGGACCGCCGAGTGCGCAGGTGTCAGCGGTGTCGTCCTCGGTCGCCACCGCTCGGTCCACGTCACCCCGACCGTGACCAAGACGGCGGCCGGCGCCGTCGAGCACGTGCCGCTGTCGCTCGTGGCCGGGATCCCGAGCGCCATCGCCACGCTGAACGACCGTGGTTTCGTCACGGTCGGCCTCGACGGGGGCGGCGACCGGTCGATCTTCGAGCTGGGAGCCGGTCCGACCGGCCCGATCGCCCTCGTGATGGGCGCCGAGGGGGTCGGTCTGTCCCGCCTGGTGCGGGAACGGGTCGAGGTCCTGGCCTCGATCCCACTTGCGGGGGAATTGAACAGTTTGAACGTTGCTGCGGCGACGGCCGTAGCATGTTTTGAGGTAGTGCGAACCCGCGATCGGGAGCCAGGCTGAACGTCTTGTGGCGGGGCGGCGTCATTCGGGTGAAGACCGGGA
>JBCCVL010000320.1:0-3194 GCA_039195375.1 Actinomycetota bacterium
GCGCTTCCTGGCCGCCACCACCGCCGCTGGCAACGGGTCGTGGTCGATCGGCAACGGCGCCATCCGCGACAGCGACCTGGTCGTGCTCGCCACCCGGACCAACGGGGAGAGCTCCGAGTTCAGCACCCGGGTCCGGGTCGGCGGCGTCGGCGGCAACAGCGCATCGACGATGGCCGCCATCGGTGACCGGACCGTCGGCGAGAATCAGTGGGACGAGGTCACCCCGTCGGTCGCCAACCCAGACGGCGATCACCTCGTGTTCCACGTCCACGGCCTGCCCCGTGGCATGACGATCGACCCGGCGACCGGTCGCATGTCCGGCCGCCCCTCGACGGTCGGCGTCCACCGGGTGATCGTCACGGTCGACGACGGCGGCAGCCTGGTCCAGCGCACGTTCCGCTGGACCGTCACCTCGGCCAACGCCCCGGCCGCCATCGGCGACCGGGTCACGTTCGCCGACGGCTCGCCGGCCGCCGGCGTCGGCATCGACCTCTTCTCGGCGGGGCGCGCCGCCTACCTGACCTCGACCAGCACCGACGGCTCGGGCACCTACCGCCTCGACGTCCAGCCCGGCTGCTACGTCATCACGTTCCTGGCGCCGGCCGGGGCCACCTTCGACAGCGGGCCGTTCAAGAACGTCGATGTGTGCGTCGGGCCGGGTCAGACCGACAACGGCGTCGACGCCGTGCTCATCCCGATCGGCGGCGGTGGGACCGCCGTCGGCGGCCGGGTGACCGACCAGGGCGACACCCCGCGGTCCGGGGTCGGTGTCGACCTGTTCGCCCAGAACGCCAACGGGTCGCGCGGCAACTATCTGCGCTCCACCAGCACCGGTGGTGACGGGACCTACCGCTTCGACCTGGCCTCCGGCGGCTGCTTCGTCGCCGTGCTCATCGCTCCGAGTGGCGACACCTTCACCTCGGGCTCGCGCTGGTCGCAGCAGTCGACGTGCGTTGACCAGGGAACCGAGGACCTCGCCCTCGGCGCCACCATCGCCGGCGGAGGCCAGCCCGGCGGCACGATCGCCGGCACCGTCAGCGCCGCCGCCGGCGGCGCCCCACCGACGATGACGGTCGACCTGTTCGCCGCCGGTGCCGACGGATCCCGGGCCCAGTGGCTCGGCTCGACCACAACCGACGGGAGCGGTGGCTACTCGTTCTCGACCGCGCCGGCCTGCCACGTGGTGGTGTTCATCGCCCCCGCCGGGTTCTCGTTCCCGGGTGGCTCGACCTACCGCCAGGGCTTCGGCTGCCCGGGGGTCGGTGAGAGGGTGACGATCGACGCCCAGCTGAGCTGAGCCGAGCCGGGACGCAGCGGATCGGGGCCGCATCCGGCCCCGGCGTCCCGGCCACCGGCGCCGATCTCGATCGGGGCCGAATCGCCACTACGCTCACGACCCTGGCCCGCCAGTCGGTGACGATGGCGCCGACGGGGCCCGTCTGAATCGGGGCGACGGCAATGTCCAACACGATCGATCTGGGAGTCGAGCACCTCGCCGACCCGGAGCTGATCGGGCGCGGCGGCTTCAGCGTGGTCTACGCCGCCACCGACACCCGTTTCGATCGGCGGGTGGCGGTCAAGGTCCTCACGAAACTGTTCGACGAGGCCGGTCTGCGGCGCTTCGAGCGGGAGTGCCGGGCGATGGGGCGCCTCTCGTCGCATCCGAACGTGGTCACGGTCCACGAGGCCGGGGCCACCGCCGACGGCCTCCCGTTCCTCGTGATGGAGCTGGTCGACGGTGGGAGCCTGGAGCGGCGGGTCGAACAGGGGCCCGTCCCGTGGCCGGAGGCGGTCGACCTCACCATCCCGATCGCCGAGGCCCTGGCCCACACCCACGCCGCCGGTGTGCTCCACCGAGACGTGAAGCCCGAGAACGTCCTCGTCGATCTCGGGGTGCCCAAGCTCACCGACTTCGGTATCTCGTCGTTCCTCAACTCGACCGGGGCGGCGTCGTCGACGATCGCCGCCAGCTGGCAGCACGCACCGCCGGAGACGTTCGCCAACACCCGCAACGCGGTCTCCGACGTCTACTCGCTCGGCTCGACGCTCTACACGCTCCTCGCCGGGCAACCGCCGCTCTGGCGCGACGGCGAGGACACCGTCGAACCGCTGATGTACCGGATCCTGCACACGCCGCCGCCCGGCCTGCCGGTCGGTTCCGTCCCGCCGGCGCTCGATCGGCTCGTCCAGCGGACGCTGGCCAAGGATCCGGGCCAACGGCCGCCGTCGGCCATCGAGTTCGCCGCCGACCTGGTCCGGGTCCGCGCCGGCGAGCCCATCGAAGGCGACGGCCCGACCGGCCCGACCGGTCCGAGCGGGTCGGCGTCGAGCCCGGTTCCGGCCGGCGGGGCGACGTCGCTGGTTCGGCCGCCGGTGGACGAGCCGCCGACGATCGGTTCGGGTGGTCCTGACAGGGCCGGGCCGGACGGGGTCCGGCTCGACGGTCGATCGGGGAGGTCACGGTCGCCTCGGTCGTTGGCCCCGGTGGTGGTCGGTGGCCTCGCCGTCGTGGTCGTGGCGGTCGCCGGTCTTGCGCTCGGGTTCCGACCCGGCGCCGACTCGACCTCGTCCGAGGGAACCGGGGTGGCATCGCCCGGATCGGGGGCGGCCGCCGACGGCGCCTCGGACAACGACGGGACCGTCGAGTCGGTGACGGCGCCGGCACCGACCTCGACGTCGTCGACCGTCGCCCCCTCGACGTCGACCACCGGGACCACGACGGCGTCGAGCCCGCCATCGAGTTCGCCATCGACCGCTGCGCCGGACACCGCCACCCCCGAGTCCGATCCGATCCCCGGCTACGAGGGGTCGTTGGCCAGCGGCACCGGCGGCGTCGACGAGCTCACCGACTTCGTGCTGGCCAATCAGGGGGCGATCATCCGCCTCGACGTCACCATCGACCAGCCGGTCGAGGACTACTTCGCCCCGACCGCGGGTGACGACGGTGTCGGCGTCCAGCTCTACAGCGGCTGCGCCGACAAGGCGGCCGAGCAGGGGCTGTCGATCGAGACCTGCGAGGTCGCCTTCTTCTACAACTTCCTGGCCGAGTCGGCCGGCACGAGCTTCGTTGGCCGTGGTCGCAACGGCACGACGGTCTCCGGCTACTTCGCGGTTGGCATCGAGACGTTCTTCAGCCAGGGGATCCTGGCCATCCCACTCGATCCGATCACGCTCGAGGCGGCCCTGGCCGCCAC
>JBCCVL010000321.1:0-3167 GCA_039195375.1 Actinomycetota bacterium
AGCCGCCAATCGACGACCACGTCGTCGCCGCCATCGACCTCCGTCCCGGCCCGGGCCGCTGCGATCTCGACGGCACCCCCGTCGACCGTCCCGTCGTCGACGACGCAGCCGACGGCGACGTCGGAGCCGGGTTCGCCGCCGACGACCGGCGGTGCGCCCGTCGATCTCGACCCGTCGTCGACACCGGCCCCCGTGGCGGCCGATGCGGCGACGTCAGCCGAGTCGTCGGCCTCGCCTGCGGCCGAGACGACGGACGCAGCCGTCGCGGTCTCGGCCGACGCCGGTGCGGCCTCGAACCCGTCTCCCGCCACCGCTGGCGACCAGCGTGGTGGCTCCGGTGCCGCCGTGGTCGACCCGTCGACGCCGCTCGGCGGTGGGTCGACGGCCACGTCGAACGTGACGACCCCGCCGAGCACGCCGAGCTCCGGGGCTCCGCCGCCCACCTCCGGATCGCCGACCACGACCACGACGACCACGACCACCACCACGACCACGCCGACGACCGAGCCCAGTGGTGCCACGTCGGCATCGACGACCACGACGACGACGCCGACGGTCCCCGCGAGCCGGGCAACGACGACGACCACCCGCCCGTCGACGACCTCGACCCGAACGCCGACCACGGTGTCGACGTCGACCGCCCCTCCGACCACGAGGGTGACGACCACCACCCGGCCATCGACCACGACGACGGCGCCGACGACCACCACGACGTCCGGCTCGTCGGCCAACGCCGGCCTCGAGGCGCTTCGCAACCACGATCCCCGCTTCGGACGGTACGCATCGGTCCCGTCGGACCAGCTCGACCTCGGCGCGTTGACCGAGCCGACGTCGACCCCGGACAACGGCACCGTCGGCGATGGACAGTTCCGGGCCGCCTGCCAGTACTCACACTTCGCCTACGACGACCCGATCATCTACCCAGGCGAGCCGGGCCGCTCGCATCTCCACATGTTCTTCGGCAACACGGCGGTCCACGCCGGCACGACCACGGCCTCGCTGGTCGACGCCGGGGGCAGCACCTGCAACGGGTTCGAGCTCAACCGTTCCGGCTACTGGACGCCGGCGGTGCTCGACGGCGGCGGTAACACCGTGGTGCCCGAGATGATCATCCTCTACTACAAGACCAAGCAGCCCGAGGTCGTACAGCGGATGCCTCAGGGGCTGAAGATGATCGCCGGCAACGCCAACGCCGAGACCTTCACCGCCAACCAGTACCTCTTCTGGTCGTGCGGCGACAGCGGTGGCGCCTACAACGTCAGCAACCGGATCCCGGACTGCAACGGCGACACCGTCAACGCCACGATCGTGTTCCCGCAGTGCTGGGACGGTCGGCTCGACTCGCCGGACCACCGGTCGCACATGTACTACGCCAGCGACCGGGAGGTCTGCCCGGCCTCACACCCGACGAGGCTGCCCCAGATCAGCATCCTGCTCTACTACCCCGGGCAGTCGTCGACCGCCGGTTGGCACCTGTCGTCAGACCGGACCGGATCGTTCAACAGCGGGCCCGGTGCCACGCTGCACGCGGACTGGTGGGGCGGCTGGAACGACGAGGCGATGGATCTGTGGATCGACGGTTGTATGAAGGCGGCCCGCAACTGCTCGTTCGGACAGACCGGCACGAACCGGATCCTGGCCAAGCTCAACGACTTCCAGAACTATGCCGGCCCCCATGTCCTGCCGCTCCCGTAGGGCTGCGAGTCGGTTTCGGGCCTCGACTTCCGGTGTAAGTTACTCTGTGGTAACATCGAGTACCGGCATCACCCCATGACAGGAGAGTCCGACATGGCCGAATTCTCGCTCGAGCTCAACGAGGACCAGCTCCAGCTGCAGAAGTGGATCCACGACTTCGCCGATTCGGTCATCCGGCCGGCGGCCCACGAGTGGGATCAGCGCGAGGAGACGCCGTGGCCCATCCTCACCGAAGCGGCCAAGATCGGCCTCTACGGCTGGGAGTTCATGGCCGAGATCATGATGAACGACGGCACCGGGCTGTCGACGCCGGTGGCGATGGAGGAGCTGTTCTGGGGCGACGCCGGGATCGGCATGTCGATCATGGGCTCGGGCCTCGCCGCCGCCGGGATCGCCGCATCGGGCACCCGTGAGCAGGTGATGGAGTGGGTGCCGCAGTGCTACGGCGATGCTGACGACGTCAAGCTCGGTGCCTTCGCCGCCTCCGAGCCCGACGCCGGTTCCGACGTCAGCGCCTACCGCACCCGGGCCGTCTACCACGAGGCCACCGACGAGTGGGTGCTCAACGGCACCAAGGCCTGGATCACCAACGGCGGCATCGCCGATGTCCACGTCGTGGTGGCCGTTGTCGACCCCGAGCTCGGGTCGAAGGGCCAGGCCAGCTTCGTGGTCCCGCCTGGGACCCCTGGACTGACCATGGGGCAGAAGTACGCCAAGCACGGGTTGCGGGCGAGTCACACCGCCGAGGTCGTCCTGGACGACGTGCGCATCCCCGGCCACTGTCTCCTCGGTTCCAAGGAGCGCCTCGATGCCAGGCTGGCTCGGGTCCGTGAGGGCGCAGCCAACGATCGCCAGGCGGCGATGCAGACCTTCGAGAACACGCGGCCGGCGGTCGCGGCCCAGGCACTCGGTATCGCCAGGGCCGCCTACGAGTACGCACTCGAGTACGCCAAGGAGCGGGTGGCGTTCGGCGGCCCGATCATCGAGAAGCAGGCCATCGCCTTCATGCTCGCCGACATGGCGACCGAGATCGATGCCGCCCGCCTACTCACGTGGCGGGCCGCCTGGCTCGGGAAGAACGGGACGTTCGAGAACGCCGAGGGTTCGATGGCCAAGCTGAAGGCGGGCCGGGTCGCCGTGTGGAGCACCGAGCGGGCGATGCAGATCCTCGGCGGCTACGGCTACGTCACCGAGTACCCGGTCGAGCGCTGGCACCGCGATGCCAAGATCTACGACATCTTCGAAGGCACCGAACAGATCCAACAGCTCGTCATCAGCCGAGCCATCTCGGGCATGCGCATCGAATAGCCGACAACCCCGCTGACCTGGGAAAACGCAGGTCCAATCGATCAGGATCCCCCTCCAACGGCCGGTCGCCTCTCCGCAGGCGGCCGGCCGTTCGGTTCCCGTCGGGCGGCAGCCGCCGGTCGGAGCTCGGCTACAAACTGGCCGGATGCTCGCCTGTCACGTCA
>JBCCVL010000322.1:0-3138 GCA_039195375.1 Actinomycetota bacterium
CGGGCAGGTCACCTGAGAGCCGGGGCCGGTGAACGCCGGCGTCACCACCTTCTGGTGCGACTCGGGGATCACGAACACCTTGTGGCTGTTGCCGTTGCGGTAGTCGACCACGTCGAGCAGCACCTCGACGAGGTAGGTGGTGCCGTCGTGGTCGAACGTGCCCCGCAGCGACTTGTGACCCTCGAGGATCGTCAGGTTGCGTGGCTCGAACCGGACGTCGGGATCGCAGGCGTCGCCGATCCCGTCGGAGTCCTGATCGGCCTGGTCGGCGTTGGCGTCGGCCGGGCAGTTGTCGCTGTCGTCCGGCACGCCGTCACCGTCGGCGTCCGGCGCCGAGCCGAACACGTACACGGCGCCCTCGTTGGCGGTGCCGAGCCCGTTGACGCTGTCGTCGTTCGGCGCCCCGACCAGGTACTCGGTCCCGGCCGAGGCGGAGATGGCCACGCCGTTGCCGAGCAGGTCGCCCTGCCGAGGATCGGACGCCACCAGTTGGGCCGTCGCCTCCCAGACACCGCCGACCCGCTCGTACACGTGGGCCTTGCCGGCGTTGACCTGGACGCCGTCGTTGTAGCGGGCGCCGACCAGCAGGGTGTCGCCGAGGAGGTCGACCTCGATGCCGAACTGGGAGCCGGGGCTGAAGTTGACGACGACGTCGAGATCGCTGGCGTGCAGCTCCTCGACGAAGGTGAAGCCGCCGCTGTCCTCGAAGACGTAGACGGCGCCGGGGTTGCAGACGGCCGTCGTCGACGCCGTGCACGTCGGGTCGAAGCCGCTGGGTCCCCGGTCACCGTTGGCGCCGATGGCCAGGACGCCACCGTCGAGCGAGAGCGACGTACCGAAGGCGTGGAAGGCCTGACGATCCGGCGGCTCGATCCGCTGCTGGACGCCGCCGGTGGCGACGTCGAGCACGTAGACCGAGCCGGCCAGGGCGAACGAGCCCGCGGCCTCGATCGGCGCCCCGACGAGGGCCCGGCCACCGTCGAGGAGGACGGCGTCGCCGAACAGACCGTTGCTGGCCGGTGCGCCCGACCCGAGTGTGATCGACGGCGACCACGTGCCGCCCGACTCCTCGAACACGTGGGCGGCGCCGGCGTTGGCACCGAACTGGTCGGCGGTCGGAGCGCCGACGATGATCCGGCCGCCCTCGACGTCGACGCTCGTGCCGAACTGGTCGTCGCTGCTGCCGGACGGTCCCGAGTCGAGCGTGGCCGTCTCGGTCCAGCTCGATCCGGAACCGATGAACACGTTGGCGCTGCCGGCCCCGCCGGCGTTCCTGGCCCCGACCACGATCGTCGACCCCTCGATCGACACGTCGTAGCCGAACTGGGCGCCGGCGACGGGAGTCGCCGCCGACAGGATCGCCTGCTCGGTCCACTGGGACCCGACCCGGGTGAAGACGTAGGCCTTGCCGGGAAGGCCGGTCCCCGGGGCGCCGGGGGCGCCGACCACCGCCGTGCCCGTGCCCAGGTCGACGTCGACGCTGAACCCGAACAGCTCCCCGGCACCGGCGTCGGAGGCGAACAGCTCGTCCACCTCGGTCTGCTCAGGCGCTGGTGTGACCGGATCGATCAGCTCGCCGACCTCGACGGCGCCGGCGTCGCACCGATCGGGTCCCCGGGTCACACCCCGCTGGTCGGTGGCCACGCAGGCGCCGCTGCCCGAACCGGGTGCGGCCGGGTTGCCGGCGTCGACGACCGGGCCAGGGTTGAGCGGCAGCATCGTCGGCGTCGACCCACCGTTGTCGGCGAGCGGTTCCACCAGCTCGGCCACGGTCACCGCACCGAGCACCACGTCGGTCGGGGCGGCGATGAAGGCGCACTCGCCGAAGACGTTGTGACCGTCCGAGACCAGCGCGATGTCGCAATCGCTGGCGCCGGCCGGGGTCGTGTTGGCGGCCAGGACCGAGTTGCGGATGGTCACCGTCGAGCCGTTGATCGGGGTGATGCCGCCCTTGTCGCCGGCGCTGTTGCCGACCATCGTCGAGTTCTCGATCTCGGTGTCGGAGGTGCCTCGGGTGACGAGGACGCCGCCCTGCCCGGCCGTGTTCCCGGTGATCGTGGTGTTGATGATGCGGACGGGACCGGCGCTGGAGTGGTTGATGGCCCCACCCTCGAAGGTCGCCTGGTTGTTCGACAGGGTCGAGCGGCGGATCTCCAGGCTCGAGCCGGCGCCGGCCACGTTGACCGCACCGCCGTTGATGCCGCGGTTCCCGTCGATGACCACGTCGACGATCACGGCGGTGCCGTTGACGCCGAGGCCGCCGGCGGTGCTGGCCGTCCCCGACGAGGTGAGCGTGACATCGCTCAGCGAGAGCGAGCCGCCGGCCTCGACGACGAAGTGCCGTCCGACGTCGTTGGCGTCGACGGTCGTCGTGGCCGCGCCGTCACCGGACACCGCGACCTCGCCGGTCACCGCCAGGTCGCCGAGGTCTCCCGGCCCGGTGAGGGTCAGGTCGTAGGCGCCGGCCGGCACGTCGATGGTGGCCGGACCGCCGACGCCGTTGGCGGCGATGACCGCCTCCCGGAGCGAGCAGGCGGTGGGGGTGACCGTCCCGTCGTCATCGATCGTCTCGTCGACGGTGAAGGCCGGTCCCGTCCCGCAGGCCGGTGGCGTGGGGGCGCCGAACACGTAGGCGGAGCCGCTCGACGCACCGGCGTCGTCGTCGTCACGGGCCCCGACGATGATCGAGCCACCGTCGATGCCGACCGCCCAGCCGAACTGGTCGCCAGACGCACCGTCGCTGGCCAGCAGCTTGTCGACCTCCGACCAGCCGGCGCTGTCGAGCACGAACGAGTAGGCCGATCCCGAGGAGGAGCCGTTGTCGTCATCGACGACGGCCCCGACCGCGGCGACCGTTCCCGACAGGTCGACCGAGAAGCCGAAGTTGTCACCCGTCGCCCCGTCGGAGGCGAGCAGCTTCGCCTCCTCGGTCCAGGTCCCGGCTGGTGCCTCGACGAAGACGTAGGCGGCACCGGCGCTGCTGCCGTTGGCGTCCTGGCCGAACGCACCGATGATCGCCCGGTCGCCCGAGATGCCGACGGCCGAGCCGAAGTTGTCGTTGCCGGAGCCGTCGGAGGCGAGGAGTTTCGCCTCTTGGGTCCAGGCGCCGTTGGTCTCGGTGAAGATATAGGCGGAGCC
>JBCCVL010000323.1:0-3131 GCA_039195375.1 Actinomycetota bacterium
ATGGGTCGTGGGCAGAGCCTGATCGTGTGGGCCATCGCCGAGGGTCGGGCCTGCGCCGCCTCGGTCGACGCCGACCTCATGGGCGAGACGCTCCTCCCGTCGCCGGTCAAGCCGACCGATCGTCCGCTGTCGGAGACAGCGGACGATCTCCGACAAGGTGTCGAACGGGCCGTACGGCCCGTCGACCCCGAGTTTCGCCGCGGGCGAAACTCGCAACGGGTGAACCCCGTCGCATGACTTGCCTTCCTACGACTCTTGGATGAGGCCTTCGAGGAGGAGACGGTAGAGGGTCGAGCAGACCCGGAACGCGCTCTCACCGGTCGCGGTGATGACCTCGGCCACCGACGTCCGGCCGTCGAGATGGGCCAGGTACTGCCACTCGTCTGCGGTGACCACCCGTTCGAACCGGAAGTCGGGCATCGCCGACGCCAGCCGGAAGGTCGTGTTGGTCGACGGGATCCGGCTGGCGATCATGCGCCAGATCTCGATCCGGTGCTCGGCCTGGGCGAGGAGGGTGCCGGTGTCGCTGGCCAGCCGATCGCCGAGCCGGTGGCTCCGGCCGGACTCGAAGCTGAAGCCGGCTTCGGAGGGCACCAGGAGCTCGAAGAGGCTGTTGAGGTTGTACTCGTGCAGCAGCCGACGAAGCAGCGTCTCTCGCTCGGGCCGGGAGGCCAGGACCTGGTCGAGGACCGGTTCGTGGTCGTCCGGCGCAGCGAACAACCGCTCGATGTCGTCGAGGCTGCCGATCTCGGCGCCGTAGAGCACGGCGCTGAGGGGTGACCCGTCCCGGTTGGTGGCGAGGTAGACCTGACCGTCGGAGAACCAGATCTCACCACCGTCGGCCAGGCTGAGCGCACCGGTGCGTCGCCGGCTCTCGAGCGATCGCATCAGCGCCGCCAGGGGGAAATCGCCGAGGCTGCCGTGGAGCGCTTCCTCGGAGACGGTGGTACTCACCTCGCTCCATCGTCCGAACGGACCCAGAGTTGAGCACTCCACCTGGTCCGTCGACTTCGGGCGGTCGGCTCATGTCGCCACCGACCGGTCCGATAGGGACGGTGCCGACGAACAGGTGAGAGGACCATGCTCCGTCAACGCAAACTCCGTGACCGTCTGGTGGCGATGGCCGCCCCGCCGATCGTCGTGGCCGGCGCCGTCGCCGCGGCCACGGCGGTGGTCGTCGACGGCGAGAGCGGCCGGCGAGTGGCCGTGGCCGGCCTGGCCGCGACGGTGATCGTGGCGGTGTGGAGCGTGCTCGTCGGTGCCGCCGTCCTCCGCTCGCTCTCGGCCCTGGCCATCGAGGCGTCCGGCATGGCCGACGCCCAGCGGCGGGTGGCCGACGGCGATCTCGCCATCGACGAGCTGCCCCCGCTCGGCTATGTCGGCCCGAACGACGAGCTCGGCCGGGTCGCCGACGCGATCGACGCCATGGGTCGGACCTCGGTCGAGGTGGCGGAGTCGCAGCGGAGATCGATCCGCGAGGGTCTCTCGACCATCGTGATCAACCTGGCCAGGCGCAACCAGAGTCTGCTCGATCGCCAGGTCGAGTACCTCGACGCGCTGGAGCAGAGCGAGGAGGACCCCGACCGGCTCGGCGAGCTGTTCCGGGTCGACCACCTGGCCACCCGCATGCGCCGCAACGCCGAGAGCCTCCTGGTCCTGGCCGGAGCCGAGCCGGGCAAGCGCCGGGGCAACCCGGTGACCGTGTCCGACGTGCTGCGGGTCGCCATCGGCGAGGTCGAGAACTACCAGCACATCGAGCTCGGGGCGATCGACGACGGCGAGGTCCCGGCCGGCGTGGCCGTCGACCTCGCCCACCTGACCGCCGAATTGATGGAGAACGCCACCCAGTTCTCGCCCCCGTCTGCCCCGGTGGAGGTGTCGGCACTCCGTCACGCTCCGTCCGGCACCTACCGGGTCTCGATCACCGACCAGGGCATGGGCCTGGGGGAGCGGCTCGACCACGCCAACGAGACGATCGCCAACCCGCCCGAGCTCGGGCTCGGCATGGGACGCTCGCTCGGGTTCATGGTCGTCGGTCGCCTGGCCCAGCGACTGCGGGCGACCGTTCGCCTCGACAGCAACGAGGGTGGCGGCACGATCGCCGAGGTCGAGCTGCCCCTCGCCGTCCTCCAGGGTCAGGAACCACCCGTCACCGCGGCGCCCGCGCCATCGCCGAGCGATGCCGGCCACGCCGCGGTCGCCACCCCTGCAACGACCGGCAACGACCGGGACCCCTCCGCTGGCGCGGCGCCAGGGGTACCGACACCGCAGGCCGAGGCCCCCGTCGCCTCGACGACGCTCGAGAAGCTCCTCGGCATCAACCCCGGTGGGCCCGGGCCGGTGGCGGACCCGCTCGGCCAGACGGGCGGCGGGCCCGCTCCGTTCACCGCCAACACGACCGGCCCGGCGACCGGGTCGCCCCCGGCGGCGGCTCCGTCCGCTGAGCCGATCGCTCCCCAGTCGCTCGACTGGCAGCATCAGTCACCGTTCGCCCCCGACTCGACCTCCGTCGACCGCCACCCGTCGTCGGCCCCGATCCCGCCTGACAGCCAGACGCCGACGTGGGGCGACCTGGCTGACGAGCGGCCGACAGCCGACGCCGATGGCTGGACGCCGCCACCGGTCACGCCGGCGACGCCGCCGCCCGTTCCCCCGGCCCCGGTCGACCCCGTGGCCGAGCCGGGCTCGACCACACCTGCCGAGCCCTCCCCGCTCCCGCCCCCCGATGCGTTGGCCGGCTCGTCGGACTACCGCAGCGAGCCCGCACCCGAGTGGCCTGGGGTCGACCCGGGGCCGCCGTCCCGATTCGACGAGGCGGTACCGAGCGGCGACGCCTTCGAGAGCGGCGTCAACTCCCTGCTCCAACCGTCCGTCGGTGAGGTCGGCCACTCGGGTCAGAGCCCGACCTCGCCACACTCGGGCCTCCCGCCCGTCGGCGGACCGATGCCGGCCGGTGACCAACCGCCCCCGACGGGCCAGGCCCCGTTCCCGAGCGGCCAGGCGCCTCCCCCCGGTCCGATGCCACATCCCGCCGGCCAGACACCTCCTCCCGGCGGCCAGACACCGCCTTCGAGCGGCCAGATATCGCCCCCTGGCGGCCAGGTACCGCCCCCTGGCGGCCAAACACCGCC
>JBCCVL010000324.1:0-3126 GCA_039195375.1 Actinomycetota bacterium
TCGCAGCCGACGAAGCCGTGCGTGTCCGCTGCCTCGCCGAGCAGGGTGGCGTGGTTCACGATCACCCCGCCGTCGGAGACCAGCCTCGTCACGCTCTCGGACCCCGCCCCGTCGCCGACCAGGTGGACCGCGCTGGTGACCACCCGCTCGGTCCCGGCGGGGGCCAGCATGACCGCCTGATCGTTGTTCCGACCGCCGCGATCGACCCAGGTCACTGCGTTCGAGACGTGGTGGCGGATGGGTGCGAGCTGGAGGGTCGTCGTCGTCGCGCTGGCCCAGGCCCCGATGTGGGTCCTGGCATAGCCGTGCGACTCCATGTTGGCCCCCCAGTGCTCGATCGAGACCGACCGGCAGCTGGCCCCCTCGCGGACGTAGCACTCGTCGATGGAGATGTGGTGGCCGGCGTGCACCGACGGCGGTACGGCCGACCCGGCGATCATCTCGACGTCGGCCCCGGCCTCGATCACGGTCACGTTGTGGGTGAACTGTCGGCCCTGCGGTGTCTCGAGGATCGAGAACAGCTGGATCGGACTGGTCACCACCGCCCCCTCGCGGACACGGACGAAGTGACCGACCGGGTCGTTCAGCAGTTCGGCCGCCTGTTGCACGTGCTCGTCCTCGTCCGGGTCGATGAGCCCGAACATCAGGTCCTGCAGCCAGTCGTAGGTCTTCAGTGCCTGCCCGATCGGGAGCACCTCGACGTCCGGGTGGGGGCTCTCGGTGGCGACGACACGCTGGTCGACCAGCAGGCTGGTGCCGGCCCGGCCGTCGTCGTAGCCGACCTCGCGTAGGAGTTCGGTCTGCTGGTCGGTGAGGGACATCGCCGCGGTGGTGGACACGGGTCCTCCTCCTCCTACTTCGTCGTGGTCGCCGGTGCGGGGGCGACGTAGCCGTTGGTGCGGATGTGGTCGAACAGGGCGATCGGCTCGCCGGTGTGGATCAGCCGCCCGTCGACCATCAGGTGGCCGACGTCGACCTCGAGGCCATCGATGACCGATCCCGTGTGGGACACGATGAGGGCCGATCGGGGCTCGCCGTCCTCGCTCGGCGACCGGACGAGGCGGTCGATGGCCACGGCGACGGCGGCGACGTGTTCGAGGTCGACGCCGCTGTCGGGCTCGTCGAGGAGGAGCAGTCGTGGCGCCTGCAGGTGGAGCTTGGCCACCTCCCACCGCTTGACCTCGCCACCGGAGAACCCGACGCTCACCTGCCGGTCGGCGAAGCCAGGGAGGTCGAGCGTCGTGAGCGCGTTCTGCAGGCGGTCGCCTGCGCCGAGCACCGTGGCAAGCGAGCTCACCGAGACCCCCTGGAGGTTCGGTGGCGACTGGAACGCCATCCCGACGCCACGGGCCGCCCGCCGGTCCGGGGACTCGTCGGCCACGTCGTCGCCGAAGAGCCGGATCTCACCGCCGGTCGCCTCGAACGGTGACAGGCCCATGATCGTCTTCAGCAGCGACGACTTGCCGGAGCCGTTCGGGCCGAACAACACGTGGACCTCGCCGGCCCCGATCGTGAGGTCGACGTCCTGGACCACGTCGACCCCGTTGGCCACCGCGCTGAGCGATCTGACCTCGAGCACCGCATGTCGACCGTCGACCGTACGTCCTGCATCGTGCTCCATACCTTGAACTCTGCTCCCGAAACGACGGAGGAAGAAGAGCCCTAGGTCCCTTCGCTCGGTTGGCCGACTGTGGCTGGATAGGAATGCCTGACACGACCGGAATCGAGCGAAGGACGGTGGATCGGACCATGACGACGCAACCGACGTCGGAGACCGCCGATCCGGCGATGCCCGGCGCCGCCATCGACCTCGACAAGGTGCCGGGTCACTGGCTGCTGGCCCGGATGGGCAAGCGGGTGCTCCGGCCAGGCGGACGGGAGCTGACCGACGAGCTGCTCGGACACCTGGCGGTCACGCACGAGACCGATGTCGTCGAGTTCGCTCCTGGCCTTGGCGCCACGACCCGGCTCCTGCTCGACGGCAGGCCCCGCACGTACACCGGCATCGAGCGTGACGAGGACGCGGCGGCCCGGGTCCGGACCCTGCTGTCCGGCGCCGACCAGAGCTGCATCGTGGCCTCCGCCGCCCAGAGCGGCCTGGCGGACGGCTCGGCCTCGGTCGTGTTCGGCGAGGCCTATCTGACGATGCAGCCGGAGGAACAGAAGCGACACGTCCTCGATGAGGCGTACCGGCTGCTCCGCCCCGGTGGCCGCTTCGGATTGCACGAGCTCTGCCTCCGCCCCGACACCCTCGACGCCGAGCACCAGCGACTCGTCCGGTCCGAGCTGTCCCGGGCCATCTCGGTCGGTGCCAGACCGCTGACCGTGGCCGACTGGCGGGCGGCACTCGAGGCGGCCGGCTTCGAGATCACGAACGAGACGACCACGCCGATGCACCTGCTCGAACCGAGGCGGGCCATCGCCGACGAGGGCATCGGCGGCACCATCCGGATCGCGTTCAACGTCGCCCGCACGCCGGCGGCCAGGCGACGGGTCGGTGCGATGCGAGCCGCGTTCCGTCGCCACGCCGACCAGCTGGGCGCCATCGGCCTGATCGCCACCAAACCCGACCGGGGAGGTTGACACCATGGAGCTGCAACGACGCGGCGATGGCACGACGAAGCGGCCACCGGCCCCGAACGCACCGACGGTCACCGTGCTGTTCGGTGGGGAGGAGGGTGGCCCGGACGTCGGGGTGGTCCGGGTGGCCATCCCCGCCGGGGCCGGGATGCCCGAGCACGACCACGGCGGTTCGGACGTGGTGCTGGTGCCCCAGGTCGGTTCGGTCGAGATCAGCCACGGCGACGAGACGATCGTCGTTGGCGTCGGCGATGCAGCGCTCATCCGCAAGGACGAGCGGGTGTCGTTGCGCAACCCCGGGGAGGGGGAGGTCGAGGTGCTCGTCGCCGCCGGCCCGCCAGCGTTCCTGACCTCGATACGGGCCTGGCCGGAACCGAGCTGAGCCGGTGGAGACCCGCACCACCAGCGTCGACGTGGTCAGGCCGACCGCCGCCGTGTTCGCCTACGTTGCCGACTTCACCAACGATCCGACGTGGCGGGCCGAGGTCGTGACGAGCACCCGGACCGCCGGTGACTCGGCCGAGGTCGGGGCCCGCTACGAGCAGA
>JBCCVL010000325.1:0-3125 GCA_039195375.1 Actinomycetota bacterium
GAGGGGGTGGCTGCGTTCTTCGAGAAGCGACCGCCCCGTTGGACCGGTCGCTGAGAAGGGAACACACATGGACGACGCCATCGGGGTCGGGATCATCGGCGCTGGCAACATCGGCACCGCCCACGCCGAGAACCTCGGCCTGGCGGTGGCGGGATCGCGCCTGGCTGCGGTCTTCGACGTCGACCCCGACCGGGCGGCGGCGGTTGCCGGTCCGCTCGGGGCGAGGGCATGCAGCGGCGACGACGGGATCGAGGACCTCCTGGCCGACGATGGGGTCGACGCCGTCCTCATCGCCTCGCCGGACCCGTTCCACGCCGAACAGGTCCACCTGACCTTCGCCGCCGACAAGCCGATGCTGTGCGAGAAGCCGCTGGCGGTGACCGCCGACGACGCCCGCTCGATCGTCGACGCCGAGGTGGCCAGGGGTGAGCGCACGATCCAGGTCGGGTTCATGCGCCGGTTCGATCCCGGCTATCGCGCCCTGAAGGCCGAACTCGGCGCCGACGGCATCGGCGAGCCGCTCCTCGTCCACCACCTCCACACCAACACCCGGGCCCCGTACGGGTTGTTCACCGAGCAGACCCTCACCAACATGGCCATCCACGAGCTCGACATCGGCCGCTGGCTGCTCGACGACGAGTACGAGTCGGTGCTCGTCCTCCACGGCCGCCCGGGTCCCCGGACCCCCGAGGGCGAGCACGACCCGATCCTCGTCGTCCTCCGCTCGGCGTCCGGCGTGCTCGTGCAGATCGAGGCGTTCGTCAACGCCACGTTCGGCTACCAGGTCGCCTGCCGCGTCGCCGGGTCGGAGGGCCAGGCGACGATGGGCGACGGGACGTTCGTGACCCGGTCGCGCTCGTTCAGCCGTGGGGTCGACGTACCCGAGTTGTGGCTCGGGCGGTTCGCCGAGTCGTACCGGCTCCAGCTCCAGGGCTGGATCGATGCCATCCGGTCCGGAACGCCACCCCCAGGAGCCTCGGCGTGGGACGGCTACCTGGCCACGGTGGTCGCCAACCGGGCGATCGAGGCCTACCACCGGGGCGAGGAGGTGGCCATCGAGGTGCCGCCCCGCCCGGCGCTCTACGACCCGGTCGACTGACGCCGTTCGACCGGTCCCAACTGAAGCCGGGCCGGGGCCCTCTGGTAGCGTCGCCATCGTGGACTTCACCCCGAACCCCGACCACGAGGCGATCCGCGAGGGGGTCAGGCGGGTCTGCTCGAAGTACCCCGACACCTACTGGCGCGACTGCGACGAGAACCACGAGTTCCCCTGGGACTTCTACGCCGACATGGCGGCCGGCGGTTGGGTCGGCATCGCCATCCCCGAGGCGTTCGGCGGCGGCGGCCAGGGCATCACCGAGGCGTCGATCGTGCTGGAGGAGGTGGCCGCCTCGGGTGCGGCGATGAACGGCTGCTCGGCGATCCACCTGTCGATCTTCGGCATGGAACCGGTCCGCAAGTACGGCTCGACGGAGCTGGCGAACGAGATCCTGCCCGGCGTGGCCGACGGGTCGCTGCACGCCGCGTTCGGCGTCACCGAACCGGACGCCGGGACCGACACCACGTCGATCACGACCCGGGCGGTGCGTGACGGCGACGAGTACGTCGTCACCGGGGCCAAGGTCTGGACCACCAAGGCGCCGTACTGCGATGTGTGCCTGTTGCTGGTGCGGACCACGCCGAAGGAGGAGGCCGATGGTGCGACCTCGGGCATGACCCTGTTGCTGGTCGACCTGAAAGATCCGGCGGTCGACATCACCCCGATACCCAAGCTCGGTCGCAACGCCGTGGTGTCGTGTGAGGTCCGTTATGACGGGCTCCGGGTACCGGTGTCGCGCCGGGTCGGCGAGGAGGGCGAGGGCTTCCGCTACATCCTCGACGGGCTCAATCCCGAGCGCATCCTGATCGCCGCCGAGGCCCTCGGCATCGGCCGGGCGGCGCTCCGGAAGGCCACCGACTACGCCAAGGATCGGGTGATCTTCGGTCGGCCGATCGGTCAGAACCAGGGCCTGGCGTTCCCGCTGGCCGACAGCCACGGCAAGCTGCGGGCGGCCGAGCAGATGGTCCGCCTCGCGTCGTGGCGCTACGACGAGGGGCTCGGCTGCGGTGAGGAGGCCAACCTGGCCAAGTACCTGGCCGCCGACGCCGCCTTCGAGTGCGCCGACCGGGCTCTGCAGACCCACGGCGGGTTCGGCTACGCCAAGGAGTACGACGTCGAGCGCTACTGGCGCGAGGCCCGCCTGATGAAGATCGCCCCGGTCAGCCAGGAGATGGTGCTGAACTTCGTGTCGAGCAAGGTGCTCGGTCTGCCCCGCAGCTACTGAGTCGACCGGGGGCGACTGGCCATCGGTCCGCCATCAGTTCTCGACCGCCTGGATCTCGCCGACCTGGAGCTCGAAGTCCGTCTCGACCGGCAACAGGTCGTCGAAGGGGCCCTGGTCGGCGCCGTTCAGCGTCCACGTGAACTCCCAGGCGACGGTGGCGGTGGCGGAGAAGGCGTCGTTCGGCTCGCCGGCCGAGGACTGGCGGAACGTGACCGAGCACTCGGGGTCGTCGGCGCCGGGAGCCCACACGCTGCCGGGGCCCTCCGGGCAGTCGAGTTCGGGGCGGCCGCCGCTGAAGTCCCACGTCAGGTCGACCGGGTCGGCGAACACCTCGACGGTCACGAAGCCGGCCGACTCGTCCTCCCGATGCTCCTCGTTCCAGTAGTCGGCGTCGACCCAGAGCCAGGTCGGGATCTGGACGATGGTGAACCGCTCGGTGAACGACGGGTTGGTGTCGACCGGTGGGTCGCCGATGTCGATGCGGGCCTTGGCCCTGGCCCGGAGGACCTCGACCGGGATGGGGTCGGTGATCGTGTAGGTGAACTCGCCCCCGAACCCACTGTCGCCCCTGCCGTGGAAGCAGGAGGCGGTGAAGGTCCCGTAGACCCCGGTCGGGTCATAGCCCCAGAGCCGGACCCGTTCCTCGGAGGCCTCGCCCTGGTCGGCCAGGACGACGGTCGAGCCATCGACGTAGACCCGGGTCGCGACCTCGTCCATGAAGTCGGTGCAGAACGCGTTCCACTTGTCCTCCTCCGACATGGCCGAGTAGCTCCCGTCCAACCCGGGCGTCGACCCGTGACA
>JBCCVL010000326.1:0-3122 GCA_039195375.1 Actinomycetota bacterium
GCGCCGTCTGGTGTGCTCGGGCGGGTCGAGGTTGATCATCGACGGAACGGAGCTCTCGGGGCGGGAGCCCTTGACGCTGCAGAACGTCTCGTGGTTCGCCTCGACGTTGGCGATGTCGGCGTGGCGGGTCAGGGCCCACAGGCCCGTCACATCGTCCCAGTAGACGGGGGCGTTGGCCTGCATCCAGCGGTAGTGGTCGAACGGGTCGGCGTGGAACGCCGGGCTCATCACCTCGACCCCGTCGCGGACCGGATGCTCGGGCGTGCGGTGCACGATCGTCGCCGGATCGAAGCGGTAGGGGCTGGTGTCGGTGCGCTCACCGGCCGCTCGCTCGGCGTAGCGGGACTCGGTCTCGGCGAAGCGGTCGGTGGTCTCGTTCGGATCGCTCACCCGTTTCAGGGTGGCACAGGGCGTCAACAGCGGCGAAGCTGTCAGCGCCCCGAGACACGAGGACCCATCCATGCCCTGCGCCCCGTCCAGCGCCGTGCCAGGTGCCCCGGCACACCAGCTGCGCCACATCGACCGGAGACCGGTCACGTGACCGTCGTCGACGCCGCACCTTTGCGCCGTCGCCCGCCGCTGTGGCTGCTGCTCGTCGCCGGGTCGGTCATCACGTCGCTTTCACTCGGCGTCCGCTCGACGTTCGGCCTGTTCCTCGACCCGGTCATCGACACGCTCGGCACCGGACGCGGATCGTTTGCCCTCGCCATCGCCGTCCAGAATCTGTTCTGGGGCCTCAGCCAACCCGTTGCGGGGGCGATCGCCGACCGGTTCGGCACGGCCAGGGTCCTGGCGGTCGGCGCCGTCGCCTACGCCGCCGGTCTGGCGTTCATGGCCGCGTCGACCTCGACGGGCACGCTGGTGTTGTCGACCGGGGTCATGATCGGCATCGCCAACGGGGCGGCCAGCTTCGCCGTCGTGCTCGCCGCAGTCGGCCGAATGGTCCCCGAGGCCCGTCGTTCGATGGCGCTCGGTGTGGTCAGCGCCATGGGTTCGGTTGGTCAGTTCGTGCTGGTCCCGGCGGCTGGGTGGCTGATCGACTCGGCCGGCTGGGAGGACACTGCACTGGCGCTCGGCGTGGTCATCCTGCTCGTCGCCGCCTTTGCGCCGTGGTTGCGCGGCCGGTCGGTCGACCAGGCGGTCGACGCGCCGGACACCGACGAACCGCCGGTGCCGCTCCGCGAGGAGCTCCGGCGGGCCTGGCACTCGCGGTCGTACCTGCTGTTGAACCTCGCCTTCTTCGTGTGCGGCTTCCACGTGACGTTCATCGCCACCCATCTGGCGTCGTACGCCGAGGACGTCGGCCAGACCAGGGCCATCGCCGCCACGTCGCTCGCGCTGATCGGGCTGTTCAACGTGTTCGGCTCACTCGCCGCAGGAGCTCTCGGGGCCCGCTACTCGAAGACCCGGCTGCTCTCGGGCATCTACGCGGCCAGGGCGGTGGTGATCACGGCGTTCCTGTTGGTACCGGTCAGCCCGGCGACCATCGTCGCCTTCGGCGCCGGCATCGGGCTGCTGTGGTTGGCCACGGTGCCGTTGACATCGGGCATCGTCGTCGGGCAGTTCGGCACGGCCAACGCGGGCACGCTGTTCGGCATCGTGTTCCTGGCCCATCAGCTGGGTGCGTTCGTCGGGGCGTGGATGGGCGGGGCGATGGCCGACCGGTTCGACTCCTACGACCCGGCGTGGTGGGTGGCCGTCGGTCTCGGGGTCATGGCCGCGGTCGTCCACCTCTCCATCGACGAGGGACCGCAGCCACCGGCGCCGGCTCGGGTGCCGGCCGCTGCACCGGCGCTCGGTCCGGCGACTGCGGCCGTGCTGGTCGTCGTCGGTCTCGGCGTCGGCTCGTTCGCGGCGAGCGGCTCGGCATCGGGCACCGCGGTCGGCGACGGGAACGAACCCGATCGCCATCCGGTCGGCGTCTTCTGCGCCGTCCACCCGTTGATCGTCGACGGCTGACCGATCACGACGACAAGCGACGACCGGGCGAGCGGCCTCGGCGAGGTCAGCCGACGGCCAGCATGCGCTCGATCGGGATCAGGGCCCTTGCCGCGACGTCGGGATCGATGACGACCTCGTTGGTGTTGGTCTCCAGCGCCCGGCGGATCTTGGCAAGCGTGATGCGCTTCATGTGGGGACAGAGGTTGCACGGCCGGACGAAATCGACGTCGGGCAGCTCCGCGGCCACGTTGTCGGACATCGAGCACTCGGTGACCATGACCACCCGCTCGGGTCGGTGCTCGGTCACCCAGTTGATCATCCCCGCGGTCGAGCCGACGTAGTCGGCCTCGGCCAACACGTCCGGCGGGCACTCGGGGTGGGCGATGATCTCGATGCCGGGGCTCTCGGCCCGGTAGGCCCGCAGTTCGTCGCCCGTGAACCGCTCGTGGACCTCGCAGCTGCCGTCCCAGTTGATGATCTCGACGTCGGTCTGGGACGCGACGTAGCTACCGAGGTAGCGGTCGGGAAGGAACAGCACCCGGTCGACGCCGAGCGACTCGACCACCTGCACGGCGTTCGACGACGTGCAACAGATGTCGGTCTCGGCCTTCACCTCGGCGGAGGTGTTGACGTAGGTCACGACCGGCACGCCGGGGTGTCCGGCCCGGAGCCGACGCACGTCGTCGGCCGTGATCGATGAGGCCAGCGAGCAGCCGGCCTCGAGGTCGGGGATCAGGACGGTCTTGTCCGGGCACGTGATCTTGGCCGTCTCGGCCATGAAGTGCACGCCGGCCATCACGATCACGTCCGCCGAGGTCTCGGCCGCCTGCCTGGCCAGACCGAGCGAGTCGCCCTGGACGTCGGCGACGCCGTGGAAGACGTCCGGCGTCATGTAGTTGTGGACCAGCACGATGGCGTTCCGCTCACGCTTGAGCCGCTCGATGGCGGCGATGTCGTCGTCGGCCGTTCCCCACGCCAGCTCAGGCGTGAGGGCTCGGGCCCGGTCGAGGGGGTTCGGCTGCAGATGCACCGGGGTCGGGGCCATGTCGTTCTCCTTGGCGTGCCGCTCACTCAATAATGCTCGTGGTGAGTATTAGTGTGCTCACTTGGAGCATAAGCGCGGCTGAGCGGCGATTCAACGACAACCTCGGCCCCGTGGCCGATGTCACCACGGCCCCGAC
>JBCCVL010000327.1:0-3060 GCA_039195375.1 Actinomycetota bacterium
GCCGAGGTCACCTGACGCTCGCAGCGGCCAGCGCCGACGACGGCACCGTCGGCCTTGGCCCGTTCCAGCACCTCGACCGCCAGGCGGGACTTGCCGACGCCGGGGGTCCCGGCGATGACGACGAGCGCCGGGTCGCCGCCCCCGGCCGTTGCGGCGATGGCTCCGGCGGCACGGTCGAGCTCCTCGCTGCGGCCGACGAACGGGAAGTCGTCGTCGACGGCGATCTCCCTGGCCAGCTCGACGGTCCGACCGACGACCGTGCTGGCGACGGCTCGGGTCGCCGTTGTGCCGGAGTCGTCGTCGAGCTGACCGACGAACTGGTAGCCGCGCCCGTGCACGTTGCGGATGTAGCGCTGGGTGCGCCCGTCGTCGTCCAGGCTCTTGCGGGCCTGCTTGATCCTGGTGGTCAGCGCCGACTCGGACACGAACTGGTCGCCCCAGACCTCCTCGAGCAGCTCGGCCTTGGAGACGACGCGCTGACGCTGGTCGACGAGCAGGGCCAGCACGTCGAACACCTGCGGCTCGACGTGGATGTCGCCGCTCGGCCCGCCGAGTCGGCGGGCCTCGACGTCGAGGTGATAGCCGTCCCAGCTGGCCATGGTCGGCGAGCCTAGAGGGTCGTGCCGGGTGGGGCGACCGGACGCGGATCGGGGACCGACCTGGTCGCCGGTCCCCGATCGGGATGTCTGCATGATCGTCGAGTGGTGGTCGTGACTAGGCCACCGCCCGCAGCCGCATGGCCTCGTTGCCGGTGCGATTGCCCAGCTCGATGACCTCGGCCCGCTTCGGGGTGCCGTAGCGGGGTGCGTAGACCTCGCGGGGACGGCCGAGGAAGTAGGCGGGAACCCTGGTGGCGAAGGTGGGGAAGGACATGGTCTGCTCCGTTCGTGTCGGTGGCCGTGTGGCCAGCACCGGGTCGGTTCCGGTACGTCTCCCACTCTGAGCCAGATCCGGCCGCCGGCCTTGGAGGGGACATGGAGATCACGTGGAGACCGGAAACCCGACCCGTCCGGGCGATCGGGCTACGGTGGGGAACCGCCGCAACCGAACCGAGGAGCTCCATGCCTTCGTCCGCCGCAGACGGGCCCGAGCCGACCACTGTCGCCACGGCGACCCCAGGCGCAACCGACCGCCTCGTCGCCGACCAGACGACCGACGTGATCGTGCTCGACGAGCCGCCGGCCTCCGACGCCGCCCCCGACTCGCCTGGTGAGGTCGGCGTCCGCATCGCCGAGGCCAGGCGGCGGGCCGGCCTCGGCCGGGACGAGCTCGGCGATCATCTCGGCGTGCGATCGGCCACGGTTCGCCGCTGGGAGAACGGCGGATCCAGCCCTCGACCGAACCACCTCGACCGGCTGGCCGACGTGCTCGGGGTCAGTCCATCGTGGCTGGTCGACGGCCGGGGTGAATCGCCGGCCGATGACAAGCTCGACGAGGTGCGCTGCGAACTGGCATCGCTCCGGGGTGCGCTGACCGACGCCCTCGACAGCCTCGACCGGATGTCGCAACGGCTCGGGCCGGCCAGCCGCTGAGTGGCCGCGGCGCCGACGATGGTCGGGACGGCGTCGACCGATCCAGCCGACCGGCTCGCCGTCGGAACCGGAGTCGGCCCATCCCACTCGCCGTCGGCCGGCTCTTCGTGCTGAAATCGACGGCATGTCGCTGATCGACTTCAAGCTCGAGGACCGGTTCCGGATCGACGAGGGGGACATCGCCCTCTCCGGCGTCCAGGCGCTTCTCCGGGTGCTGCTCGACCAGCTCCGGGCCGACCGGCGCGACGGGCTCCGCAACGCCGCCCTGGTCAGCGGCTACCGGGGGTCGCCCCTCGGCGGTGTCGACAGTCTGATGCTGTCGAACAAGACGGAGCTGGAGAACAACGACATCACCTTCCTGCCCGCCCTCAACGAGGACCTCGGTGCCACGGCGATCTGGGGCTCACAGCTGGCCAACGCCAACTGGGAGGGCCGCTACGACGGTGTGCTCGGCATGTGGTACGGCAAGGCTCCTGGCGTCGACCGCTCCGGCGATGCCCTCCGCCACGCCAACGTGTCCGGCACCGACCCGAAGGGCGGCGTGCTGCTGGTGGCAGGCGACGATCCCGCCTCCAAGTCGTCGACCCTGGCCTCGGGCTCGGAGTTCGCCCTGCTCGATCTGCAGACGCCGATCCTGTACCCGGGCAGCGTGCAGGAGGTGGCCGACTACGGCCGCTGGGGGTATGCCATGTCCCGCTACTCCGGCCTGTGGTCGGCATTGAAGATCGTGACCAACGTGGCCGACGGGTACTCGACGATCCGGGTCGGACCCGGCCGGGTCCGACCGGAGCGTCCGACCGACGGGGAGTGGAACGGTCGGTCGTGGGCCCACACGCAGGAGGACCGGCTCTACGGCCAGTTCGCCGTCGACATGGAGCAGGAGGTCTACGAGGGGCGGGTCCGGGCCGCCGAGCTGTTCGTGGCCCACAACCGGCTCAACCGCTCGACCATCGACACCACCCAGGCCCGCCTCGGCTTCGTCGCCGCCGGCAAGACCTACTACGACCTGCTCGCCGCCCTCGAACGGCTCGGCTTCGACGAGGCCACCCTGCGACGCCGGGGGATCCGGATCTACAAGCCGGCCGTGCTGTGGCCGCTCGAACCGGGGTCGCTGCAGGCGTTCGCCAACGGTCTCGACACGATCGTGGTCGTCGAGGAGAAGCGGGCCTTCGTCGAGATGCTCGCCCGCGATGCCCTCTACCGGATGACGGGCTCGCCCCGGATCCTCGGCAAGCGCAAGGCCGACGGGTCGCCCTGGTTCCCCGGCCACGGGGAGATGGACGTCGATGCGATCACCCGCCTCCTCCGGCCGTACCTGGTCGAGCGGTTCGGGGTCGACGCCGTGGCCGCCGGGCCGCGGGAGAAGACACTGATCCCGCTGGCTGCGGCCGACCCCGACGGTGCCTCCCGCCTCGCCGGATTCTGCTCGGGCTGCCCCCACAACACGTCGACCGTTGTGCCCGAAGGGTCCGAGGCCGGCGGCGGCATCGGCTGCCACGGCATGGCCGGTATGCGCCCGGACCGCAAC
>JBCCVL010000328.1:0-3048 GCA_039195375.1 Actinomycetota bacterium
GCGTAGCCCTCACCGGACACCCGGATCGTCACCACGCAGAGCCCGGTGGCCCGGCCGACGACGATCCCCTGACGGCCGGTCCCGTCGACGTCGACGCTGCAGGTCGGCGACCCCTGGGCCTCGACCACCACCACGTCCGGCGGGATCGGGTGGATGATCCGGAACGAACGCTGTTCGCCGACCGTGAGCGGGGCCCCGAGGTCGAACGAGAGTGAGACCGGCTGGCCGACGACGGCGAGGGTCAATGACGCCGATGCGGGATTCCAGCTTGCGTCACCGTTGGTCTGGGCGGACAGGTTGCAGGTCCCGACCCCATCGGCGGCGATCGTGACCTCACGAGATCCCGGACCGGTGCGGCTTCCGGTGATCACGCAGGGGCCGGACACGCTGGCCTCGGGCACCAGCCCCGAGCGGCTGACGATGGCGACCCTGGCCGGGACCTGCTGGGACAGCTCACACGGTCCGATGCAGTCGAAGTCGATGGCGTCGTCCTGACCGATCACCTCGATGGTGGCCCGGGCGGACCCGGCCTGGGCCCCGGGGGTCTCCGGGTGGCTGGCGGTGACCGTGCAGGTGCCCCGGGCAACGGCGGCGACCGAGCCGTTGCCCCGATCGTCGCAGGCCGCACCGCTCGCGGTGATCGTGATCGCGGCGCCGGGCTCACTCGAGGTGGCCCGGACGACGACCGCCTCACCGACGGTCATCGTCGCCGGGGCGGTGATCGTGACCTCGGGGACCCGGAGCGCCTCGACGTCGAGGACGGCGGTTGCGCTGGCGGCGGTGACCTCGTCGTTGCCCGGGGCGGTGGCGGTGATCGTGCACCGACCGGGGGCCCGGCCGACGACGTTGGCGCCGTCGGCGCCACAGATCGCGGCCGGGCTGGCCGATAGCGTGACCGTCAGCCCGGCGGAGCTGGTGGCCTGCGGCTGGACCCGCCCGCCGACGGGGATCGAGCCGACCGGCAGCTGGAGATCGATCCGCTGGCGGACCTTGACCCGGATGGTGACGTTGCGGGAGACGGGATCGTGGTCGGCATCGCCGGCGGCGGCAACGGTCACCCGACAGGTGCCGGCCGTCCCGTCTGCCCGGATCTGATCCGGTCCGCTCGCCGAGCAGGGCCCGGTCGTCGAGGTGATGACGGCCGCCGGTCCAGACGACACCGTCGCCGTCACCGTCCGGCGCTCGCCCTCGACCATCTCGGTGGCCGATCCACCGCCGATGGCGACGGTGAGCGTCGGGGTCAGCCGGGCGACGGTGACGGTCCTGGTCACCGGTTCGGCGGGCTCGACCTCGGCGTTGCCCGGCTGGCTGGCCACGACGGTGCAGCGCCCGGCCCCGCCGGGGGTGAGGGAGCCGGCGCTCAGTCGACAGTCGCCGTCGGTGACGGTCAGCGCGACCGGCAGGCCCGAGCTGGCGGTTGCGGTCAGGCGGATGCCGGCTCCGCCGACCTGCAGGGCCCCGGGCTGGGCGAAGGTGATCGTCTGTGCGCGACGCTCGACGGTCGGGGCCTCGGTCACGGTGATCGTCAGTCGCTGGTCGACCGGCTCGGTCTCGGCGTTGCCGGGGGCCGATGCATCGACCACGCACGAGCCGGGACCGGTCAACTGCAGACCGCCCGCTCCGAGCCGGCACGGCCCGGTCACGGTATAGGTGATCGCCAGCCCGGCCGAGCTGGTGGCCGGCAGCGGGACGGCGGTGCTGCTGACCACCGCGGTGCGGGGGATGCCGCCGAGACCGAGGGTCTGCGCACCGGCGGTCACCGTGAGCACCGATCGGGCCACCGCCCGCCGGTAGCCCGATCCGCCGTCGGCGACGGCGATGACCTCACACTCGCCGACGGTGTCGAAGACGAGCCGGTCGGCCCCGACCAACGAGCAGGCCCCGGCGGCGACGAAGTCGACCGGGCGGTCGGGGTTGGTGACGGCGGTCAGGGTCAACGGGTCGGCGCCGAGTCGGACGGTGGTCGGCAGGTCGAGCGCGATCTCGACCGGCTGGAGATCGGGATCGTCGGTGATCTCGATGGTCAGGACCCGGTCGGGGGCCGGCGCCCAGCCGTCGTTGCCGTCCTGGGACAGCGTGACCTCGCAGGTACCGACCCCGACCGGGACCAGCACGGTCCCGTCGATCGTGCAGGGCCCGGACACCTCCGAGGACAGCGGCAGCAACGAATCGGCCACCGCGGCCAGGTCGGTCGCCCCGTCCGCCAGGTCGAGGGTCTCGATGTCGGCCACCCGGATCTCCTGCTCCTGGCGGCCGACGTCGATCCGGTACTCGACGTCGAGCGGCGCCCACGGAGCGCCGGGGGCCGACCGGGCCGAGAGCACACACCGTCCCTCGCCCGTCAGCACCAGCTCGCCGCCGACGACCCGGCAGGGACCCGAGGTCTCGTATTCGATCGGCGTGGCCGCCGAGGTCAGCTCCGGCAGGGCGAACGGCCCATCGCCGACGACGGCACCGGACGGCAACCGCAGGTCGAGCACCGGCACCCAGTCCCCGTCCGGGTCGACGGTGGCGTCGGCGTCGCCGACCGAACCGACCGGCCGCACCACCACACGACCGTCCTCGAGCCGGACGACCTCGAACCACTCGACCGCCTCGGCGCCTGGCTCGATCGACAGGAGGTTCTCGGGGTCGAAGCCGGACCATGGCTCGCCGACGTACTCGACCGAGCTGCGATCGTCGGGGATCTGCGGCGGCTGGAGGGGGTTGCCGCACCTGCACCGGACCCGGGGCACACCGAACTCGTCGACCAGGACCATCGTCCCGGCCTGGAGGATCGACTGTCGTGGGGTGGCCGCCCCGTCACGGAACCCGTGGTTGGTGACCCACGTGTCGGCCTGCAGGTGGACCGGGGTGAGGCCATCGAGGAACGACTCGATCCCGTCGACCTCGATGCCGGCGGCGTCTGCCCACGCCGCCGCCTTGTCCGGTGACTGGGCCAGGAACTCGGCGATCAGCTGCGGGTCGCACAGGTGGTCGGATCCCGAGCCTCCGTAGAGGCCTGGCTCGATCCCGACCCGGACGGTGATCCCCTCGCCGAGGACGAGC
>JBCCVL010000329.1:0-3045 GCA_039195375.1 Actinomycetota bacterium
CTCGAAGCGGTGGACGAGCTCGTCGTCGTCGATCCAGACCTCGAGCAGGTAGCGGCCGACGACCGGGGCGCCGAGATCGTCCTCGAGCGCCGCCCGCTGCTCGTCGCTCAGCGGCGCGGCCAAGCTGGCGACGTCGACGACCGCCCGGTGACGGGTGGTCGTGACCCCTCGCACGTCCTCGGTTCCGACGACCTCGACGTCGGCCTCGGCGTCGGCCAGGCGCTCGAGCAGCGACAGCGGTGAGCCGATCGGACCGAGGCCGAACTCGGCCGCCATCGAGCGGTCGGACGTGTCACTCTCGAGCCAGCGGTCGTCTCCGCCGAACATGGCGAGGAGGCCCCAGCGGACCCACGTGGTCTCGCCGACGGTGATCGTCCGGAGCGGCTCGGTGAACAGGCCCCCGAGCACGTCGGCCCCCGGGTCGGCGGCGGCCGCATCCGAGAACAGGTCGCTGAGGTCGACCGAGACCTCCGATGCATCGGACCCGGCGTCGAAGGAGCCGGCGAAGGTCATCGTGAACTCGCCGGCCACGCCGTTGCCGACGGCGCCGGCGACGCCGACGACCGTGGTCGTGCCCTCGAAGCGGGCCGAACCGGCGCCACCGACCCGGTCGAGCGCCGGCCCGAGCAACGCCGATCGAAGGGTCCCGGAGGCCGTGCCACGCTCGGCCGGATCGCCGTCGACCGAGCCGTCGACGCCGACGTCGGAGTCCGGCAGATCGGCGGTCGTCTCGATCTCGACGTCGGCGCCACAGGCGGCCAACAGCAGGCCGAGCACGGCCAGCAGCACGATCGGCGTTCGCTTCATGGTGACGGCCCCTCGGTCGACGATCGGGTTCCTCCGCTAGCTGTCGGCACGACCCGGGCCGAACTGGACCGGAGCGAGTCCACCACCGCCGAGCGGGCGTGCCCGACCGGGCGTCTCATCGTCGGGGCTTCGACGGTCCGTGGTTCGACCGCTCGACCCGGGCCTGGCAGGCTTGCGCGGTGACCGACTCGATCACGGTGCCAGGCACCCGGACGGTGTCGCACCCGGTGGCGGCGACCCGACGATCGCCGGTGCGGACCCGGCGATGACCGCCGTCGCCGACGCCAGGACCGCCGATCCCCGCGGTCTCCCCGCCGCGGCGCTGGCCATGGTCGGCTGGGCCGCATCCGGGGTCATCGCCAAGGGGATCGACGAGCTCGGGCCGCTCGCCGTCGTGTTCTGGCGCATGTGGATCTACGCCGCCATCGTGCTGGTGTTCCTCCAGGTGCGGGGCACGCCGCTCCGTCGGTCGTCGATCCGGGCGTCGCTCGGCGGGGGGCTCTCGCTCGGCGCCGACATCATGCTGTTCTTCGTGTCCATCCGGCTGACCACCGTGGCCAACGCCACCGTGATCGG
Source organism: Actinomycetota bacterium (assembly GCA_039195375.1). Taxonomy (GTDB): domain Bacteria; phylum Actinomycetota; class Acidimicrobiia; order Acidimicrobiales; family SZUA-35; genus JAHELU01. The sequence continues at coordinate 1,384 of JBCCVL010000329.1, forward strand.
GTCGTGCCAGCCGGTCATCATGCTGCTCATCGCCGGCCGGCTGTTCGGCGAGCGACCCCGACGGGCCGACTGGGGGCTCGCCCTGGTGGCGCTGGTCGGGGTGGCGATCGTGCTGTTCGGCTCGAGCGGTCTACCGGAGTGGAGCCTGGCCGGTGACCTCCTCTCGGTCGTCACCGTGGTCGCCTGGACGCTGTACTTCGTGTTCTCGAAGCTGACCCGCGACACGATCGACTCGTCCCAGTACACGGGGGCGACGGCGCTGATCGCTGCGCTGGTCGCCACCCCGTTTGCCATCGGATCGGGTCAGGTCTTCGATGCACCGTCACCGAACGCCTGGCTGTGGCTCGTCATCCTGTCGATCGGCCCGGGGTTCACCTCACACATGCTGATGAACTGGGCGTTCGGTCACATCCCGGCCTGGCTCGGCTCGACGCTCACGCTGGCCATCCCCGTCACATCGACCTTGCTGGCCTGGGTCTTCCTCGGCGAACCGGTCGTCGCCCTCCAGTTCGGCGGCATGGCCGTGGTCATCGTCGCCCTCGCCGCCCTCGTGACCGGCCAGTCCGTGTCGAAGGCCGCCGCAGACGACACCGCGTGACACCTGCGGCCCGGCCGGCGTCGCCGGTCCGGCTCAGCCCCTGGACCGTTGGCCCCGTTGGGGCATCGTCTCCTCGGGTACCCCGAGCTCGTCCAACCGCCGCCAGACGTGCGCGGTGACCGCCTCGACCCGCGCCAGTGGCGGATCGACGGCCCCGGCGTCGGCCCAGGCCGCCAGCTCGCGGGCCAGACCGTCGAACTCGACCGCCAGCACGAGGAGCGGCACCGCACGCCGCTCCTCCTGGTCGAGCGGGGCGACACCGGCGTAGCCGTCGACGACCGAGCGCTCGTCGAAGCCGGCGGCGACCGCTCGGGCCACGTCGGCGATACGGACGTCGGCGACGGTCTGTGCCGTGTCACCGCCGGGCTCGGCCATCACGTCGATGTGGCTGGCGCCGGGCCCGGGTTGCCGGCTGCCGGCCGGTCGGCGCTGGAGGGACCTGGCCACGTGGTGGAGCGGTGCGTCGAGTCGACGCATCGCCCGGAGGAGGGACCCGACCCTGGCCGGATCGGCCTGGGCCAGCCGCACGAGGGCCGAGCGGAGGGTCCAGTCACCGGTGTGGGGCGCCTCGGCGTAGTTGAGCAGCGAGCGTGCCTCGTCGACCCCGTCCGGCGGGTCGAGCACCCGGTGGCGTTCGGCCAAACGGCGGCCGGCCTCGCTAGCGTCCATGGCGTCACAGCGTAGACACGGCGGCAGCGACGACGGAGCCGTCAGACGGAGAGGACCACCCGATGAGCAGCGGAGCGAGCGATCCGAGCGAGCACTTCCCGCCCGAGATCCGGGCCCTGCCGGCCTTCGACGGCCCGTTCGACGCCTTCCGGCTCGGGTCCGACCGCGGTGACGTGTTGTTCGCCAGCTATCCGGGCGGCACGTCGATCGCATCCCATCGCCACCCGACCGACAACGTCGGCGTGATCACGAGAGGACGGCTCGTGCTGACCATGGGCGGTGAGGTCACCACCTACGGGCCGGGTGAGTGGTACCACGTCCCGGCCGGTGTCGAGCATGCGGCCGACTTCGAGGTCGACAGCGCCGAGATCGAGTTCTGGTTCGAGGTCGGCGAC
>JBCCVL010000330.1:0-3034 GCA_039195375.1 Actinomycetota bacterium
AGGAACTCGGCCAGGTAGGAGCCGTCCTGGCCGGTCAGGCCGGTGATCAACGCTCGTTTGCTCATGGGGAGACTCCCGTCGTGACCGCCATCGATCGAATGCCCGAGCCGTCCAACGCTAGCCTGCGCTCGGCCGGCCGGTGGGCAACGGCGGCTCGGTCCCGCCACCGACCCGGTTCCTCGCATCGTCGAGGACCTCTCGCAGGGTCTGGTCCAGCTCGATGCCGGGCGCCCACCCGGTGGCCTCGGCCAGTTTGTCCGGCGAGCCCCGCAGGGCCGGCACCTCGACCGGCCGCAGCCTGGCCGGGTCGACCTCTGGTCGGATCGGAGCAGGGCTGAGCGCCAGGAGCGTATCGAGCACCGTGTGCATGGCCACCGCTCGGCCGGAGCACACGTTGTAGGTCTGTCCGGCCTCGCCGGTCTCGGCCAACAGCCGGTAGGCCCGCACGACGTCGCGCACGTCGGTGAGGTCGCGCTCGGGGCTCAGGTCGCCGTGCCGGAGCGGGACCGGGTCGCCGGAGTCCGAGGCCTCGGCCTCGGCGATCTGGCAGGCGAACGCCGGGGCGGCGAAGCGGGGGCTCTGACCTGGGCCGATGTGGTTGAACGGGCGGACGACGACCACGTCGAGCCCGTGTCCCCGGTGGTACTGGGCGGCGGCCGCCTCGGTCGCCTCCTTCGACGCCCCGTAGGGGGAGCGAGGGCGGACCGGGTGCTGCTCGGTGATCGGCAGGTCCTCGGCCCCGACGGTGCCGTAGACGTCGGCGCTCGAGACCAGCACGACCCGCCCGGTGCCGGCCAGGCGGGCCGCCTCCAGCACGGAGATCGCCCCCATCACGTTCACCTCGAACGTGGTGAACGGGTCCTGCCAGGACCCGCCGACGTCGCTCCACCCGGCGAGGTGGTAGATCACGTCCGGGCCGACCCCGGCCACCGTGTCGGCCCAGCCGAGACGGTCCCGCAGGTCTGGCCCGTTGTCGACGTCGATCGGCACGACGTCGTCACCGGACGCCCGCAGGTGGTCGGCCAGGTGGGGACCGACGAAACCGCCGGCCCCGGTGATCAGGGCCCTCACCGGTGACGCCGGGATACGCAGGCGGGATGGGTCACAGAGGGTGAGCATACCGGCCGCCCAGGCACCGAGCGGGATGCCGGCCGGCGTCGATGACCGTCGTCACCGTCGGGCAGAGGATGGTGGGGGGCACCCAGTTGGACCCCGTGAGCGAGTAGCATGCTGACCTCGTGGGTGTCCCGTCACCAACGCTGATTCAGGAGGTCCCACCGGCCTCGAACTCCCACGTCGTCGGCGGCGGGCGCCGATGGGGGACACCCGTCGCTCACCCGTCCCCCGTACGGGTGCGAAGAAGGACTCGATGACCGACAGCGGCCAACCGATCGAGGGGAGCGGACCGGTCCCCGCCATCGTCGGCGTCGACGCCGGTGCCCGCGGTCCCTCCGCCCCGGCCCCGCCAGACGAGATCGTCGACGCCCCGGCCGTTGTCGCCGTCGTCGTCGCCTGCGACCCGGGTGCCCACTTCGCCGAGACCCTGGCCTCCCTCGGCCAGCAGGACTACGAGAACCTGTCGGTGCTCGTGGTCGACGCCGGCAGCCAGGAGCCGATCGCCGACCGGGTGGCCGAGGTGCTGCCCGAGGCCTACCTCCACCGGTTGGCCGGCGACCCGGGGTGGAGCGTCGCCGCCAACCAGTCGATCGAGCTGGTCTCCGGCTCCCCGTTCCTCCTCTTCTGCCACGACGACGTGGCCCTGGCCCCCGACTGCGTCAGTGAGCTGATGGGCGAGCTGTACCGGGCCAACGCCGGCATCGCCGGTCCGAAGCTCGTCAGCTGGGACGACGACCGCCGCCTCCTGCAGCTGGGCATGGGTTCCGACCGGTTCGGCGTGATGACCGACCTCGTCGAGCGGGGCGAGTTCGACCAGGACCAGTACGACGCCGTCCGCGACGTGTTCGTCGTTCCCGGCGGCGTGCAGCTCGTCCGCTCCGACCTCTTCGCCGCCCTCGGCGGGTTCGACCCGACGATCAAGACGATGGGTGAGGACCTCGATCTGTGCTGGCGGGCCCAGACCGCCGGCGCCCGGGTGCTGGCCGTCCCGTCGGCCAAGGCCAGGCATCAGGAGGGGATGACCGAGCGCATCACCCCGGGTGAGCGCCGCCGGCTCCTGACCCGTCATCGGCTCCGCACCGTGTTGGCCACGGCGTCGAGCCGGCGGTCCCTGCTGACCGTGATCGGCGCCTTCGCCCTGATCCTGGTCGAGAGCCTGTACTCGCTCCTGGCCGGGCGGCGGGGTCAGGCCCGAGACGTGCTCGGCGCCATCCCCTGGAACCTGACCCGCCTGGACGATCTGCGGCGCAAGCGGCGGCAGATCAAGCGGACCCGCAGCGTGTCCGACCGCGACATCGCCCAGCGCCAGGCCGGCGGCTCGGCCCGGCTGTCGGCGTTCTCCCGAGGCCAGTTCAGTGCCGGCCAGGACCGCTTCAGCGTCATGTGGGGATCGGTCCGCTCATCGTTCAGCGGCGACGACTCCGGCAACGTGCGTGACGCCACCGTGATCGGGTCCATCCTCGCCGTCGTCCTGCTCTTCGGCAGCCGCCACCTGCTCACCCGCGGCGTCGTGCCGGTCGGACAGTTCCCCGACGTGCCCGGCGCCGGCGTGCTCCTGCGGGAGTGGCTCGGCGGCTGGCGCACGGTCGGCACCGGCGGTCCCGGCAACGCCCCGAGCGCGCTGCTGCTGCTCGGCCTGCTCCGCAGCCTCTTCTTCTGGGCGCCCGGGCTGTTCGACACGCTGCTGGTGATCGGGCCGCTGTTCATCGGGCCGATCGGTGCCTATCGGTTGGCCCGACCGCTGAACAGCCCCCGGGCCGGTGCCGTCGCCGCGCTGGTCTACGCCGGCAACCCGGTCACGGTGTCGGCGATGTCGGCCGCTCGGTGGGAGGCGCTGGTGGTACTCGCCGCCGCCCCGTTCCTCATCGCTGCGCTGCTCCGGGTGAGCGGGTTGAGCCCGTTCGGCTCGGTCGGGGGC
>JBCCVL010000331.1:0-2989 GCA_039195375.1 Actinomycetota bacterium
GACAACCTCGAGATCCGGGGCGGGGTCACCGTCGACTCGGTGCTGTTCGACGGCGACCGGGCGGTCGGCGTCCGGGCCGTGGTCGACGGCCGGGTCGAGGACATCGCCGCCACCGAGGCGGTGGTGCTGGCCGCCGGCGCCGTGCACTCGCCGGCGATCCTCCAGCGGTCGGGGATCGGACCGAGCGACCACCTCCGGACGCTCGGCCTCGACACCCGGATCGACCTGCCGGTCGGGCTCGGGTTCCAGGACCATCCGGCGGTCTTCCTGCCGATCGTCCTCGACCAGGCCGCCGTGTCGCCGCCCGACTTCCGCCACACCAACGTGTGCGTCCGCTACTCGTCCGAGCTGGCTGGGGTGTCGCCGAACGACATGTTGATCGTGGCCATGAACCGGTTCGGCGACAGCCTCGGGTCCCACCTCGCCGGCGCCGGCGGAGGGCTCGGCATGATCGGCGTATGGGTCAACGAGTGCCGGTCGACGGGCTCGGTCCTGATCCGGTCGACCGACCCGACCGTGCATCCCGAGGTGGCCGAGAACATGTTGTCCCATCCGGACGACGTTCGGCGGATGCGGGACGGCGTCCGCCGGCTGGCCGACCTCGGCCACCACCACGCCGCCAGGGCCATCGGCCAGCCCCGCGAGCTGTTCGCGGCCGGGACGACCGACGACGAGCTCGACGCCATGGCCCTGCGTCGGTCCGGTGACACCCAGCACGCCACCAGCACCTGCCGGATGGGGGCGGATGACGACCCCCGCACCGTGGTCGACACCGACGCCCGGGTGCTCGGGGTCGACGGCCTCCGGGTCGTCGATGCGTCGATCATGCCAACCGTGGTCCGGGCCAACACCCACCTGACGACGGTGATGCTGGCCGAGCACCTGGCGGCCCGGTGGACCGGGTCGACGGCAGCGCACGCGCCCGTCTGACGGATTCGGCGCTGCTGCGAGCCGACAGTAGGGTGCGGGCGGACGGAGCGGTCGGCCGAGCCGGGCGACCGCCGAGCAAAGGACGGAGCCGATGACCCGCACCTCGATCGAGATCGAGAGCCTCACGCACCAGAACCCGATCCCGTCGGCCACCCGCTGTGGACCGCTGATCGAGTCGAGCATCATCCCCGCCTTCGATCCGGGCACGAGGAACATGCCCGATGGCCTCGACGCCCAGATCGAGAACCTGTTCACCCACATGGGCCAGATGCTGGAGGCCGGTGGCGCCACCTGGGACGACATGGTCAAGGTCACGTTCTTCGTCAACGACGCCAAGGCGTCCCGTGAGGCGCTGAACGGTCCGTGGGTCGAGAGGTTCCCCGACCCGGCGTCGCGGCCGTCCCGCCACAACCTGGAGGTCCCCGGCGGCGACAAGCCCCGCATCTCCTGCGTCTTCACCGCCTACGTCGACCGCTAGCGGTCACCGATACGCAGCGAGCGAACGGGGGAGTCCGACGATGAGTTGGGAACCGGAGATCGAGGAGCTGGCCGACCGCGAGGCGTTGGCCGAGCGGATGGGTGGGCCCGAGAAGGTCGGGCGCCAGCACCACTTCGGCAAGCTGACCATCCGGGAGCGGGTCGACCGCATCCTCGACGACGGCAGCTTCCGCGAGATCGGCAAGACCGCCGGCGCCGCCACCTACGACGACGACGGCAACCTCGTCGACTTCACGCCGTCGAACCTGGTGATCGGGCTCGGAGAGCTGAACGGTCGGCCGGTGGTCGTGTCGGGCGACGACTTCACCGTGCGGGGCGGGTCGAACGAGGCCACCATCCCGGAGAAGCGGAACCTGGCCGAGGGCCTCGCCATCGACCTGAAGCTGCCGCATGTCCGCCTGGTCGACGGGATGGGGGGCGGTGGCTCGGTCAAGACCATCGAGATGGCCGGCCGGACCTACATCCCGGAGGTCCGCGGCTGGGAGCTGGTGGTGAACCACCTGAGCGTCGCCCCGTCGGTGTCGCTCGCCCTCGGGTCGGTTGCCGGCATCGGGGCGGCCAGGGTGGCCACCTCCCACTACTCGGTCATCGTGCGCGACATCGCCCAGATGATGATCGCCGGCCCGGCCCTGGTCGAGTGGGCGAGCCTCGGCGACGTCTCCAAGGAGGAGCTCGGCCACGCCGACATCCACACCGCCAACGGCGCCATCGACGACGTGGTCGACTCCGAGGAGGAGGCCTTCGCCGCCGCCGCCCGGTTCCTCTCGTACCTGCCGGACAACGCCTGGGAGCTGCCGCCACGGGGTGAGCCGACCGACGACCCCGACCGGACCGACGAGCGGTTGCTCTCGATCGTGCCGAGGGAGCCGCGCCGCGTCTACAAGATGCGGGAGATCCTGGCCTCGGTGCTCGACGAGGACTCCTTCTTCGAGATCGGTCGCCGGTGGGGTCGTTCGATGATCTGCGGGTTGGCTCGGCTCGACGGACATCCCGTGGCCGTCTTCGCCGAGGATCCGTACGTCTACGGTGGGGCCTGGACCGCTGATGGCTGTCGCAAGCTCATCCGCCTGCTCGACCTGGCCTCGACGTTCCATCTGCCGGTTGTCCACTTCGAGGACTGCCCCGGGTTCCTCATCGGCAAGGAGTCGGAGGAGGCGGGCACGATCCGACTCGGCTCCACGGCACTGGCGGCACTCGGCCAGCTGTCGTCGCCGTTCGCCTGCGTGGTCGTCCGCAAGGCGTTCGGGGTGGCCGGCGCCGCCAACAAACAGCCGGGGACCCGCAGCTTCCGCTACGCCTGGCCGTCCGGTGACTGGGGGTCGCTGCCGATCGAGGGTGGGATCGAGGTCGCCTACAAGCAGGAGCTGGCCGACTCGGAGGACCCGGAGGGCCTGCTGGCCGAGATCACCGAACGGCTCAACCGGGTCCGCTCACCGCACCGCTCGGCGGAGTACTTCGAGGTCGAGCAGATCATCGATCCACGGGAGACCAGGCAGCACCTGTGCCGTTGGGCCAACCTGGTGACCAGGACGGTCGAGCCGGGACCGCCGTCGTTCGGCTA
>JBCCVL010000332.1:0-2982 GCA_039195375.1 Actinomycetota bacterium
GGCACTGTCGCTGCGAGGCGAGTCGGAGCGAGACGGGAACAGCGGGCAGTGCGGCGACGAGGACGAGACAGCTCGGTCAGCCGGCGGCGGGACGAACCGACATCGGCGCCGACCATCGGTCGGCCCGGGATCAGAGGCGACAAGCCGTCGGCGACAGACCGATCAGATCTCGGCGGGACGGCGGTCGGTGGCGAGCGCCCAGACCGTCCACCAACCCGTTGGGTCGAGCCCGGCACTGCGAAGCCGCTGCTGTGCCTCGTCGACGCCACCCTGACCACACAGCGCAGCGACGAGACCGAGCAGCAGCCGGCTGATCTGGTCGTCGGTCGGTCGCAGCTCGGCTCGGGCCGACGCCAGCGCCTCCTCGGCCCCCTCCCGATCCCCCAGCCGGAACCTCGACGACGCCCGCGCCGACCACGCCAGATTGCGGTCGAGGTACGTCGACGGCCCCGCCAGCACGCTCCGAACCGCCCGCTCCGCATCCTCGTGCCGACCCTGGATCACGGCGAGGACTGCGGCCACCGCCTCCTCGTAGCGCCCACTCGCCCCCTCGGCCTCGCCCTGCCAGTCGAGCTGGGTCGCCGCCTCGGCGACGGCCCCCCGCTGCAACAGCGCCAGGGCGACCGAAACGGCCAGGTCCGTCTCGCCGACGGCGGCCGGGTTCTCGTGGATCCCGTCGAACCGGGCGGCCCAGCGGATCGCCCGCTCCGGCTCCCCCAAGCGGGCAGCGGAGGCACAGTTCGAGATCACGGCAAGCCGGCGGGCGTTCACGTCGCCGAGGCGCTCGGCCGTGAGGAAGGCCCGCTCCAGCAACGTCGTGCCGTCGTCGATCCGACCGAGCGACACCATCGCCCGCCCCTCCAACGCCATCGACTGGATGACCAGGCTGTGGACCTCGGCCCGCTCGGCCACCGACTGGGCCTGGCGGGCCAACTCCTGCGCCTCCCGGGCATGCCCGCTCCACAGCGCCAACGACGCCGACAGGTTGAGCATGATCGACTCGCCCCACGGATCGCCACGGCGCCGCACCTCGGGCAATACCGTCGCCGCCAGCTCCCTGGCCCGATCCCACTGACCGAGGTGGAACCCGACCCACGCCTGCAGCCCCCGAGTCCAGGCCAGACCACCACGGTCGCCCAACTCGGCGAAGATGTCAGTCGCCTGGTTGATCAGATCGTCGGCGGAGTGCACGTCACCCCGAACGAAGGCGTGCCAGGCCAGGCTCTGCAGCGCCCAGGCCTCGGAGCGGTTGTCGCCGGCTCGGGCCGCGACCTGGCGCGACGAATCGAGCGCCTGATGGGCGAGCGAATCGTCGTTGCGCTCCATCTCGGTGATCCCGAGCAACCGGAGCGCCAGCGCCTGCTCACCCGGCACCGCCAACACCGCCAACCGGTCGGCCGCCTCGCGGAGCTCGCTGGCGGCCCGATCGAGATCGCCGGCCTTCCGATCGACGTCACCACGAACGACCAGCGCCCGGGCCGCCATCACCGGATCACCCTGGATCAAGGGCTCGAGGCGGTCGAGGTCGGCCCGAGCCCCACCGAGCTCGTGGACCTCGCAGCGGGCCTGGGCACGGCCGAACAGGAAACCGGCCAGCGTCTCCCGGCCGGCATCGACCGACGTGGCCAGGTCGACCCCGTGGTCGTACCAACGGGCGGCCTGCGCCGGCTCGCCCACCTCTTCGGCCCGGTCGGCCGCTCGCCGCAGCCACACCAGCGCACGCTCGACGACGCGGTCCCGGTCGATCCCCGGGATCAGCGACAGCTCGTCGACCAATTGAGCCGCCGAACGGTAGTGCTCGGCAATGGCGACGATGATCGAGTTGCGGGGGCGGCTCGTCAGGCTGTTCTCGAGGAACGTGGCGATCCCGACGTGGCGTCGGGCGCGGGTGGTCTTCGTCAACGTGCCATAGGCGACGTCGCGGACCAGGTCGGACCGGAACTCGTAGCGTCCGCCGCTGACGGCGAGCAGGTCCAGATCGACGAGGTCGGCCAGCGGCTCGTCGATCGAGTCGACCCCGCGAACCTCGCGAGCCAGGCTGCTCAGCCCGACGATCGAACCGGACCGCCCGAGCACCGAGGCGTCTTCGATCAGGGCCCGCTGGTCGGCCTCGAGTGCATCGAGCCGGGCGGCCACGATGCCACGCAACGTGCCCGGCAGCTGGCCGATGTCGCCGGCCAGCTCGCCTTCGATCAGACCACCGCTGGTCACCAGGCCGGCCAGCTCCTCGAGGAAGAACGGATTGCCACCCGAGCGCTGCACGAGCGCATCGACCGTCAGGTCTGGCAGGTCGGCCCCGATCTCGCGGAGCAGTTGACGCGACGCCTCGGCCCCGAGCGGACCGAGGCGGAGCACGCCGGTCCCGTGGCGACCATCGACCACCTCGGACCGGTCCAACGAGTCGGCCGACAGGAGGATCAACAGCGGGTAGCGGGCCAGCTCACCGAGCAGATGGTCGATCAGGGACCACACGGCGTTGGCGGCCCAGTGCATGTCGGTCAGCACCAGGGTGACCGGCCGGCGACGCAGCTCGTGTTCGAGCACGTTGGACACGGCAAGCGACACCTCGGCCCGGTTGCGGTTGCGGTCGCCGCCCCGCAGGGGTGTGTCATGGCCGAGGGCGTGGCGGAGCGCCACCATCCACCGGGCGACCTCGGGGTCACCCTGGCCGAAGCGCTGGCCGAGGGCGTTGCCGAGTGCGGCCTCCGTCGCCTCCGGCCCGAGCTCGGGATCGAGATCGTAGAGCCTGCGCAACACCTCACCGATCGGCCACCACACGTTGGCCTCGCCGTAGGCGACACAGCGACCCTTGAGGGCCATGCTGTCGAACCGCTCGGCCAGGCGAACGACCGCCTCGTCGACCAGGCGCGACTTCCCCATGCCGGCCTCGCCGACCACGATCGACAGCTGGGCCGTGCCGAGCTCGACGGCCATCGCCGCCTGCGACTCCAGGAAGGCCAGCTCCGGCTCACGACCGACGAA
>JBCCVL010000333.1:0-2866 GCA_039195375.1 Actinomycetota bacterium
CCTCGGTCGGGCACACGATCTGGCACGACGGCTCCAGCCCGACCTCGAGCCGGTGGTTGCACATGTTGCACTTGTGGGCGGTGTTGGTCTCCGGGTTGATGTAGAGCGCGTCGTACGGGCAGGCGTTCATGCACGACTTGCAGCCGATGCAGTCGTCGTCCTGGAAGTCGACGACCCCGTTCTCGGCCCGGTAGAGGGCCGATGTCGGGCAGATCGTCATACATGGCGCGTCGTCGCACTGGTTGCAGCGCATGACGTTGAACTTGCGGGCGACGTCGGGGAAGCTACCCGTCTCGATGTACTTGACCCAGGTCCGGTTGACCCCGAGGGGCACGTCGTGCTCGCTCTTGCAGGCCACCGTGCAGGCGTGGCAGCCGATGCAGTTGTCGCTGTCGAGCAGGAAACCCATCCGGACCATCCGGTCCTCCTCTTCTCGTGCGCATCCGGGTGCGGTGTTCCCCGGTGCAGCCTGCGGACCCGACCCCTCACGGGCCCGAAAGTCAGAATGTACGGCCCTTTCGGGGGTCGGTCAAGGTGAGTCGACAGCCGTACGCGACACGACCGGACGGCCGAGCGCCATCCGGTCGCACCAGACGTGAGGTGGTGGTCGGCCGGCCGTTGCGGCGAAACGAACGACCGCCGACGTCAGCCGTCGACTTCTTTGATCGGACCGTCGTAGGTGCCGCCGAGCAGCTTGGTCAACGTGTCCGACGCCCGCTTCTTGTCCGCATACCCCTGGCCGCCGTCGGTGGCCACGATCTGGCCGTTCGACGCCTTGACCCGGAAGGCCCACTTCCCGTCCTTGCGCTTGTAGATCTCGCCACTTCCCGGCATGGTCGTCTCCTCGTGCACCCGGCCGGCCCCCGTTCGGGCCGTTTGACTCGCAGACTCTAGTTGCGTCGCCCGCTCCGCACGCTGATACCGCCCGGTTGTCGTCGGTTCAGGCGGGGTCGGGTTGGAGACTGCTGCGTGACCCGGCGGTCCAGTCGCTGACGAAGCGGAACCGGTCGCCCCGGATGAGCGTGGTCCGCCACTCGATCGGCGCCCCGTCGTTGGTGCCGAGGCGCTCGAGGAAGAAGGCGGCGTCGCCCTTGCGAAGGTCGAGGAGTGCCCGGTCACCGGGGGCCGGGACGACGGGGGTCAGCCGCTCCCAGCCCTGGTTCGGCACCGGGCTGCCGATCCGGGCCAGCTCCTGGTACAGCGCCGTGTGTGACCAGTCGACCCCGAGCAGCGGCTCCGCCAGCGCCCGGGGCAGCCAGGCCCGGTCGACGGCCAAGGGCTGCCCGCCGGCGAGTCGCAGCCGGGCAAGCAGTACGAGCTCGGCGTCCTCGGCCACGCCGAGGTGGGAGGCCGCGACCGAGTCGGCGACGACCTCCAACTGCAGTACCTCACTGTCCTGTTGCACGCCGGTCGACTCGACCGACTGGTAGAGGCTGTAGAGGGTGCCGAGCGACTGCTCGAACTCGGCCCGGTTGACGACGGTCCCGCGACCGCGCTCCCGTTTGAGCAACCCGGTCTTGTTGAGGTGGCGCACCGCCTCGCGGACCGTGTGGCGACTGACCTCGTAGGTCTCGGTCAACTCGTGGTCGGTCGGGAAGAAGCCCTCGTCGAATTCGCCCGCCTCCAGGCGCCGACGAAGTTCGGACTCGAGTTGGGCCCAGAGCGGCATCGGGCTGTTGCGATCGAGTGGCTGCGGCGATCGGTCGGACATCGAGGGACTCGCTCTCCGCCCATCCGGGCCATGAGCCGGGGGTGCCGACGCTCCATCGGGAACTCCCGAACCGGACACACGGGCACCGCGCCAATATGAAGGATTTGTATGGTACTCGGTACGTCCGGTCAGGTCGAGGAAGCTCGCCGTCGGGCTCCGGTGCGACCGAATTCTTCGACCGTCGTGTCACAACTCGGGGCCGGCGCGCACATGGGAGGGTGTGAGCGGGTCGAGAGGTCCGCCACCAGGGGCCGTGCCTCGTCACCGGTTAGGGGAAGACGGGACGGGGCACGGCCCTCACGGCGCCGGTTGCACGATGGCCACCCCTCATGACGGGCTCCGGACAGCCGAAACTACGGATCGAGCATCGTTCCATCACCGGGGAAGCACCGTGGCCAAGACCAAACTGGGCAAGATCCACGCCATCCTGGGGCGGAGCCACCGCACGGGGAGGTGGCGCCTGAGCCCAAAGACCTCCCTGGTCGCGCTGCTGGGATCGTGTCGCCTCGACCTCCGGGAAGCCCAGCTCGACGGCGACGTGTCCAAGATGACGGCCACCGTGGTGCTCGGTGGCGCGACGATCATCATCCCACCGGGCGTGGAGGTCAGACCGTCCGGCCTGTCGCTGCTCGGCGGCGCCTCGGTCGACGTCCCCGCCTTCGAGGGCGATGAGGCCTCGGCGCTGATCGAGATCGAGTGGACGTCGGTGTTCGGCCGGCTCCGGATCGGTGCCGACCTCGACGAGCCCGAGGAGCCCGAGGAGGAGCAGGCGGCGGCGGACGAAGCGGAGACGGCGTCCGGCGACCAGGCCGTCGCGGCGCTGGCCGCTCCCCCGGCGGTGGCGGCGCCGGCGACGCCGAAGCCCGCCCCCAAGCCCCCGCCGGCCATCGGGTTCGAGGACCTCGACGAGCCCGAGCAACCACCGGCCGCGGTCGGCTTCGAAGACCTGGGTGACCCGAAACCGGCCGAACCGGCTCCCGCCGTCGGCTTCGAAGACCTCGACGACCCCAAACCAGCCGAACCAGCTCCCGCCGTCGGCTTCGAAGACCTCGACGACCCCAAACCAGCCGAACCAGCTCCCGCCGTCGGCTTCGAAGACCTCGACGACCCCAAACCAGCCGAACCAGCCCCCGCCGTCGGCTTCGAAGACCTCGA
>JBCCVL010000334.1:0-2845 GCA_039195375.1 Actinomycetota bacterium
ACAGCGGTCCATCGACGACGGGGAGATCGCGTTCGACGACCGAGACCACGGGATCGACGGCCGTCTCCTCGTCCACGAGACCGGAGACGGCAGCGTCGTCGGCACCGGAGACGGCAGCGTCGTCGGCACCGGAGACGGCAGGGTCGTCGGCACCGGAGACGTTCGGCTCGGTGGCGTCGACCGGATCCGTCGACCCACCAGCGTCGACGCCGAGATCGGGCTCCGAGTCCGTCGACGGCTCGTCATCGGGCGCGCCGGAGCCGTCGTCGCCCACCGCTCCGCCATCGGGGTGTGCCGGTCCCCGCGCCGACTCCTGCACGACGATGCATGGTACTGCACCGCGCCCCTGCTCGACCGGCGGGCCGTGAGCGCAACGAGTCGGTTCGGCGAAGGACCCGGCGCCGATCGTGGCGCTAGTCGGCCAGCTGCGGCACCTCGGCCATCGCCGCTGCGATCACCTCGTCGGACAGCTCCCGATCCACCATCTCCCCCGAGAGGAACGCCTCGTAGCTGGCCAGATCGAGGTGCCCGTGACCGCACAGGGCGGTGAGGATCACCGTCTCCTCGCCGGCCTCCTTTGCCCGATTGGCCTCGCGGATGGCGGCGGCGATGGCATGTGTCGGCTCGGGCGCTGGCACGATGCCCTCGGTCCTGGCGAACTGGACGGCGCCGGTGAAGCACTCGGTCTGACCGATCGACTCGGCCTCGACCAGGCCGAGCTCGTAGATGTGGCTGACCAGCGGGCTCATGCCGTGGTAGCGGAGGCCGCCGGCGTGGATCGGGTCGGGGATGAACCCGTGGCCGAGGGTGTGCATCTTCATCAGTGGGGTCATCTGGCCGGTGTCGCCGAAGTCGTAGCGGTACTCGCCCTGGGTCAGGCTCGGGCAGGCGGCGGGCTCGACGCAGCGGATCGTCGGATCCATGTTGCCCTTCAGCTTCTCCCGCAGGAAGGGGAACGACAGGCCGCCGAAGTTGGAGCCGCCTCCGGTACAGCCGACCAGCACGTCTGGGGTCTCGCCCGCCATCTCCATCTGGATCAATGCCTCCTCACCGATCACCGTCTGGTGCATGAGGACGTGGTTGAGCACCGAACCGAGGGCGTAGCGGACGTCCTCGTGCGGGGCGGCCTCGGCCACGGCCTCGGAGATGGCGATACCGAGGCTGCCGGTGTGGTCGGGGTTCTCGGCCAGCAGCGTCCGGCCGTACTCGGTCACCTCAGACGGGCTCGGGTGCACCGTCGCCCCCCACACCTCCATCATCGTCTTGCGGTAGGGCTTGAGGTGATAGCTGGCCGCCACCTGCCACACCTCGCACTCGAGACCGAACTGGGCGCAGGCGAAGGCGAGCGACGAACCCCACTGCCCCGCCCCGGTCTCGGTGGTCAGCTTCCTGACCCCGGCCTTGGCGTTGTAGTAGGCCTGCGGCACCGACGTGTTCGGCTTGTGGGAGCCGGCGGGGCTCACGCCCTCGTACTTGTAGAAGATCTTGGCCGGGGTGTCGAGCAGCTGCTCGAGCCGCCTGGCCCGGAACAGCGGCGTCGGGCGCCAGATCTTGTAGATCTCGCGCACCTCCTCGGGGATGTCGATGTAGCTGTCCTGGGAGACCTCCTGGAGGATGAGGTCCATCGGGAACAGCGGGGCGAAGTCGTCCGGGCCGGCCGGCTCGTGGGTCCCCGGATGCAGGGCCGGAGGAGGCGGCGCCGGCAGGTCGGGCACGATGTTGTACCACTGGGTGGGGAGCTGGTCCTCGTTCAACAGGTACTTGTGCTGGCCCATCAGGTCCTCCGTCTCGCCGAGAGATGACCGGGACAGTGTTGCCGCCAGACGACGACCCCGCCAACCGGTCACGATCACCCCGAGAGCGGCCGATCGGGTCGCTACGCTCTCGGCATGGCCTTCACGTACCCGGCGGCGCGGCGGAGCGACGTCGTCGACACCCACCACGGCCGCGAGGTGGCCGATCCCTACCGCTGGCTCGAGGACCCCGACGCGGACGAGACCAAGGCGTTCGTCGCCGCCCAGAATGCGGTGACCGAGCCCTACCTGGCCGGGTTGCCCGATCGCGACGGGCTCGTCGAGCGCATGACCGAGCTGTGGGACAACCCGAGGACCGACCCGCCGGGCTGGCGGGGCCGCGGCGACGACCGGGTGATGGTCTGGACCCACAACGACGGGCTGGCCGACCAGCCGATCTACTGGGTCCGGCGTGGCGAGGACCCGTCGATCGAGCCCGAGGTCCTGCTCGATCCGAACACGCTGTCCGACGACGGGGCGGTCGCCGTCGTCGGGGCGGCGCTGTCCGACGACGGTGGGCTGCTGGCCTACCTGGTGTCCGAGGCCGGCAGCGATCGCCAACACCTGGCCGTCCGCCGCACCGACACCGCCGATGACCTCCCCGACCGCCTCGACCACCTGCGGTTCTCGTCGATCGCCTGGTACGGCGACGGCTTCTTCTACACCCGTTGGCCCGAGGTCGAGCCGGGATCGACTGCGCCGGTCAAGGACCCGGCGATCCACTACCACCGCATCGGCGACGACCAGGCCGATGACGTGCTCGTGTTCCACAATGACGACGACCCGGAGCCGAACTACGCCGCCGTCGTCACCGAGGACGACCGCTATCTGATCCTCATCGAGTACCTGGGCACCGACCAGCGCAACGGTCTGCTGTACCTGGACCTGGCGGCGCACGGGTCGACGTTCACCGACCCGGAGCCCGGCCGCGATGGCGGGCCGGTCCCGGTCGAGGCCTGGGTCCGGCTGGTCGAGCTGGGCGAGGCGATGCACTCGTTCGTCCACCACCGCAGCGACGAGGGCAGCCGGCTGCTGGTCCACACCGACCGCAA
>JBCCVL010000335.1:0-2825 GCA_039195375.1 Actinomycetota bacterium
GCGATGGCCGCCGAGGCCGGACACATCACGATGCTGCAGCGGTCCCCCACGTACTTCGCCACCGGGCGGAACGCCAACGAACTGGCCGACACGCTGCGGGAGCTGGAGATCGACGAGTCGTGGATCCACGAGATCGTCCGCCGCAAGATCCTGTTCGACCAGTCCCAGATCACGAAGATGTCGGCCGAGCACCCCGATCTCGTGAAGGCGGAGCTGGCCAACGGCATCAAGGAGATCCTGGGCGAGGACTACCCGCTCGATCCCGACTTCACACCGACCTACCGGCCGTGGCGCCAGCGGATCGCCTTCGTGCCAGACGGCGACCTGTTCCATGCCATCGCCGATGGCAAGGCCTCGGTGGTGACCGACGAGATCGAGACCTTCACCGAGACCGGCATCCAGCTCACCTCGGGCGAGCACCTCGACGCCGACATCATCATCACCGCAACCGGCTTCCACCTGAGCGTGCTCGGTGACATCGACTTCGTGGTCGACGGCCGGCCCCTCGACTTCAGCCAGAGCGTCGGCTACCGGTCGATGATGTTCACCGGGGTGCCCAACATGGCGTGGGTGTTCGGCTACTTCCGGGCCAGCTGGACCCTTCGAGCCGACCTCGTCGCCGACTTCGTGTGCCGCCTGCTGACCCACATGGACGAGCTGGGGGCCAGGACGGTGGTGCCAACACTCCGACCCGAGGACGCCGACATGGCCATCGGGCCCTGGGTCGACGACGACAACTTCAACCCGGGCTACCTGATGCGCTCGCTCCATCTGCTGCCGAAGCAGGGGGACCGCCAGCCCTGGCTGCACACCCAGGACTACATGACCGACAAGGACGAACTCCCCGTCGCCGACCTCGACGACGGGGCGCTCGTGTTCAAGTAGGCCAGCCGGACCGGGCCGCTACGACAGCAGCTCGGCCACGTCGGCGGCGATCTCCTCGGGGGTGGTCATCGGCTCGTAGCGGGCGACGACCGCACCATCGCCGTCGACCAGGAACTTGGTGAAGTTCCAGGCGATGTCAGACGTCTCCCCATCGCCCGGCCGTTCGGACCGGAGCCACTGGTAGAGCGGTGCGGCCCCGTCACCGTTCACGTCGATCTTGGCGAACATCGGGAACGTGACCCCGTAGGTGGAGGTGGCGAACTCGAGGATCTCCTCGTTCGAACCGGGCTCCTGGTCACCGAACTGGTTGCAGGGGAAGGCCAGCACGTTGAAGCCGGCGTCGTTGTGCTCGTCGTGGAGGGTACGCAGACCTGCGTACTGAGGTGTGAGGCCTCAACGGCTGGCGACGTTCACCACCAGCGAGGCGTTGCCCCGGTAGGTGGCGAAGTCGACCTGATCACCGTTGATGTCGTCCATGACGAAATCGAAGAAGCTGGTCATGGGCCGCACCCTACCCGTCCCGGCCGTGTGCTCGGGTGACGGCCGGTCGGGCCGCCTGCGGCCGAGCATCGGCGCCGCGGGGTCGGCTCAACCGGACACGGCGTCGAGGCGGAGCACCTCGTCGACCCGCAGCAGGGCCGGAGGACGGTCGGTGCCGGGGGGCAGCTCGTCCCACGCCTCGTCGCCGACGAGGACCCGGGGGTTCGTCAGCTCGCGGTCGACGCCGTCGACGGTCAGCGTCGCCCGCCCGGCGGCGCAGGCGTTCTTCACCCAGTCGGTTGCGTCGGCGCCGTAGACCAACACGATGGCGTAGCCACCGTCGACCGGGATCGCCTCGACCGGCGTGCGGTACACGGCGCCGGACAGGCGTCCGACATGGGTGAGCACGGGGCGGTCGCCCCTGGCCAGCTCCCGTCGGTTGAACGTGTACTTGTTGATGTGACGCATGAAACTGGGCATTGGCACGGCGACAGCCTCCTGATGCTGGTTGGTCCACTCACCAGGGAGCCTGACCGGCGCCGCTGGTCCGACGGTCGACGGCCGGTCGAGCGTCGGTCGAGCGGCGCCCGTCCAGTGACTACCGTGGCGGCATGGGACATGAGGAACGGATGGCGGCGGCCGGCATCGAGCTACCGGACGGCTACCCGCCCGGTGGCATGTACGTGCCCGCGGTGAGATCGGGCGGCCTGCTGCACGTCGGCGGCCACGGACCGGTCCGATCGGACGGATCGTCGATCGCCGGCAAGGTCGGCGACGACGTCGACCTCGACACCGCCAGGGAGGCGGCCCGCCTGACCGGGCTGCAGATCCTCCGCTCGGTCCGGGCCGAGCTCGGCTCGCTCGACCGGGTGGCACGGGTGGTCAAGGTCTTCGGCATGGTGAACTGCGCCCCCGGCTTCAACCGGACGCCGGCGGTGATCGACGGATGCTCGGCGCTGTTCCACGAGGTGTTCGGTGAGGCCGGGGTCCACACCCGATCGGCGGTGGGCATGGCCGAGCTGCCCTTCGACATCGCCACCGAGATCGAGGCGATCTTCGAGCTCGCTCCCGACGACGTCTGACGCAACGGCGACCCGATCAGGCGAGCAGGCGACCAGGCGACCAGGCGACGATCAGCCGGCGAGGCTGCTGAGGTCCTCGAGCGAGAAGCCGAGCTCCGCCTCGGTCACGACCTCGTCGGCCGGCGGCGGGGTGATGCCGGGGTCGACGCCGTGGTCCCAGAACTCGAAGACCATCGTGAGTCCGTCCGGCTGGTCACCACCGATCGCCTCGCCGGTCGCCACCTCGTCGATGGCGAGCTCGAAGCGGTGGACGAGCTCGTCGTCGTCGATCCAGACCTCGAGCAGGTAGCGGCCGACGACCGGGGCGCCGAGATCGTCCTCGAGCGCCGCCCGCTGCTCGTCGCTCAGCGGCGCGGCCAAGCTGGCGACGTCGACGAC
>JBCCVL010000336.1:0-2823 GCA_039195375.1 Actinomycetota bacterium
GAGCGACAGACCCGATCGGGTCGCCACCTGCTCGATCGTGGGGAACATCGCCTCCTCGGCGAACATCTCCATCACCACGTCGAGCACGGCGTCGATGTTGCGCTGTCGCCTGGCGACCCGACCATCGACCCGTTCGCCGCGGCCGTCGAGCGGCTCGGCGCTGCCATCGATCTCGGTCATCGTGGCGCCAACCGTAGCCACCGGACCGACGCCCGGTCGGCGAGCGAGGGCGGTCCGCCGGCCATGAGTACGCTCGACGCATGCATTTCGAGGTGGACCGTCAGGACTTCCGACAGACAAGGGTGGCCGAGCCACCGCCGGGTGCGCTCACCGCCGGTCAGATCCGGCTGGAGGTCGAGCGCTTCGCCTTCACCAGCAACAACGTCAGCTATGCCGTCGCCGGCGACCTGCTCGACTACTGGCAGTTCTTCCCGACCGAGGCGCCATGGGGCCGGATCCCGGCCATCGGCCTCGGCACGGTCGTCGAGTCGGCCAATCCCGAGATCGAGGTCGGTGGTCGCTACTTCGGCTACTACCCCATGGCGGACGAGCTGATCGTGGAGGCCGAGCCACGAGGTGCCGGCCGCTTCCGTGACGTCGCCGCCCATCGGACCAACCACGCAGCGTTCTACGTCGACTATCAGGAGGTCACTTCCGACCCGTCGATCGAGATCGACCGCATCGACCAGTACCTGCTGCTGCGGGCGATGTTCATGACGTCCTACCTGGTCGACGACCACCTCGGCGACCGCAACTTCGAGGGCGCCGCCGCCACGATCGTGACCAGCGCCTCGTCGAAGACCTCGATCTCGCTGGCCTCCTGCCTGGCCGCCAGGCCCGATGTCGCCGCCATCGGGCTGACGTCGGCCCGCAACCGGGACTTCGTCGATGGCCTCGGCCTCTACGACCGGGTGATCACCTACGACGAGGGCGACCAGCTCGACCCGTCGACCCGAACCGGCATGGTCGACATGGCCGGCAATCCCGATGTCGTCGCCGCAGTCCATCGCCACCTCGGTGAGGCGATAGCGTTCTCGGTCACCGTCGGCGCCACCCACTGGGAGTCCCGCAGCGGTGAGCCCACTCCCCTGCCGGGCCCGACGCCGGAGTTCTTCTTCGCCCCGAGCCAGGCGGCGAAGAAGACCGAGGAGTGGGGACCCGAGGAGCTGCAGTCGCGGATGGACACCGCCTACCGAAGCCTGGTCGATCAGAGCGAGGGGTGGCTGCGGGTCGAGCACCGTCAGGGTGCCGCCGGCATCGAGGCGACGCACCGGGACCTGATCGAGGGCCGGGCCGACCCGACGTCCGGCTTCGTCTGCTCGATGCACACCGAACCGCTCGGGTAGCGGCGTCCGGCCGCCGGGCCGATCGGCGGTGTTCAGCGGACGAATCGTCCGGCCCCGGCGAGCAGCTCCGCGGCCTCGTCGGCCATGGACGCCACGATCTCGGCCGCCGGCACCACCCGATCGATCAACCCGGCGATGTTCCCCGCACCGTTCATGCTCACGCCCTCGCGACCGCCGCGATCGGTGGCGTTGCGGCCGAGCACCTGGTTGGCCAGCACCGGCTGGAGTGGCATCGGCAGTGGGTCGAGTTCGGCCTCGTCCCACGCCCGGGTCCAGTCGTTCGGCAGCATCCGGAACCGCTTGCCGGTGTAGGCGCGGCTGATGACCGGCGACTGGTCGGCGGCGGCCACGATCCCCGCCTTCTGCCAGCCCTCGATCCCGGCCTCGTCGGTGGCCAGGAACCGGGTACCGATCCACACCGCCTCGCAACCGATGAGGAGGGCGGCGGCCATCCCCCGCCCGTCACCGATGCCGCCGGCGGCGACCACCGGCACGTCGACGGCATCGAGCACCTGGGGCAGCAGGGCCATCGTGCCGACATGACCCGTGTGGCCCCCGCCCTCGGTGCCCTGGGCGATGACCACCTCGGCCCCGTCACGCACGACCGCCTCGGCCTGCTTGGTGCTGCCGACGATCGAGACGACGGTGGTACCGGCCTCCTTGAGCCGGTCGGCCACGAAGCCGGGCGAGCCGAGGGCGCCGACGAAGACCGGCACGGCCTCCTCGGCGATCACGTCGACCTGGGCATCGGCGTCGGTTCCGAGCGCATTGCGATCGCCGGCGCCGGCGCTCGCCGCCGGCTCGACCCCGAGGTCGGCGGCGATGCGTTCCGCCACGGTCCGGTGCTCGGCGGGGATCATCTCGGCCACGTCACCGACCGACATCCCGCCCTGTTCGATCCTGGCCGGCAGGATGAGGTCGACGCCGAACGGCCGGTCGGTCAGCTCCCTGGTCCGCCGGATCACGGCCCTGACCTCGTCGGCCGACATCGACGTGCAACCGAGGACGCCGAGGCCGCCGGCGTTCGACACGGCAGCGACGAGGTCGGGCCCGGCGATCGGCCCCATGCCGGCGGAGATGATCGGGACGTCGATCCCGAGGCGATCGCAGAGCGGTGTGTGCAGGTGGCGACCCATGGAGCCACGCTAGCCCGGCCCGTGAATGTACTGCCAGGTGTACTGGCAGAAGGGCTGTCAGGAGACCCGGGAGAAGAACCGGCACGTGACCATGCAGGAACGGTCGGGGCGATGCGGGCGCGCTGCGCCCGGCCGGCCGGTCGCTTGCCCAAGGCAACCGCTCGTTCCTAGGCTCGACCCATGTCGGCCACCCGTCGCCAGCCACGGACCAGCCGGGTCGGCCCGAGCGACGTCGAGACCACCCACATCCGGGTCCGTGAGCTGGGGACGACGGCCGACGAGCTCACCCTCACCGTCTCGACCGGCGAGCGGTTGCGCTTCAATCGCTTCTGGCTTCGCCA
>JBCCVL010000337.1:0-2809 GCA_039195375.1 Actinomycetota bacterium
CCGAAGTGCTCAACTCCCGGCCCGTCCGGCCGCTTGGAGGTCATGGCTGATGCGTTGGAACCCGCCGCCCTCCTGGCCGACCGTCTGGCCGACCGCCTGTCCGCCGTGGCCGACGGCCGACTCGAGATCGTGCTGCCGACCGGCGAAGCGGCGCTGGACGACCGACACCTGCGAGCGACCCGCCTGGAGCTCCGGCAGGTCGCCGGGCTCGGCGCCGGCGGCCGACTCGAGCTGACACCTGGCTCCTGGGAGATCGGCCCGGCCGGCGACGCGACCCACCTCGACCAGGGTGAACCCGACGCCGTCGGGTTCACCCTCGAGGTCGACGACGACTACCGGGTCACCCTCGTCCCCGGTGAGCATCCGGTCCGCCTCGGCGACGAGCCCCTGCTCGAGCCGACGCCCCTCGGCGACCGCATCATCGACGCCGGTACCGCTCGGTTCGTGGTCGGCCGACCCCGACCGACTCGCCGGCGAGGTGGGGGCGACGTCCCGGCCGGCCAGGTCGACCCCTGGGTCCTCGATCCGTTGCCCCGGTCCGGCGCCCTCGGCTCTGGCCTTGCCTCGCTGGTGGCCCAGCGTCGGCGGTTCCACCTGGCCCCGGACGACCTCCGCCACCGGATCGAGACCGGCCGTGCCCACCTGTGGGGTCGTGGCGTCGAGCACCCGCTGTTCGGGACGGCCGTCGTCGGCGTCGTGGACGTCGACCTGGCGGTCACGGCCGACGGGCTCGGCCGGCCCGGTGGTTCGCGGGCTCTGCCGGTTGCCGTCGATCTGCTGCGGACCGCCACCGTGCTCGCCGGGCAACGGCGGCAGCAGCTCGCCGTCGCCCGCCACCTGCTGCTCAGCCTCGCCGCCACCGTCCATCCCCGCGATCTGCGGATCGGGCTGCGGTCCGAGCGGGCCGATCTGGCGTTCGTCCGGACCCTGCCCCACGCCGCTGAGCGGTCGACCGCAATTGGCGTCGGCCGGCGCCAGCGACGCCCCCGCACGCTGTTGGTGATCGACCGAAGCGGCGCCAACGGGGGCGTCCGTCCTGGCGATCTCGAGCCGGGGCCCGACATGGCCGTCCTGGCCCTCGGCGTCGAGCGCGGCCCGATCCCGGAGGGCGCCGGTGCGATCGGGGTGACCGGCGACGCATCGCTGTCGGTCCGCTGCTGCCGCTCGGGCGAGATCGTCCGGGGGGCGACGCCGATCGGCATCGGGGCTGACCTCGCCACCGAACTGGCCGACCGCCTGGCCGCGCTCGACGGGGAGCGCTGAGCCCCGACCGGACGCCGGTCGGACGATCGGGAGTTCCGGGCACCAGGCGCCGGCGCCGGTACGGTGTGGCGATGCGAGCCGTGGTGTTGGAGCAGTACGGGGGACCCGAGGTCCTCACGATCCGGGAGGTCCCCGACCCGGTGATCGGCCCCGAGGACATCGAGGTCACGATCGGCGCCACCGCGCTCAACCGGGCCGATCTCCTCCAGCGCCGTGGGCTCTACCCGGGGCCGCCGATGGACCACGAGATCCCGGGCATGGAGTTCGCCGGCACCGTCAGCGCCGTCGGTCCGGCGGCCCGCCGCTGGGCGGTCGGTGACCCGGTGATGGGCATCGTCGGTGGCGGTGCCTATGCCGAGAAGCTGGCCCTCCATGAACGCCAGGCCCTGCCCGTTCCGGCGTCGATCCCGCTGACCGACGCCGCCGCCATCCCCGAGGTGTTCCTCACCGCCTTCGACGCCCTCGTCGCTCAGGGCGGGCTCACCTCCGGTCGGTGGGCCCTCGTCCACGCCGGCGCCTCCGGTGTCGGGACCGCAGCCATCCAGATCGCCAAGGCCGTCGGGGCTCGCGTCGCCGTCACCGCCTCGGCCGGCAAGCTCGACGGTTGCCGTCAGCTCGGCGCCGACGTCGCCGTCGACTACGCCGCCGAGTCGTTCCTCGACGCCGTGACCGAGGCCACCGGTGGGCGTGGCGTCGACGTCGTCCTCGACGTCATCGGCGGCGAGTACACGATCGACAACCTCAAGGCCCTCCGGGTCGGGGGCCGCCTGATCCAGGTCGGGGTGATGGGTGACCAGACCGTGGAGCTGCCGCTCGGGATGCTACTCCCGAAGCGGGCGTCGATCATCGGCACCGTGCTCCGTTCCCGGCCGCTCGAGGAGAAGGTGGCGCTGACCCAACGGGTCGAGCACGAGCTCCTGCCGCTGTTCGACTCCGGCGCCCTGGCCCCGGTCATCGACTCCCGCTACCCGCTCGACCGCATCGCCGACGCCCAGACCTACATGGAGACCAATGCCAATGTCGGCAAGATCCTGATCGACGTCACGTCGATCGGCTGATCGCCTCGGCGTAGGGCGTCTCGTCGAACCCGAAGGGCCCGTACCGAGCGGTCATCGCCTCGATGGTGGCCGGGCACCAGTAGGGGTCGCCGGGTGGCGGGACGCCGAGCACCGACCGCTGATCGACCGACAGCGCGGCGACGAGGCGCTCGGTCGAGTGATCGGGCCGGTACATCGACCACGACCAACCCCGGTGCAGGGTGTCGATCCACGTGGCGTCGGCCCGCCTGAACGTGAGGTTCTGGGCCAGCCGTCGAGCCCCCGGCCACAGCGGGGTTCCCCGGTGCCACGTGTCGTGGCGATACAGCAGCACCGTGCCGCACCGGAAGTCCGTGTGGACCTCCCGCTCGTAGAGGCCCCTGCGGAAGGCCGCCAGCTCTGGTCGGTGCTCGGCCAGGTACGCCTCGGCGTCGACCCTGGCGTCGATCCACGGGAGGTCGCCGATCCCGGGTGAGGCCACGATCGGCCATGGGTACAGCGGGTCGTCG
>JBCCVL010000338.1:0-2721 GCA_039195375.1 Actinomycetota bacterium
AACCCGTACATGAACGGCGAGGTGATCCGGGTCGACGGTGGCATCCGGATGCCACCGAAGTAGGACCGGCCCGGCGGCGACGCCGGCTGGGGTCGGCCGGGGCTCGGGTCAGTCGAGAATGGTGAGCCGGGTCCAGGCCCCGAGGTAGATCGGGGTCCCCGGCTTCACCTCGACCGGCACCCCCTGCTCGATGGCCTCCGAGTCGATGGCGTCGAGGAACGTCCCGTTGGTCGAACCGACGTCCACGATCGTGCAGCGGCCGTCCTCGGCCACCCGGAACACGGCGTGGCGGCTCGACACCGCCTGGTCACCGGTCAGGTCGGCCACGTCGATGTCGGGGTGGATGGCCCGGCTCTCGCTGGTGCGACCGATGTGGAGCTCCGAGCCGACCAGCTCGAGTTCCGTCTCGGGCGGCACCGGATCCGGGAAGTCGATCTCGCCGTCGCTCACCACCTCGTCGAAGTACGCCCGATCGACGTTGATCGACAAGCGCAGTCGGAGCAGGTCGGCACCGTCGCCACCGTCGGCGTCGAGCACCGATGGGGCTGCAGGGAGGCTGATCTGCTCGTCGCCCCCGCTCGGTGCCTCGGCCTCGGTCGTCGGCCCATCGGCCGGCAGCGATCCGGTGATGAAGTCGTAGCCGCAGTTCTCGCAGAACACGTCGTCCGGTCCGCACAGCGTGCCGCATTTCGGGCATGTCCTGGTGTTCATGACAACAACTTCCTGGTGTTCATGGCCCGAGAGCTCCGCGGTGGAAGCCCGCCAACGGCCTTGCTCAGCAGTCTCCTAGTCCCGGTTGACCCGGACCGTCCTGGTCGACCGGACATCGAGCGCCATCTCATCGGCCCGGTCGACCTCTCGGCGCAGCCGCACCGTCCCGCTGTTGGGGTCGTCGACGTCGACCACCTTCTGCAGGAGGCGGACGGTATCACCGTTTCCGGCCTGGTGGGCGATCTGGACGGCCCGTCCGAGCTTCACCGTTGCCGTGGCCGCATCCCCGGCGTCACGGGCGGCCAGGCCCTCGGCGATGACCCCGGCCAGCTCCGCCTGGCCCGTGTAGTGGGCCACTTCGCGGTTGATCCGGGTCGACAGGCCCTCGTCGTCTGTCCAGATGGCCCGCACCAGCGCAGCCGGCTGGTCGATCCCGTCGATCACGAGCATGACCCGGGCCGCCAGGCGCTCGTCGCCGACGTTGCCGACCGGGATCCTGACCCGGACGTGGTAGTCCCGCTCCTCCTCGCCGGCCCACGACCCGAGCGGGTAGTCGTTGGTGAGCGGGTTGACGGGCTGGGCCGTCGCCGTCAGGTCCTCGAGGCTCGGCGCCACCTGCTTCACGAACTCGCTCACCGAGCCCTTGGGCGTCCACAGCCGGAGGGCCACACTACCGACCTGCTTACCCATGGCCGCCTCGGTCAGCCGGGTGAACTCTCCCTCCATGTCCTCGGGCCGGGGGATGATGTCGACGGTGCCGAGCAGGGCGGTGGCGATCTTGCGCATCTCCTCGATGTCCCAGTCGGAGCCGAGACCACGGGCGTCACACTGGAACAGCCCGGTGCAGGCGGCGATGGCGTTGTCGAGGACCCAGTCCTCCTCGTGCTGGTTCTTGCCGTCGGTCAGCAACAGACAGTGGGCGATCGCCCCGGGCCGGAGCTCGGCCAGGTAGGCGGCGGCCTTCAGCCAGCTCCCGATGGCCGTCCCGCCGTTTGCCCTGGTCCTGGCCACCATCTTCTTGGCCTCGTCACGGGTCTGGGGGTTGGCGATGGCCAGGCCGTCCCGGGGGTAGATCATGTAGGCGCCGGCGTTGCCGCCGACGATGGCGAAGTACACACCGTCGTCGATGGTGTCGATGGCGGCCTGGGTGGCGACCTTGGCCGCCTGCATCTTGCGGCCGCCCTCCTCCTGCATCGATCCCGAGGTGTCGATCACGATCATCTCGACCGAGTCCGGCCGAGGCCCGCCGACCACACCGTCGCCGGTCGAGCGGACCGTCACCACGGCATCGACCGTGTCGGCACCGGCCGGCAGGAACTCGTTCTGGAACACCTCGGCGGTGAAACTGGTCATGGGGTCGCCTCTCGCTCGTTCGTCTCGCTCGTGTCCGCTGCCGGATCGCCGGCCGCCGCCGCCCGGTCGGTCGACCAGATGGCCACGGTGATGTTGTCGTGGCCGCCCTGTTGGTTGGCGTGGTCGACCAGCGCCTCGGCCAGGCCGATGCCGGCTCGCCCGTCCTCGACCAAACGCCAGACCAGCGTGGCGAGTTCCGCCGGCTCGGCCGCGTACCGCCACAGGCCGTCGGTGCAGACCACCAGGTGCCCGGGTCCGGACACCACGGCGTTGGCCAGGTCCGCGGTCGGGTCGACGCTGTCGGCGCCGAGCCAGCGGATCAGCCCGCCCTGGAGCTCGTGGTCGTCGCCGGTCAGCCGCATCACCTCGTCGGCGCCGATCCAGTAGGCCCGGCTGTCACCGACCCAGGCCGTCGTCAGCTCGACGGCGCCATCCGGCCGTGGCCGGGCGACCACGGCGACCAGGGTCGACGACGGCGACCCGGCGTCACCCGGTTTGGGCGGGATGGTGGTCGGGTCGTCGGCGGCGCCGGCCGCCTCGTCCTGGGCCGCGGCGACGGCCCGCTCGACCAGCGAGGCCAACGCCATCGGGCGAGGCGCTCCGATCGCCCCGATGGGCTCGGCTGCCGACGGCAGCGGCTGCTCGCCCGTCGAGCCC
>JBCCVL010000339.1:0-2606 GCA_039195375.1 Actinomycetota bacterium
CACCGTGCTGTTGATCATCGGCAACGGATTCGCCGCCTCGTCGCTCGTCTGGGAGCAGCCCGACCTCGACCTGGCCCTCGATGCGGCCTTCGTCGGTTTCGCCGACAGCGACATGGCCGGGGGGCTCGACGGCTTCACCGCTGCGCTGCCGGCGACCGATGCACCGACGACGGCGACCACGACCGACACCGGCGCCGCGACCGGCGCCGACTCGTCCGGCGGCGGGATCGGCTTCGGCACGATCCTGTTGCTCCTCGCCGTCGCCGGCGGCGGCTTCTTCCTCGTCCGAGGGTTCCTGCGCCGACGCAGCGAACAGGAGCAGGCGGCGGTCGACCTGGCCGAGGACCGGGCCGAGATCAAGGAGCAGTTGAAGAACAACGCCGATCGGGTGATCGCCCTCGGCGACCGCGTCATCGCCCGCGACGACCGGGAGCTGATCGTGCTCTACGAGCAGGCCAGCGCGGCCTACCAGGAGGTCAGCCAGGAGGTCGACGAGGCCGAGACCGCAACCGAGATCGACGAGCTCGACGACCGGATCGACCACGCCGAGTGGCAGTTCGAGGTCATCGAAGCCGCGCTCGACGGCCGGCCCCGACCCCGCCCACCGGCCCCCCGTGACGACGAGGACCTCGATGACGAGCTCGACGGTCGCCCCGAGCCGCCGCAGCGTCGGAGTCCGGACGACCGGGACGAGCTCGACGACGTCGACGGGCTCGACGAGGTCGATGACCGGACTGCGGGCCGGCCCGATGGGCGACGGTCGAGGAACCTGCCCCCGCCGGTGGTCACCTCGCCCCGCACGGGGCGCAGCTACCCCCGCTCGACACCGCGCCGCCGGGGCGGAGGCGGACTCGGCGGGGCGATCGGTGGCGGACTCGGCGGCATCCTGGCCGACATCGTGCTCGGCGGTGGCCTCGGCGGCCGATCGAGGCGGGCCCAGACCAGGACCAACCGTCGAGGCGGGGTCTCGACGGGAGGCGGACTCGGCGGCGGCGTGCTCAGGCGGGGCGGCTCGTCGTCGAGTCGGACCAGGACCCCGAGCACCCGCCGACCCCAGCCGAGGAGTTCGGGGGGCCGGTCGATCGGCAACCGGAGCCGCAGCCGTGGCGGACGCCGACTGTAGGAGGACCCCGCCTGGCCCCAAGCCACCGGCGCCGGGCGGCCCGGTCGGTGGCCCGACGCCATCCACCAATGTGTCACACCCCTCGACCAGGATGGATGGGGTCATGACCGATCTGCCGCAGTATCTGTCACCGTCATCGGCCGCGGCCTTCGAGGGCTGCCCCCGCCGCTGGCGGTTCAAGTACGTCGACCGGCTGCCCGAGCCGTCCGGCCAGGCGGCGCTGGTCGGTTCGTTCGCCCACCGGGTGCTCGAACTGCTGTGTGAGCTGCCGAACGACGAGCGAACGCTCGATGCGGCCAAGCGCCTGGCCCGCGACGCCTGGCCCGAGTTCGAGCTCGACGAGGACTACGTTTCGCTTGCGCTCGACGATGACGATGCCAGGGCCTTCCGCTGGCAGTCCTGGCTGGCGGTGGCCGGGCTGTGGGAGCTCGAGGACCCGGCGGCGGTCGATGTCGTGTCGACCGAGCAGAAGGTGCAGACCGACCTCGGTCCGGTGCCGTTCGTCGGCATCGTCGACCGGGTCGACCGGCGCGACGGCAGGTTGGTGGTCAGCGACTACAAGTCGGGCACGCTGCCGGGGTCACGGTGGCGGGCCGACAAGATCCAGCAGGTCATGCTCTACGCCGCGGCGCTGCACAGCTCGACCGGCGAGCTGCCCGACCGGGCCAGGCTGCTGTACCTGGGCCAGCGGATCCTCGACATCCGGGTCACCGAGCGCCGGGTCGAGGACGCCATCGAGCACCTGTCCGGCACCTGGGTCCGGATCGGTGAGGCCTGCACCGGCGACACCTTCGAGCCTCGCACCACCGTGCTGTGCGGCTGGTGCCCGTTCCTCGACCGGTGTCCCGAGGGGCGGGGCGAGATCGAGCGTCGGCATCGGGCCGGCACGCTGCCGGCCCACGCCCCGGCGGCCGTCGATCTCGACATCGAGGTCGACGTCGAGATCCAGATCGGTACCGCCGCCCAGGTCGCCTGAGCGTCGGCCCGGCGAGGTCTGGCCCGAGACCGATCTCGGCCCGTCGCCACGGCGCCATCGCTCAAGTCCGCGGCGAGTCGGGCCGACGGGAAGACAGCGGCGCGCTCATGGCGCCGCCGATCGAGTCCGAGGAACCGAACGTCCATGGCCGTCATCGACCATCCCACCATCGCCACTGCGACCGAGCCCGGCTGGTTCGACGACCCCCTCGGGGAGCACAACCTCCGCTACTTCGACGGCACCTCCTGGACGGACCACGTGACTCACTTCGGTCCGACCCCCTGTACCGGCTGCGCCGACCGCACCGACGACTGACGGCACCCACGCCGACACCGACACCGACGCCGACGCAACCGAGCCCGGCGGGACGGAGCCGACCGACGGCGGGCCGGGCCGCTCAGAGGCGCTCGGCCAGGTCCGCCATCGCCCGCTCGAGGTCATCGACCTCGGCTTCGACCACCGAGTCGGCCCCGAGGAAGACGAAGCGGCAGCCGACGACCGTCCGCC
>JBCCVL010000340.1:0-2582 GCA_039195375.1 Actinomycetota bacterium
CGTTCGTCATCGCCGATGAGAGTATCAGTCCCGCGACGGGGTCGAGGCGACGGTCCCGAACGCCCGCCTGGGGCTGCGAGCGGCCACAAGCGGCTCCTTGGAGCCGCTGGATCAGTGGGGTCCGGTGTCGGCGGGGTCGGTCGCATCGGTCGCGGCCACGCATTCGGCCAGCAACTCGAGGGCGGCGACGGCGAATGCGACCATGTTGGCCTGGCGGTCGTCGTCGCCGGTCAGCACGTGGCGGGTCGCTGGCCGAGGTCCGGCAACGGCGACCCATGCGTGACCGGCCGGGTCGCCGTAGCGGTTGCCGCTCGGGCCGGCGGCCCCGCCCTCGCCGATGGCCCAGGTGGCGTCGACGTGGACCCTGGTGGCCTCGGCCAGGTGGGCGGCCCACGGCTCGCTCGCACCCCGGAGACCGTCCGGGGGCTCGACTCGACCGGACACCAGGCCGCTGAGGGCCTTCCCGGTGTAGATCACCGCACCGCCGAGGTAGTACGTGGACGCACCGGGCACGGCGAGCAGCGCCGCCGAGATCAGGCCGCCGCAGGAGCCCTCGCCGACGGCAACGCGATGGCCGCGCTCGCGGAGCAGCCGGCCGCAGGCAGCACCGGCGGCCAGCAGCTCCTCGGGGAGCGGTGAACCGGGCACGGGCCGCTCAGCCCTGGCCGGCCGGCTGCATCAGCATGAAGCTGCCGCCGCTCGGGTCGTGGACCGCAGCCGTGTGGCCGATGCCGGGGATCTCCATCGGACCGTTGGTGACCATGCCGCCGTTGCCGGTCACCTTGGCCAGGGTCGCCTCCAGGTCGGTGACCGTGAAGTAGACGGCCCAGTGGTTCGGGACCATGTCCGGCATACCCGGTGGCATGGCCATGAGCCCGCCGAGCCCGTTGTTGGCGCCGCCCTCGATGACGTGGTACGTGCCGGCTGGACCCATGTCCATCTGCTCGTAGGTCCAGCCGAAGACCTCGGCATAGAACCCGAGGGCGGCGTCGATGTCCCGGGTCATCAGCTCGTTCCACGACCACGTGTCGGGCTCGTTGGTGACCTCGGCCCCGAAGTGGTTCCCGGCCTTCCACACCGAGATGGCGGCGCCGGTCGGGTCGGCGACGATCGCCATCTGCCCGGCCTCCATGACCTGCATCGGTGGCATCATCACCTGACCGCCGGCCGCCTCGACCCTCGCCACGACGGCGACCGGGTCGTCGACGGCGACGTAGCTGTTCCACATCGGCGGAAGCCCTTCCATCCCCGGCGGCTGGCCGCCCATTCCCGCGACGGCCTTCCCGTCCTGGTGGAACATGGTGTACGTGTAGTTGCCGTCGCCGTCGAACTGGTCCTGGGCGGTCCAGCCGAACACCGCGCCGTAGTAGGCCTTCGCCGCGTCGACGTCCGGGCTCATCAGATCGACCCAACAGGGCGTTCCGGCGGCGTGGCTGGTGAACGTTGGCATGTGAGGTCCCCTCCTCGTCTCGTTGGACGCGCGCAGCGTAGTCGGTCGGTCGGACCGGTCAAGGGGGACCGGCGGGTGGCCGGGTCGGGTGGCCTGGCGCGGGTCGGGCCCGGCTCAGCCCGCCCGCAGCGCCTCCAGCACCTTGGCCGGGTGATCGGCGGCCTTCGCCACCCGCCGCCAGTGCCGCCGGACCTTGCCGTCCGCACCGATCCACACGGTCGAGCGGATCACACCCGTCGTGGTCTTGCCGTACATCTTCTTCTCGCCCCACGCCTCGTACTTGGCCATCACCTTCTTGTCCGGGTCGGACAGGAGCGGGAACGGCAGGTCGTGCTCACCGGCGAACCGCTGGTGCGACTCGACGGAGTCTGGCGACACGCCGAGGACGACGGCACCGTGGTCCTGGATCTCGGCCCAGAGGTCGCGGAAACCCTCGGCCTCCTTCGTGCAGCCCGGCGTGTTGTCGCGCGGATAGAAGTAGAGGATCACGTCGCGGCCCTTGAGCTCGCGCAGGGCGACCTTGTTGCCGTCCTGGTCCGGCAGGGTGAACATGGGCGGGGCCTTGCCCTCGACGATCGCCATCACGAGCTCCTCGGTTCGCAGCGGTGTTGGGCAGCGGAGTGTACGAGCCGGTCGATGCAGCGCGCTCAGCCGGCCACGAGCCGGATCGCCTCGGCGGCGAACATGGCCAGGGCGGTGGCGAGTCCGATCACGGGCACCCACGCCGGCACCTGGAACGTCGGCGTCGGTCCGTCCCGGCGCTTGATCACGATGAGGGCGGCGTTGACGGTGGCGAACACGATCATCGTCGTCGCCGACGTCAGCCGGGCCAGCCACTCGAGCTCGACGCTCACCGCCAGCACGGCAACCAGGGCTGCGCCGGCCAGCGTGGCCCTGGCCGGGGTCCGGGTGCGGGGCGAGACGGCACCGGCCCACGCCGGGACCAGACCGAGGTTGGACAGGCCGTAGATCACCCGGGGCACCATGACCAGCTGCACGAGCGCGCCGTTGACCATCGCCAGCGCCGCGATCGACGCCATCACGTCCGGGTCGCCGCCGGCCCGCTCGTAGATGAGGGCGAGCGGCGCATCGCTCGCGGCCAGCGTCGCCGGGGCGACGGCGAGCACGGCGA
>JBCCVL010000341.1:0-2533 GCA_039195375.1 Actinomycetota bacterium
CATGCCTGCGCTGTCCCTGGCCGCCGTCCCCGGGCGGCGACAGCGGACCATCGAGCTGGCAACCGAGATCGAGCGCCGCGGCTTCAGCGGGATCTACGGCCCGAGCCTCGGCGACGTGATGTCGCTCTGCCTGTCGATCGCCCACGTGACCGACCGGATCGGGTTCGGGACGGCGATCCAGCCGATCTACTTCCAGCACCCGGCGGCGCTGGCTGCGACTGCGGCCTACATCAACGAGGTGGCCGACGGCCGGTTCCGCCTCGGGCTCGGTGTGACCCACGGTCCGGTGCACGACCGGATGGGATTTGAGGTCGGCAAGCCGCTGTCGGACATGCGGGACTACGTCTCCGCCATGCGCACCGCCGGCGAGCGGGCCGGCGGACTCCCGCCGATCACGCTGGCGACCCTGCGGGACAAGATGGTCGGGCTCTCGGTCGAGGTGGCCGACGGCGCCGTGTGGGCCAACGCCTCCCGCTCACGGATGGGTCACTCGATCGGGCTGATGCCAGACGAGCGGCTCGGTGACGGCTTCTGGGTCGGCAACATGATCCCGACGGTGATCGACGACGATCGGGAGGCCGGCGCGGCCAGGAACCGGGCGACCCTCGCCGGTTACGTCGCCCTTCCCAACTACCGGAACTACTGGAAGGAAGCCGGCTACGAGGAGGAGATGACGGCGGTCGAGCGGGCGCTCGCGGCCAAGGACGAGGATGCGCTCAACACCGCCATGTCCGACCGGTGGCTGTCCGACTGCACCCTCTACGGCTCGGCCGGCGAGGTTCGCGACGGGGTCGAGGCGTGGTTCGACGCCGGCGTCCCGAACCCGATCCTGGTGCCGTCATCGACGTCGGGCGGCCAGATGAAGGCCTTCGAGGAGATCTTCGCCGCGTTCGACTAGGCGTACCATTCGTCCACGTCTGGAGTCGTCGGCGTCTGGCCGTCGCGTCGGCGTCGGAGGCCAGACGGGAGCCGGCTCGGGTTTCAGGCCCGCGGGATCTCGGTGGTGACCGTGTCGGAGAGCCGCTCGGTCCAGCGCTCGCCGTCCCAGAAGCGGTAGATCGCCTCGTCGGCCGGATCGTAGTACCAGCCCGCCGGGGCCTGGCGCATGTGCTCGGCTGAGGCGTCCCCTGCGTCGTCGACCCGGGCGGTGACCGCTCCGGTCGACACCTGTCCCGGGGAGGCCTCGGTGGTGTGACCCATGGGCAGGAGCGTAGTCCGAGCGACGCCGTCGGGCGGCTGATGCGGGCGTGTTGTCCCGTCGTCCGGAGCCCCGGCACTGGTGATTCGCCGCCCGGTCAGGCGGTTTCGAACCGATGTTGCGATCCGGCGACAACCGGCGGGCTCGCGGTGGTGCGAGCACCAGGCTGGACCACGCAGACCACATCCCTCGTCGGCGGTCCAGGAGCCTCGATCGCCGACGGACCGGCACCGCCGCCGATCAGTCGAGCTCGACCAGCAGCTCGGGGGCCAGCGGCATGTCCGGCTCGGACAACTCGCCGACCAGCATCGGGCCGTCCGGGGTGACGACCCGGTCGACCAGGCCGAGGCCGAGGACCTCGAACGGGTCGAGGAATCGGGGCTGGTCCGGGTCATCGATCCGTTCGATGATCGCCTGCCAGTACCGCTCGAGGATCCGCCGGCCGGCTCCAGCAACCAACCAGACCGGCTTGCCGAGGGCCCGGGCGGTGGCGGCGAGGGGGACCGAGCCGAGGTCGACGAGCGCAGCGGAAGCCCCGGCGGCACCGGCCTCGACCACGATCAGGTCGGACTCCTCGACCACGCCGGCGATCTTGGCCGGGTCGACGTCCTCGGCGATCACGTCGTGACGCTCCAGGCGCCGGACGACGGCGGGGCCCTGGCCTTCGACGTCGACGACGAGGACCTCGATGTCGCCACGCCGTGGCAGTGCCCCCACCGTGAGGTCCGGCCAGCCGGCGACGGCGACGGTGGCGCCCTCCGGCAGGTTGTCGACGAGGTGGCGCCCGGTTCGATCGGTGCGCAGCTCCTGGCTGACCGCTCTGGCCTCACCCCTGGCATCGGCGGTGGTCACCATCCTGGACGCCATCCACCAGAGCGGTCCGACGGCGGGTTGGCGGGTGAGGAGCCGGCGAGAGGCCGTGAGCATCGCCGCCGGGTCGCGCCCGAAGACCGAGAGCGCGGAGGCCGCCTCCTCGACGAGGAGCCCGGCGTCGGCCCCGCTGGCCCTGGCGACGTAACGGAGTTGCTCGATGGGGTGCATGGCCGTCTCCGGTATAGCAGCGGCTCGACCCGAGCGAGCGGTCGAGGACGCAGCCGACCCGGCCGGGGACGTGCCGTCGCCCGGCGTCCGGCCCGCGTCGCCCGGCGGTGTCCGTCAGCGTCGCCTGGCCAGGAACGCCAGTGCCGGCCCGTGCTCGTGGTCGGGATTGTGGAACGCCGTGTCGGTGATGACGAAGCCGTTGTGCTCGAACAGCGCGGTGATGTCGTCGAGGTCGAGCCAGTTGGCCGACGGGCGGCCTGCACCGCAGAACCCGCCCCAGCCGAGTGCGTCCAG
>JBCCVL010000342.1:0-2450 GCA_039195375.1 Actinomycetota bacterium
CCGGAGCCGACCGATGCTGGGCCATCTGCGGGAGATGCAACGACGGATCAAGGCCCACAATGTGGTGGTCGCCTCCGCCGGGGTCGCCTTCTACGGGCTCCTCGCCTTGGTCCCGACCCTCATCGCCCTCGTCTCGATCTATGGCCTGGTGGCCGATCCGGCTGACATCGAGCAGCAGGTGGCCGACATCGCCGGTGAGCTCGACGAGGGCACCCGAGATCTGCTGGTGAACCAGCTGCAAGACATCGTCGGGGCCGAGGAGGCCGAGGGCGAGGGTGGCGGCAGCGTCTTCGGCCGCTGGTTCGCCCTGATCTTCGGTATCGCCCTGGCGCTGTGGTCGTCGTCCGGCGCCGTGCAGAAGCTGATCGGCACCGTGGCCGTCGCCTACGAGGCCGAGGAGGGCCGGGCCGGGTGGAAGGTCCGGGGCATGGCCTACCTGTTCACCGCCGGTGCCATCATCGGCATCGGGCTGATGATCCTCGTGATCGGCGTCATGCCGAACCTGCTCAGCCGGGTCGACCTCGGTGGCTTGGCCGAGACGGCCATCGCCATCGGCCAGTACCCGGTGCTGGCCATCCTCTTCGCTGGGGCCCTCACGATCCTGTACCGCTACGGCCCCGATCGTGACCCCCGCACTCCATGGCGCAACCCCGGGGCGATCGTGGCCACCGTGCTCTTCCTGGTGTTCGCCATCGCCTTCAGCATCTACTCGGCCAACGTCGGCGCCATGCCCGCCTCCTACGGTCTGCTCGGCTCGATCGCGGCGCTGATGATCTTCTTGCAGCTGACCACGATCGCCGTGATCGCCGGGGCCGAGACCAACTCGATGGTCGAGGAGGCCCGAGCCGAGGAGCTCGCGGCCATGGCCACGGTTGCGGGAGGCGGGACCGGGTCGACCGTCCGGGCGAACGGTGCGGGCTCGTCGACCAACGGCGCCGCGGCACCCGACCTCAGCCTCGGCAAGGCGCTCGCCGGTCTGGCTGCGTTGTTCGTGCTCGGCCGCAGCAACGACTAGCTGCACGAGCTGGGGATCGGCGCCAGCGTCGATCTAGCTGCCGGCGACCTCGGGATCGGCGCCGGCGTCGAGATCGGCGCAGCGCAGGAGCTCGGCGCAGAGCCCGGCGACGTCGGGCGCCTGGGGTACCGGTCCCGGCTCGACGCCGAGCGGCTGGTAGGCCCCGGAGGTCATGCCCAGCACCCGGCCGCCGCCGTCAACCAGCGGACCACCGGCGTACAGCGTGCCGACCGGTGCGGTGTGTTGGAGTCCACGGCCGGACCGGTCCACGAGCACGCCCGGCACCGCCGTCGCCCCCTGACCACCAAATCCGCCGAGGGCGAACACCCGGCCGCCGACCGCCGAGACCTGGGCCTGCTCACCGGCGAGGGTCAGCGCGGGGATCATCTCGTCGACCACCAACAGGGCCAGATCCCGGTCCTCGTCCCACGACCACACCTCGGCCTCGATCCGCTGCTCGCCCTTGAGCACCTCGACGGGCGGGCCCGGTTCGATCGTCGCCGCCCTGACCACGTCGAGGCTGGTGACCATCGCCGTCCCGCCGCGGTGCTCGGCCACGGCGAAGGCCGACCCGACGGCGACACGACCGTCGGCGTCCCGGGTCTCGACCAGCCACACCGATGGCCCGGCGGTGACCGGCAGCTCGACGACGCCGGTGGCATCGGCGGCGAGGTCGGAGAGCGGTTCGAGCTCGTCGCGGATCGTGGACACGGCGTCGACCCGCATCTCGTCGAGCGAGCTGGCGGCGTCGCTGAACTGCTGGTCGAAGCCCTCGACGAACCGACCGACGGTCCGCTCGTTCTCGGCCAACCGATCGTCGTAGTAGGCGTAGAAGGCTGCGCCGCTGAACGCGGCCCCGATACCGGTCGCCATCAGCATGAAGGCGATACCGATCACCGTGCGGGGCAGGATCCGGTGCCGGAGCTTCTGACGACCGGGGCTGAGCGGCACGAAGCCACGCCTGGTCCACTCCCGCATCCGGAGTCGGCGCCCGAGACGACCGGTCGGGGGGACCCAGGGGGCGACCCCGCCGACCCGGCGGCGCTTCGTCGGGGCTCGGCCGGTCGCCCGCTCCCGTCGTGCGGGGCGTGCGTCGATCGTCGTCGGCCGGGCGGTCTCGACCGTCGGGTCCCCGTCGGTCGACGGTGAGGGACCGGCCTTCCTCGACGAGTCGTTCCGGCGGCGGCTGACCCGGTCGGCGGCCGATGTCGTGCGGATCCGCACCGGCCCACCGGGGTCGCCGGTCCGGCGATAGGTCGAGCCCTTCCCGGCCCCCGGGTCTCGCCGCTCCTCCTCCTCGTTGTCGGCGGCGTCGGCTGTGATGTCTCCGTCGTCGCTGTCGGCCGGCTCCTCGTCGCCTCGATCGACGGCGAGGTCGCGATCCTCGTCCGCTGTCGGGGTCGGGTCGTCGACCTCGGTCGACGCTCTTTCCGCC
>JBCCVL010000343.1:0-2255 GCA_039195375.1 Actinomycetota bacterium
AGGGCGGTCGAGAGGTCGGCCCACAGGTCGTCGACGTGCTCACAACCGACGCTGAGGCGGACCAGCGTCGACGGGAGGTGCTCCTGGCCCTCCAGCCTGGCCCGGCGCTCAGCCGTCGACTCGACACCGCCGAGGCTGGTGGCCGGGCTGATCACCTCGAGCGCATCGAGGACCTTGTCGACCGCCGCGCCGTCGCCCGTCGTCTCGAACGAGACCATCGCCCCTGGGCCCGCCATCGTGCGTCGGGCCCGCTCGTGGCCGGGGTCGTCGGCCAGGCCCGGGTAGCGGACCCGGGTCACCGACGGATGATCGTGCAGCCGTCTGGCCAGCTCGCCGGCCGAGGCCTGGGACCGCTCCAGGCGGACCGGCAGCGTGCGAAGGCCACGGAGGGCCAGGAACGCCTCGAGCGATCCGAGGTTGGCGCCCCCGAGGACCCGCCGACGGACGAGCGCGTCGCCGCGATCGGCGTCGGCGGCGATGGCCACCCCGCCGAGCAGGTCCGAGTGGCCGCCGATGAACTTGGTCACGCTGTGGATCGACCAGGTGGCGCCGACGTCGAGCGGGCGCTGGAGCAGCGGGGTGGCGAACGTGTTGTCGACGGCGACGGGAACGCCGGCCCGTCGTGCCGCGGCGCAGATGGTGGGCACGTCGGCCAGCACCAGCAGCGGGTTCGAGGGCGACTCGAGCCACACGAGGTCCGGTCCGGTGGCGATCGCCTCGATCCAGCGGTCGGTGTCGGCCAGGTCGACGGTGTCGACGGACCAGCCGAACTGCTCGACGCCGTTGGCCAGCGCCATCGTGACCACCTGGTAGCAGTCGGCGGGGGCGACGACCCTGGCCCCGGCCGGGAGCTGGTCGAGGACGGCGGCGACGGCGGCCATGCCGGAGGCGAAGGCCACCGCGACGCCACCCTCGAGCTGACCGATCGCCTCCTCGAAGCCCGACGTCGTCGGGCTGCCATCGCCTCGGGCGTACACCCGCTCGCCGCCCTGGCGGTACGTCGAGGCGGCGACGAGGGGATGGTTCAGCGGATCGCCCGGCTCCTCCGGCCGTCCGGCCCGGATGGCCACGGTGTGCTGGTGGAGCGGGTTCGGGGCCATGGATCCTCCGGGTCGTCGGCCGCCGGCGTCACCGGTGGCGGGTCTGGATCCGAGGGTACCCACGGGCGAGCGACGAGATCGAGGCCGGACGAGCGTCACATGGCGGCCGCGGCGCCCGCGGTCCGACGGGTCGGTGGTGGCCGGCACGGCCGGTCGGGCACACTGGCGCCATGGGTGATCCCGAAACGACCGAGTTGCTCGCCAAGGTCCTCACCGTCTCGGACGGGGTGGTGGCCGGGACCCGCGAGGACACCTCGGGCCAGGCCCTGGTCGACCACCTCGGGGCCGCAGGTTGGAACGTCATCGACCGGCGGGTCGTTGCCGACGGGATCGAGTCGGTCGCCGAGGCGCTGACCGAGCTGACCAACGGCTTCTGCGGCCTGGTCGTCACCACCGGCGGCACCGGCTTCGGCCCCCGCGACCTGACCCCCGAGGGGACCAGGGTCGTGCTCCATCGTGAGGCCCCCGGTCTGGCCGAGGCGATGCGATTGTGCAACCCGAAGGGTCTCGGGCGGCTCAGCCGGGCGATCGCCGGCACCCGCGATCAGGCGTTGATCCTCAACACCCCTGGCTCGACCAAGGGGGCGATCGAGACGGTCGACGCCGTGCTCGACGTGGTGCCACACGCCATCGTGCTGCTGGCCGGCGAGCGTCCCCACTGACTCGGCCGGGTCCGAGCACCGCGATGTCACGATCCGACGCCGTGGCGACCGGCGACGCGGCGGCCGGCGACGCTGCCACCGGCGGCGATCCGGCCGACCTGGCCGGCCGCGGCCCCGTTGCCCACGAGGAACTGATGGCCAGGGCCGTGGCCAGAGCCGAGCACAGCCGGCTGCTCGCCCCACCGAACCCGTGGGTCGGGGCCGTACTGGTCACCGCCGACGGGGTCACCTTCGAGGGCTCGACCAGACGTCCGGGTGGCCGTCACGCCGAACGGGAGGTGCTGGCCAGGGCCGGGGACCGGGCCAGAGGTGCAACCCTCTACGTCACCCTGGAGCCGTGTTCGTTCCACGGGCGCACCCCGGCGTGTGTCGACGCCGTCGTCGATGCCGGGGTCAGCCGGGTGGTCGTCGCCGTGGTCGACCCGGACGAGCGGGTGGCCGGCCGTGGGCTCGCGGCGTTGGAGCGGGCGGGGATCGAGGTCGTGGTCGGACC
>JBCCVL010000344.1:0-2233 GCA_039195375.1 Actinomycetota bacterium
CCCGACTCACCCGGCCACTCGGGGAACGCCCGGGCCAGCGGATCGGCCAGGCGATCGAGATCGGCGGCGAACCGGGGCCTGGCCCCCGTTCGGCGTAGCAACCCGGTCGGGTCGGCTCGGTGATCGACGGCGAACAGGGTCTGCAGGGCGACGGACTCGCCGTCCATCCCCGCCACCTCGGCGATCTCGGTCACCCGTCTGCCCCCGTCCGGCATGCGGTTCAGGTGCACCACCAGGTCGAGGGCGGAGGCCACCTGCTCCCGGATCGACCGGGCCGGCAGATCGAGCCCGGCCATCAGCACCATCGTCTCCAGCCGTGAGACCGCATCGGCCGGGGTGTTGGCGTGCAGGGTCGACAACGAGCCCTCGTGGCCGGTGTTCATCGCCTGCAACATGTCGATGGCCTCGCCTCCACGGACCTCGCCGACCACGATCCGGTCGGGCCGCATCCGCAACGAGTTGCGGACGAGGTCCCGGATCGAGATCTGGCCTCGGCCCTCGACGGTGGGCGGGCGGGCCTCGAGACGGACCACGTGGCGCTGGCGGAGACGGAGCTCGACCGAGTCCTCGATGGTGACGATCCGCTCACCCTCGGGGATGAACGACGAGACCACGTTGAGCAGGGTCGTCTTGCCCG
Source organism: Actinomycetota bacterium (assembly GCA_039195375.1). Classification (GTDB taxonomy): domain Bacteria; phylum Actinomycetota; class Acidimicrobiia; order Acidimicrobiales; family SZUA-35; genus JAHELU01. The sequence goes on from JBCCVL010000344.1 coordinate 638, forward strand.
AGCCGGTGCCGCCGCTGATCAGGATGTTGCGACGGCCCCGGACGCAGCGCTCGAGGAACTCGACCGCAGCCGGGGTCAGGGACCCGCTGCGGACGAGGTCGGCGGTGCTCAGGCCGGTCTCGGCGAATTTCCGGATCGTCAGCATCGGCCCGTCGACCGCGAGCGGGGGGATCACGGCGTTGACCCGGCTGCCGTCCGGGAGTCTGGCGTCGACCAGGGGTGACGACTCGTCGATCCGGCGGCCGACCGCGGCCACGATCCGCTCGATGACCTGGCGCAGGTGCTGGGCCGACACGAAGCGGGCGTCGGTCAGGTGCAGCCGGCCATCGCGCTCGATGAAGATCGCATCGTCGGCGTTGGCCATCACCTCCGTCACGGTCGAGTCGGCCAGGAACGGCTCGATCGGCCCGAGCCCGAGGATGTCGGCGCCGATTGCATCGACCAGGTGTCGCCGCTCGTCCGGCGCCAGCTGGGTCGCCTCCGTGGCCAGGATCTCGTCCAGCTCGCGAACCACCAGCGCGTGGACCTGGTCCTCGCGGAGCTCAGGGTCGAACAGCCGGTTGCCGAGCCGCTCGAACAACGCCTTCTGGGCCCGGGTGCGCAGGCGGAACAGCGGGTCGGTCGCCCTGGCGTCCTCGACGGGCTGGTCGACGACCAGCCCTGGCCCGGTCTGGCGTCTGGCCGACGACTCGCGCAGGAGCTGGGCCAGGTTCACCGTCGGTTCCTCCAGCGGAACCGCCGTTCCCGGTCCCGGTCGGGCGACGGGGCGTAGAACTCGGCGATGCGCTCGAACCGCTCGGCCAGGTTCCCGCCGCCGCCCCGCTCGATCGCGGGGATGCCCTCATTGGTCGAGACGGGGATCAGGCGGGTGCTCGGGATCTGGAAGCTGGCCGGGAGCCCGACGGCGGCCTCGATCTCCGCCACCGTCAACCCGACGCGGGCGTTGGCCCGGTTCAACACGAACGTCCGGCGCTGGGACACATACCCGACCTCGTCGAGCACGTCGAGCTGCCGGCGGACGGCCCGGATCGACGGCACGTCGGTCGTCGAGATGATCAGCAGGTCGGTCGACTGCTCCATCGCCGCGACCGAGAACCGGTCGACCCCGGACGCGGTGTCGACCACGACGATCGGGAACTCCTCGGCGAAGGCGGCCACCGCCCGCTTGAGCTGGTCCTGTTCGATGTCGTCCGCGGTCACCAGGTCGGGTGGCGGCGGCAGCACCGCCAGCCCGGACGGGTGCGACGACACGAAGACCTTGAGCGCGCTGCGTTCGTTGTTGGCGGCGTCGACGGCCTCGATGAGTGAGTAGTCGGGCCGGAGGCCGAGGGCACCGACGCAGTCACCGAACTGCACGTCGAGGTCGAGCAGGACCACCTTCTTCGGCACCCGCCTGGCCAGTCCGACCGCCATGTTGACCGCCAGCGTCGTCTTCCCGGAGCCACCCTTCGGGCTGATGACCGTGATCACCCGGCGCCGGACCTCGGCCGGGGTGTCGGCCCGGCGTTGGTGGCGCGAGTGGGCCAGCTGCAACACCGGCTCGATCGACGCCCGGAAGTCGCGACGGGTCCCGCCCTCGTAGGCGACGTCGCGGGC
>JBCCVL010000345.1:0-2225 GCA_039195375.1 Actinomycetota bacterium
ACCACGTTGTTCTGGGCGAAGTTCGCATTGGCGACCGAACCTTCGATCGGCTCGCGGCTGATGAAGACGTTGGCGTCGACCTCGAACCCGGCGTTGCGGAGGGCGGTGAGAGCCTCGGCCGGGGTTGCGCCGTCGTCGATCAGCCGGCGGGCGAGCCGGGCGGCCGCAGTCAGGTCGGCGACCCCGCCGATGGCGGCGAGCGCCGCCGCCCAGTCCTCGTCGGCCTGGTGCCAGGCCACGGCTTCCACCGCAGCCAGGCCGACCAGCCCGGCCTTGATCCAGAGCGGTGCCGCCGCCCCGCCGGTGTAGACCACCGTGGCCGTCACCGCTGCGGCCAACCCGATCCAGCCGATGATCTCGGCGAACTCGTCCCATCCGAACGTGTCCTCCCCGAGTCCGTGCTCGGCTCCCATCCGGACCCGATCGATCAGCGCCGGTGGCACGTCGCCCCGCTCGGCCGCCTGGTCGAGCCAGCGGGCGACCTCGTCCTCGTGCACGAACCCGTCGCCGTCGCCGTCGAGCTCCTCCTGATGCGGCCCGACCGCGGCCAGCAGGGCCAGCTGGACCAGGAGCGCTGCGGCGTCGCCGCTACCGACGGTGCGGCCGTTGGCCGGCCGGAACGTGGCCTCCGGCCCGAGGAACGTGTCGTTGTCGGCCGCGCCGGCCAGCAGGTCCCAGACGATCTCGTTGCCGGGCCGGCTGAGCTCAGCGAGCAGCTCGGCGAACCCCTCCGGAGCCTTCGGCAGGATGCGATCGATCTCGTCGGCCCCGAGCTCGGTGAGGTACTCGGCCGCCCCCTCGGCGCCCCCGGGCCACCCCCAGGCGAACTTGTGGTGGAACCAACCGCCGACCTCGGCGTAGCGACGGACCAGTTCGACCTGCTCCGCTGTCAACGGCATCTCCGGTCTGGGCAGGCCATCGGCGTAGCGGGCGTCCTGGATCGACTGCAGCACCGAGAGCTCGATCGCCAGCGATCGGGCCACATCGGGCGCCAGCCCGTGACCGTTGCCCGGTGGATCCATCGGGTCGACCGGGTCACCCAACGCCGTGGTCGGGTACACCACCCGGAGCCGGCGGACCCGGTGATTCGTTGCGTCGGGGCCGGAGCCGAAGCGGGCCAGCCGCAGCGCCTCGGCCGCCGAGAGGCCCCGGGCCATCGCCCCGTCGATCAACGTGACCAGCTCGGCGTCGCCACCGGCCAACTCGTCGACCAGGGCCAGGCGCTCGGTCATCAGCCGCTCGAAGTCGCGGTCGGTCGTGACCGACGCCAGCTCGTCGTCGATGGCGTCGAGGCGGAGCGTCGAGTGGTGCTCGCCGAAGGTCATGCCATGGTTCGGGGCGGCCAGTGCCCGGCCGAGCACCGCCCGCAGCTCCTCGGTCGGCCAGACCCGGCAGGCCCGACCGTCGGCGGTCGAGTGGTGGCGGTCATCGGGTTCGAGGTCGTGCCACGTGTCGTCGGCCAGCTCGACGACCGACGGGTAGCGGTCGAGGACGTCGTTCACCAACCGCTGGCCCGACGCGCTGATCGTGCCGTCGCCTCGCATCGTGCCGTCGACCAGCAGGCTCAGCGCGGCGTTGCGGACCCAGGCCTGGTTGGCTCGCTGCCAGGGGCCGACGGACAGGCCGTAGCCGTTGAGGAAGTCGTTCGACTGGTCGAGGTCGAGGGCGTCGACCAGCAACGGCAGCGCCCGGCGTCCACCGCCGTCGGTCACCACCGTTCGCCGGGACAGGTCGTCGACCAGGTCGCCGGGATCGCCAGGATGGAGCAGCACCCCCTGGGTCACCAACATCGTGGCCACGGCTCCGGGTGAGCCGTCGGCCTCGTCGTCGTCGAGCCGGGCCGTCCGCTCGAGACCTTCGAGCAGCAGCGCCTCGGACACGGCGGCCATCCGGGTGGGGTCGGAGCCGTCGAGCGAGCCAAACCAGTCCTCGAGCGCCTGACCGACCAGCGGCGCCAGGTAGTCGTCTGGCACGTCGGCGTCGAGGTCGGTCAGGACCACCTCCAACTCGCGGCGGGCGGCCCAGACATCGAGGAGGCGCCCGTCGGTGGCCATCGGTCGGTCGGGGCCGAGGACATCGAGTCCGACGTCGGCCAGCTCGGCGTCGACGACCTCGGCCGGCACCAACCCGACCCCCGAGTCGGCCGTCGCCGTGGCCAGCGCGTCGGCGACCTCGGTCACGAAGGCGTTGGCCAGGCCGGCCTCGGCGATCAGCTCCGCCAGCGG
>JBCCVL010000346.1:0-2221 GCA_039195375.1 Actinomycetota bacterium
GCACTGGGTCGTGCTCCGTCTCGACGGCGAGCTGGTGGCCTTCGCCGATCGCTGCCCGCACCGTCTGGCCCCGCTGTCGATCGGTGGAACCATCGACACGCCGGCCGGTGACCGTCTCCGCTGCGGCTACCACGGTTGGGAGTTCGACCACACCGGCGCGTGCACCCGCATCCCCGCCGTCGGCGACGCCGCCACCATCCCGGAACGGGCTCGCCTCGACCGGCCGGCCGCTGTCCAGGAGCGCTACGGCCTCGTGTGGTTGGCTCCCGACGAGCCGGTGACCGGCCTGCCCGACTTCTGGGAGTGGGACGACCCGACGTTCGACACCTGCTGGAACGATCCCCGGCCGACGGCGGCCGGCGCGGGCCAGCTGTGCGACAACTTCCTCGACGCCGCCCACCTGCCCGTCGTCCACACCGGGACCTTCGGCGTGCCCGGTGCCGATGAGCTCCCACCCGAACCGGTCAGCCATGGCCACTGGACCGCCTCGACCACCTATCGGGTCACCTACCGCAACCACGACGACCCGCTCGTCGCCACCGGCGAACACCCTCTGGAGCAACCCCAGGACCTCTACAAGGAGGTCCGACCGGCCACCACGGCGCTCATCCGGCTGGTCTTCCCCCTCACCGGCAAGGCGCTGGCCATCCTCTTCTCCTGCCTCCCGGTCGACGCCGAGCGGACCGTCGTGTTCAAGATGATGGCCCGCAACGACTTCGCCGGCGACGGGGAGCGGCTGGCCGCCAGCCTCGCGTTCGAGGACCTGGTGCTCGACGAGGATCTCGCGGTGCTCGAGGCCTACCGTTCGACCGCCTTGCCCATCGACCCTACGGTGGAGGTCAGCACCCGGGTCGACCGGCTGAGCGTCGCCTACCGTCGGCTGCTCGGGGAGTTGGTCGCCCGCAACCAGACACCGGCCGGAGCAGCGAACGAGCCATGATCACCACCCTCGCCATCGAGCCGCTGACCGCCGAGCGCTTCGAGCCGTTCGGCACCGTCATCCCACCGTCGGACGGCAGCGCCCCCTTCGGTCCTGACGACGCCGAACTCCGGCTCGACCAGGGCACCCCTCGCTTCCTGACGATGCGGATCCCCGGGCGGGGCCTGCGGGTCGAGCGGATCACCCGCCACCGTCGGGTCACCCAGGTCCTGGCGTCGGCCGGCGGCCACGAGTGGGTGATGGCGGTGGCCCCGCCCGGTGACGTCGCCGATGATGGTGCCGAGCCGACGGTGGCCGAGATCCGGGCCTTCCGCATCCCCGGCGACACCGCGATCATGCTGGCCACCGGCACGTGGCACGCCGGTCCGCTGTTCGACGGCGACGAGCGCAGCTTCTTCAACCTCGAGCTGTCCGACACGAACGTGACCGACCACCAGACGTGTGACCTGGTGGCCACCCATGGCATCGCCCTGCAGTTGGCCTGACGTGACGTGACGTGACGTGACGTGACGTGACGTGACGTGACCTGACCTGACCTGACCTGACCTGGCGTGACCTGAGCCGGCCGCTGACGTCGTTTGGTCCAGTGTGGCCGGCGGTTCGGCTCGTACGGCGCTAGTGGTAGGCGGTCTGGATCTTGTGCAACAGGTACTGGCCCGACTGCACCGGCTCGTGCGTCGGCTCCTCGCCCGGGGCCAGACACGACGGGATGCACTCGACGTCGGCCAGCCAGTTGGGCTGGTGGAAGAACGGCATCGACACCCGGGGCACCTGGCGATGCTCGACCGGTGGCACCGGCACCCGGTGCTTGGTCGAGCGCCAGCGGTCGTTGGTCCAGACCTCCATCAGGTCACCGACGTTGACCACGAACGAGCCGGGCAGGACCGGCACCGGCACCCACTCGTCGGCGTCCCGGTCGAGGACCTCCAGGCCACCGGTCTCGTCCTGCCACAGCACGGTGAGCGTGCCCCAGTCGCTGTGTGGGCCCTTGCGGTACTGACCCGGCTCGGGCTCACCGTCGACCGGCGGGTAGTAGTTGACCACGAGGTTGGTGACGTGGTCGTCGATCTTGTCGTCGAAGTAGCCCTCGTCGAGCCCGAGCCCGAGGGCGAACAGCCGCATCAGAGTGGCCGACAGACTCTCGAGCACGCCGTAGTAGTCGAGCCACGTCTCGCGGAAGCCCGGCACCTCGGTCGGCCACACGTTCGGTCGTGACCAGACCGGGTGGTCCTCGGCGCCAAGCGACTCGACGGTGGCGACACCCGGCTCACCCAACCGGCA
>JBCCVL010000347.1:0-2169 GCA_039195375.1 Actinomycetota bacterium
CGCCACGACGCCAACGCCTCCCTGATCGAGGAGATCGTCGAGATCGACCCGCTGCTCGAGGCAGCGGCCGGCGGCCCCGGCTCGACGTACGGTCGTGGTGGGATGGCGTCGAAGCTGGCGGCGGCCAAGATCGCGGCCTGGTCCGGGGTCGAGACCACCATCGCCCAGTCGGACCGGCCGAAGGTCCTCCGGGAGGCGGTGGAGGGGGTCGCAGGGGTCGGCACCGTGTTCCGGCCTCGCACCCAGCGGCTGCCGGCCCGCAAGCTGTGGATCGCCTTCGCCCTCCCGCCGGCCGGTCGGATCGTGGTCGACGACGGCGCCCGCAAGGCGCTGGAGGAGGACCGGCGCTCGCTGCTGTCGGCCGGCGTGGTCGAGGCCCTCGGCTCGTTCCGTGCCGACGAGGCCGTCGAGCTGGTCGACGAGGACGGCGCCGTGTTCGCCAAGGGCCTGGTCCGCTGGTCGTCACAGGACATCGCGGCCCACGCCGGCGAGCAGATCTGCGACCTACCGGACGACCTGGCCGACGAGGTCGTGCATCGCGACGACCTCGTGATCCTGCCCTAGCCGCACCTAGCCGCCCAGTCTGATGGTCGGCGCCCAACCGGGCGCCGACGACGGGAGTTACGCCGTGGTCTCGGTGCCGCCAGCCTCGACGCCTTCGGTCGCCGCCTGTGCGGCCTGGGCCTCACCGAGCGCCGCCTCGGTCGTGCCGGTGTCGCCGGCCTCCAACCCGAGCTGGGCTCGGATCTCGCTGAGCCGGGACTGGGCCTCGATGTTGAGCGACGCCTGCTCGACCTCGAGCATCCGACCCTCGACCGAGTTCTCGGCCAGCTCGGCTGCACCCTTTGCCTTGGCGTAGCGGGACTCGATCTTGTCCCGGACCTCGTCGAACGACGGGACCTCGGCCCCGACCTGCTCGGTCAGCGTTGCCGTGGCGGCGTTGAGCTGCTCCTGCATCTTGGCCTGGTCGAGCTGCGACAGCAGCTGCTTCTGCTCGGCCAGCTTCTTCTGGAGGAGTGCGGAGTTCTGGTTGACGGCCGACTTGGCCTGGTCCGAGGCCTGCGTCGCCTGGAAGTGGAGCGACTTGAGGTCCTCGACCTCGCGCTCGAGCGCGATCATGCGGTTGGCGAACGACTCGGCCGTCTGGGTGTACTGCAGGAACTTCTCCTGGTCGGCCTTCTTCTGGGCGTCGTCGGCCATGAGGACGGCCTGGCGAGCGTTGGCCGAGACCTTCTCGTAGTCCTCCATCACCCGGTTGAGCTTGATCTCGGTCTGCTTCTGGTGGGCGATGACGTTGGCGGCCTGCTCCTTGAGGCTGCGATGCTGTTCCTGGGCCTCGCTGATGGCCTGCTGCAGCTGGATCTTCGGGTCGGCCCGCTCGTTGAAACTGCCCTCGCCCCGAGCGACCAGGTATCTCCACCACCGACGCAACAGCTTGATCATGATGTGATGTTAGTCGGTCGAGCCGGCACTCAGGCGGCTGAGTGGCAGCCGGACACCCTGCATCAGCAGCCCTCCGCCGTAGACGGCGAGACCGAGGATCCCGATGGCGACGGCGTCGACGGGGGAGGGCAGCCCGAGCCGGCCGACGGCGGCCATGGCAACGGCGGCGGTCACGCCGGCAACGGCGACGGGACGCTCCCAGCCCGAGCGGACGACGATGCTGAAGCGCCGTCGGAGCCGCCGCCGCAGGGCGAACCACTCGACCCACGAGGCCGCAGCGGCGCCGAGAGCGAGACCGACCACGCCGAGGTGTGGGACGTCGCCGGGCCCGAGCCGTCGCTCCTGGGGGACCCGTTCCCATGGCGGCCAGTGGGGCACGTCACCGAAGCGGACGATCTCCTCACCATCAAACGTCAGCCAGTCGAGTTGGAGCATGAGGACGAGACCGACCGAGACGCTCACGACCAGCCGGACGATGGCGATCCTGGCCGGCCCCTTCACGTCGCCAAGGCTGTAGAGCGTGTTCTGGGTGACCCGAGCGGTCATCACCGCAGGCAGGCCGATGGCAAAGGCGCTGAGCACGAGACCGATCGTGGTGATGTGGGCCGGATCGTCGAGGCCACGCTCGAACAGCCGCGACAACCAGCCGTAGAGGGCGTCGACCACCGGTCGACCGGCGGCCAGGAACACCGCAGTGACGAACCCGGCGGGGACGAGGACCTGGCG
>JBCCVL010000348.1:0-2162 GCA_039195375.1 Actinomycetota bacterium
GAACTTGGTCAACCTCCACCCGAGGCGGGCGGCGGCCGAGCGGTTGGTCGGCACCTCGACCGTCGACGGGTCGAGCAGCCGGATCTCGGCCAGCGCCAACACGCAGCGGAGCTGGTCGGGGGTGAACGACAGCTCGGAGCCGGTCACCGTTCTGGTGCCCTCGCCCCCGGTGGCGCCGTCGATGATCGGTCCATCGGCCTCCGGCGGCGTCATCGGCACGTCGACGCAGAGCTCGTAGGCGGTGGAGCCGGCCTGGAACCGCAGCGCCGATTCCTCGAACACGAGCGCCATCGTCGCCCCGGGGGCCAACGTCAGGCGTGACGGTGAATTGCGGTCGACCACCTCGATCGTGACGGCCGAGCCGACGTTGTGCAGCCACCACAGACCGTCCGCGTGCTCGAACTGGCCGAGTCGACGGTGGAGATGGCGGTTGTCGTCGATGACCAGGTCGGCGCTGCGGCCGAACGAGAACTGCTGCCCGGCCCCAACCGGGTACTCCTCACCGAGGAACTCGACCACCAGTTCGTCAGCCGGCATGGGTCATCACCTCCCCGTCCGCACCGGCAGGAGCCGGCGGTCCACCGGGCCCCGATCGGCCGGCCGCTTCGCCGGTGTCGGCCGGCAGCGACGATCCGTCTCCGCCACCGTCTGCGGCGAGCGCCCGTCTCGGACCGTGGGGCGCCGGCCGGCCGGCCACCCGGGCGAATGCCGCCTCCCAGCCGGCCACCACCTCGTCGGCTTCGGCGTGGCGATCGAGCATCGTCAGCAACTGGACCTGACGGGTGGCCGCTGTCTCCTGCAGCGGATCGACGAGCGACGCCACCTCACAGGCCCAGAGGGCGAGGTGGACGTCATCGGCCTGGTAGGCACCGTCACACAGGTCGAAGCAGCCGTCGATCAGCAGGGAGCTGGCCTGCGTGGCGATCGCCAGGTGGTGGTCCTCGATCCAGGTCCACAGGTGGTCGGGAACGCCGTCGAACGGCCGCCCCCTGACCTCGCTGAGGGCGAGCTGGAGCAGGTTGCGTCCTCGCTCCCCGCTCAGCCCCCTGGCCTGGTCGATCCAGCGCCTGGCCGAACCGAGATCGGTGATCGTCGACCGCACCCGATGGCGCCCGTCGCCCGCCGACGGGAAGAGGGGGCCGAGCCGTTGGTGAAGATCGTCGAGGGCGCCGGCCAGATCGAACGGGGGCGCGCCGTCCGGGCCGGGCGGGGCGACCGCTCGGGCGATCTGATCGACGGTCGACGGTCCGGCGAGGGCCAGGAAGGCCAGGATCGAGCGCTGGGGCTCCGACAACTCGTCGAGCCCTGAAGGCCCGCCCTCGATCTCCACGGGACCCAGCACCCGGATCAGGAGGCCGGTGTCGTCGTCGTCCGAGCGGTCGGTGATCTCCTCGTCCTCGGTCGGGAGCTCCGTCACGATCTCGTGCTCGGGCGTCTCCTCGGTCGGGGTCTGCGACGGATCGCCGACGGTGGCGGTCGGCGGCGGCGCGAGCGGTGCACCCACCGAGGCGGCCGCCCCGTCGTCTGACCACGTCGGCTCGGGTCGTGGCACGATCGGCGCTCTCCTGGCATGGTCGATGAGGGCCTCGACGCCAATGATCAGGTCGAGGTCGAAGCTCGGAGCCCTGGCCGACAGCCCGAGCGGCTCCAGCCGGACCCGGTCATCGGTCAGGTCGACGATCATCGACGGCCGGAACGCCGGGTCGCCGGGCGGTCCGACGAGGACGACGGACAGCGGCAGCCGCCGGTCCCTGGCCCGATCGGCCAGCGCGGCAACGGCCGATCCCGGCCCAACGTCATCGCCAGACACGACGACGACCAAGGTGCGGGCGCGGTCGGTCCCATCGGCCATCGGCGCAAGACCCCAGGACCCTCCGGCCACGGAGGCGGCCAACGCCAGCTCGACGTCGCCGAGCCAGGCGTCGGCCTCGGCCACCAGCCGGTCGACCGGACCGGCCCGCACGACCGGATGGAGGTCGACCCCGCCGACCCCGTCGGAGACCAGGACGTCGACCGGCGGCCGGCCATCGGTCGGACCGACGGTGGTGGCCAGTTCGTGGACGATCGACCGGCCGAGCGCCTCGGCCCCGCCGTCGGCCCCGTCGAGGGCGACCACCCCAACGGCCTCCAGGTTGACGAGCAGTCCGGCTCCGACCGACGCC
>JBCCVL010000349.1:0-2120 GCA_039195375.1 Actinomycetota bacterium
CCGGGCCTGACCGGCCCCCGGGCCGAGGTCACGCTCGGGACCGCGCTCCCGGACCGGGTGATCCGGGTCCACAGCTTCTCGAAGACCCATGGGCCCGACCTGCGGATCGCGGCCCTTGGCGGCCCAACGGACCTGCTCGAGGAGATCGAGCGTCGGCGCCAACTCGGCCCCGGCTGGACCAGCCGGCTGCTGCAGCGGGTGTTGCTGGAGATGCTGCGCCGGCCCGAGGTCGACGAGGGGGTGGCGAGGGCGGCCGAGATCTATCAGGTCCGACGCCAGGGACTGAGCCGGGCCCTGGGCGACCTCGGGCTCGACGTCATCGACGGGGCCGGGCTCAACCTGTGGGTGCCGGTGGCCAACGAGCACCGGGCCACGGTCTCACTCGCCGCCAACCGCATCGGGGTCGCCCCGGGTGAGCCCTTCCGGGTCGACGACAGACGCCATCACATCCGGGTCACGTCGGCCCGGATCGGGGGCTCCATCGAGGCGGTCGCCGCCGCCATCGGCACCGCGGCGACCACGCCCGCGGCCTGAGTGCCTCGGCCGACGTCGGCGAGCCCGCAGGTGGCGGCGATCAGGCGGCCAGGACGTCGGCCCGCCAGGCCGCGGTCGTGGCCACCTGGTTGAAGGTGAAGCAGTGCACGCCGGTGATGCCGAGGCGGGCCAGGTCGGGGCCGAGCGGGGCGAGCAGGTCGTCGGGGTCGTAGTCGCTCCTGGTCAGGAGCCGACCGACGGCCCGGCGGTTCTTGCGCAGGTAGCGCAGCGACGGCCCGACGCCGAGGCGCATGCCCATCGTCAGCAGCTTGGCCCGGTCGACGACGCCGGGCAGGCCGAGATGGATCGGCAGTGCGATCCCTGCCGCCCGTTGCTGATCGCCCCAGGTCACGATGCGGTCCGGGTCGAAGCACATCTGGGTGCTGGCCCAACCGATGACGCCCGCCTCGTCGAGCAGTGCCTGCTTGGCCAGCAGCGCCTCGTCGAGCGCCGCCCGGTCGATGAGTGGGTGCTCGTCCGGGTAGGCCGGCACGCCGATCTCCTGCAGCCCGGGATCGGCCGCCAGCAGGTCCCGCAGGAGCGTCGTGCCGTCGGCGTACGGTCCGGCCGGTTCCTCGGCGTCGCCGCCGACGATGAACGCCGACGTGAGTCCGTCGGTCCGCAGCCAGTTGGCCAGATCGTCGACCTCATGCCGGCCGGTGACCAGCCGGGCCGCCAGGTGGGGGATGGCGACGTGACCGGCGGCCCGCACCTGATCGACCAGCTCCCGGGTGGCGGCGATGCCCTTGACCGGCGAGCAGGTCACCGACACCCGGCTGCCGGTCGGCAGCGCAGCGATCGCCGCAGCAGCCGAGCGGAGCGGGATGAGCTCGAACGTCAGGGCCTCGATGGCGGCCAGGCGGGCGTCGGTCGGTTCCGGGGAGAGCTCGAAGGTCACCTGCTGCCCCTCAGCTGAGCCCGACGATCCGGCCGTCGGGGTTGTCGTCGTCGAACACCAGGTCGATGCCCTTGGCCGCCGGCGTTCGTCCGAGGCCGGGCATCGTTCGCATGTCGCCGCAGATCGGGTAGACGAATCCGGCCCCGACGGAGGCCCGGACCTCCCGCACCGGCAGCGTCCACCCGGTCGGCGCCCCCTTCAGTGTCGGGTCGGACGAGATCGAGAGGTGGGTCTTGGCGATGCAGACCGGCAGGTGGTCGAACCCGGCGGCGGTGTAGGTGTCGAGCTGGCGCCTGGCGGTGGGGGAGAGCTCGATGCCGTCGGCGCCGTAGACCTTGGTCGCCACCGTCTCGATCTTGGCGGCCAGCGACATGTCGTCCGGGTACAGCACCTGGAAGTCGGACGGCTCGGCCGCCGCCTCCTTCACCGCCTCGGCCAGGGTGGCGGCGCCGGCCCCGCCGTCGGCGAAGTGGGTGGTGATCGCCGCCCGGGCCCCGTACTCCGAGGCGATCTCGGCGATGGCGTCGAGGTCGGCCCGGTGGTCGCCGGGGAAGGCGTTGATGGCCACGACCGGGGTGACGCCGTGCAGCTGCATGTTGGCCAGCTGCTTGCGGAGGTTGTCGCCGCCCTGGTGGACCTCGTCCGGGTTCTCGGCCAGCAACGCCTCGGGCAGCGGGCGGCCGGCCAC
>JBCCVL010000350.1:0-1961 GCA_039195375.1 Actinomycetota bacterium
CGTGTCGGCCACGATGACGGCGACGTCGACGCCATCCCGACCCTTGATCGCATCGCGGATCCGGCGAGCGGAGCGATCGGAGTCCTCGGGGAGCAGAGCTGCGATGTCGGGCTCGACGTTGGATCGGTCGATACCGGCCGACGCACACACGAAACCGTGTTTCGTCTCGCTGATGATCAGGTCACCACGGCGCCGCACGACCCGCACGGACTCCCGCAGGACCAGCGGCTTGTGGGACTGGGGGTCGTCCGGGTCGACGCGGACCAGCTGGTCCTCCGCCTTGGAGATGACCTTCTGGCTGATGACCAGCACGTCACGGTCGGCCAGCCCGACGCCCGCCGCCCCCCGGCAGGCGTCGATGACCATCCCGGCCAGGTCGTCGCCTGGCCGGATCTCCGGCAGGCCGGGAACGGGGAGGATCTGCAGGGGCCCGGGCATGGGCCAACCCTACCGGCTGCGGTCAGTCGGCCCGGAAGGCGGCCGATCGGGCCGAATCAAGCCCCGGCAGGGGTGACCTTCCATCGTGAGGCCGTTTCTCACGCCGGTGTTGGTGAAGGCTCGACGAAAGGAGCAACCCATGCACACCACGAGCACTTCCCCCGGCCGGACCAATCCGGCCACCATCACCCGGATCGCCCTGGTGGCGGTCCTGATCGCGGCCGCCCTGGCGTTCGCAGGCGCCGCCATGGCGGCCCGACACGACAACACCATCGGGGCGGCGTCGCCGGCGGCTGCACCATCCGCCGATGCAGCCCCGGTCATGAGCGTCCAGTCGGAACCTCGAGCTGCGGTTCCCGTCGAGCTGCCGACCGACGGCGTCGACGTGGCCGAGGACGGCACTCGCTTCGTCTTCGACCAGAACGGGCCACTGCTCGACAACGGCTACCCCGACTACGGCAACGGCTTCGTCACCCAGGGCTACCTCTACCCGGCCGGCACGCTCGGCGAGACCGACGGCGTCCTCGCCGACGGCTCACCCGAGTACCCGGACCTCGTCATCGGGTCGTGGACGTGCTGGGGCTACTTCGTCGGCGACGGCGCCGACACCACCGACGGCCCCTGGGTCATCACCACCCAGGTGTTCGACTTCGACGTCGACCAGCCCGGGGCGACGACCATCATCACCGCCGGCATGGAGACCCCGGCCGGCACCGGCTCGATCGCCCGGGCCGTCACGGGGGGCACGGGTGCCTTCCGCAACGCCGGTGGGCAGATGAGCCAGGAGACCCTCGGCCACAACGTCTCGGAGGGCGTGAACGCAACCTTCGTGTTCGACCTGGCCGACACCGACACCGACGAGAACGAGGAGAACGAGCGATGAGCGACACGACCACGACCACGATCCCGACCGGCGACCTGGACGACCAGGCCGTCACGGTCCCCGAGCCGGCGGCCGCCGGTCTCGACGAGCGACTGTTCGAGGCCGCCGTCGGTACCCTCGAGCTGCTGTCGATCCACCTCGGCCGCCAGCTCGACCTCTACCGGCACCTCGGCCAGGCCGGCACGGCGCCCGAGCTGGCCGACCGGGCCGGCATCGATCCCCGTTACGCCAGGGAGTGGCTGGAGCAGCAGGCCGTCGCCGGCCTGATCCGTACCGACGCAACGGTCACCGAGTGGGACAACCGGCCGTACTGGCTCGACGACGAGCAGCGGGCCGTCCTGGTCGAGGCCGAGGACCCGGCCCACGTGTCGCCCTTCGCCGAGATGGTCGTCGGCATCGCCAACGCCATCAGCGACGTCGAGGCCGCGTACCGGACCGGGGGCGGCGTCCCCTACACCACCTACGGCAAGGCGTTCCGCGACGGGCAGGCGGCGATCAATCGTCCGGCCTACGCCTCGGAGCTCGCCGACTGGGTCGAGGCTGCACCCGAGCTGGCCGACCGGCTCCGCTCCGGCGGCCGGATCGTCGACATCGGCTGCGGCGGTGGGTGGTCGACGATCGCCCTCGCCCGGGCCTTCCC
>JBCCVL010000351.1:0-1953 GCA_039195375.1 Actinomycetota bacterium
AGGGAGGGGGTGCGGGCCTTCGCCGAGAAGCGCCCGGCCCGCTTCAACGCCGACCTGCCAGCCGACGGCTGAGCCGGCGCCCGATTCACCGCCGACAGCCGAGTCGGCGCCGATTCACCGCCGCCGGCTGAGTCGGCGCCCGATTCACCGCCGACAGCCGAGTCGGCGCCGATTCACCGCCAGCGCCGGATTCACAGCCGGTAGACCCGCCTGGCGGTTCCGGCGAAGAGATCGGCCCGCTCCGACGGCGAGTAGCCACTCGACACCTTCTTGAAGGCGTTCCACAGCACGACGTAGCTGACCGTCTCGCCGTCGACCGGGAAGTTCGACTCGAACAGGCAGCGGTCTGGCCCGAACGCATCGATCGTCCACCGCAGCAGGTCACCCCAGACCGCGACCACCTCGTCGGACGTCGGCGGGAGGTCCCGTTCCTCCCAGCCGGTCCCGAACCGGGTCATGCCGACGCCGCCGACCTTCATGACCACGTTGTCGATGGCCGCCAGCGGTTCCAGCCCGGCCCGCAGCTCGGAGTGGACCTCCTTCATCCGGCCGGCGTGGCGACCGACCCCGAGCGGGCCGCCGAGGTGGTTGACCACGATCGTGAGCTCGGGCACGGCCCGGGCCAGGTCGGCCACGTCGTCGAGCTGGTGGTGGTACTGCCAGGCGTCGAAACTGAGGCCCCGGCCGGCCAGGGTCCTGGCCCCGGCCACGAAGTCGGCCTGACCGTACAGGCCGGCCGGCGGCTCGCTCCTCGACGGCGGCACGCTCGGGTCGTCGGCCCTCGCCCCGGAGTGGCGGATACCGCGGAACCGGCCGCCGGCTGCGGCCACGTGGGCGTCGAGCACGTCCCCGACCGACTCGCCGATGGTCAGGTCGGCGTGGCTGACGATGGCGGCGATGCGGACCCCGTCCGTCCGATCGCTCTCGTCGGCTCGGTTCGCAACGTACTCGGTCTCGCCGACCGGGCGCAGGTGCGCAGGCCCGTCTGGGCGGTAGTTGGCCCCGCAGTCGATGAACACCGTCTCGACCACACGGTGCCCGGCCCCGGCGTCGAGTCGCAGGTCGTCGAGCTCGTAGCGGCCGTAGCGGGTGACCGTGTCCCACAGGTGGTGGTGCGGATCCACGATCTCCAGCTCCGGCTCGATGGCCTCTTCGACCGTTCCCGCGAGCCACTCCCGATCCATCATCCGGCCAAACCTAGTCGTGTCACCGGGACCTCAAAAAGAAACCCGCCCGCCGGCAGGCCGAGCCGGCGGGCGGGTCCGGAGCCCACGAGGAAGGGGAGACCTCAGGGGCGACTCGGGTGGAACATCCACGCCTCGTAGTTTGCGGATTCCTTCAGACGTCGAAACCAGGCGTCGGCGATCCTGGCCAGAGCGGCGATGCGATGGCGCTCCCGGGCCCGGATGGCCGTGTCACGCCCGACGATCAGGGCGGCCGAGGCCACCGGGAGGGGCAGCCACACCGTGTCCATCTCCGGCATCCTGGCCGGGGTGTCACATGGCGGGCTGCCGGAGACGAACGAGTCAAGCCAGCGATCGTTCGGGCGGTCGCCCCACGAGCCGAACACGGTGCCGTCCGATTCGAGCACGCAGGCCCAGTTGGCCCGCACGGTGCGGCCGACGTGTTCGCAGAGCGCCTGCCCCAGCTCCTCGCGACTGCCGGCCCCGAGGATGATGGCCGCCGCCTCGAGGGCGTCGAGCTGCGGATCGTAGGTGGAGTCTTCGAGCGGGCGGATGTCCTCGACTTCGGCGTCGTCGACCTGACCGACCTCGTTGGCGATCAGGTCGACGGGCACGCCGTCCGGAATGGACACCACGAGCTCGTCGATGGCGAGCCCATTTCGCCGTTCGACGATTTCCAGTCCGAGTACGTCACCCTTGAGTGCACCGATCCGGGCGGCGACGGCAGCCAGAGCTCCGGGACGGTCGGGCAACCAGACTCGCACGAGAT
>JBCCVL010000352.1:0-1890 GCA_039195375.1 Actinomycetota bacterium
CCCGGACCAGCACCGCTAGCTGAGGCCGACCACGAGGGCACCCTCCGGCGTCGAGCCGCGATGGCGGGCGAAGAAGTCGCCGGTCCGCAGCACCGTCACCTCGAGGGTGCCCCGGTCGAGGCTGACTTCACGCCCGCACCCGCTGACCGGGCAGGTGAACAGCGAGACGTCGTCGATGGTCGTGACCTCGACCATCTGGTGGACGTCGGTGTCCTGCGTCTGGTCGTGCACGATCACGTCCCGATGATGTCGAGGCCGAGGTCGGCCAGGTCCCGGTTGAGGGCGGCCAGGTCGCCGTCGATCAGCTCGTCGAGGGCGCCGAGCTGCTCGGTGATCTGGCCGGCCAGCTTCTCGTAGACCTGGTGCGACTGCCTGGTCGGGGCGGTGTCGGCCGAGGCGACGACCGGCACGACGGCGCCGAGCTTCTCGATCAGCTTCTCCCGGTAGTTCAGGGTGTCACCGGCCGAGGTGAACTCGCGCTGGATCAGCTCGTCCTCGATGGCGGTGAGCCTGGTGCCGACCGCCTCGATCGCCTCCCGGACCGCGGCGGCACCGGTGTGGTCCAGGTCGGCCAATCGGCCGTCCCAGTCACCGAGCCGATCCTTGAGCGAGGCGACGCGGTTGACCGCTTCGACGAGGTCGTCGTAGGTGACCTGGATCGACGACAGCAGCTCGAACTGGGCCCGGAAGTCGGCCGCCGAGGCGGTGACCCGGGGGTCGGGCACGAGGTCGAACGACTGGGTCGACGTGTGTCCGCCGACGCTCAGCGTCGCCTGGTAGGTGCCGGGGAGGCACAGGGGGCCCTTCGACGGTGGGTGGAAGTCGCTCCCATCGACCTTCGGTCCGCTCGGGTGACGCATCGACCACTGGAACGTGTTCATGCCGGCGTTCGCCGTCACGTAGACGTTGCCGGCCCGGTCCTTCTTGTCCTCGGGGATCGTGCTGGTGAACGTGTCGATCTCGCTTGCGTCGTGGTCGCTGATCGTGAGCGTCACCTCGACCGGGTCGTCGCCGTCGCCGTTCTCCAGCACCTCATCGGGGAGCCAGTACACGAACCGCACACCACGTTCGAGGTCGGTGCCGCCGTCGATGACCCGCTTCGTCTTGTGGCCGGTCTCCGACTCCTCCAGATAGAAGGTGGCGTTCTGACCGATCGTCACGTGGTAGCTCTTGCCCCCTGGCGAGCCCCAGAAGTCGGCGAACAGGTCTGGCGGGGTCCGGACCGTGTCGCGGGGCGTCAGCAGCGCCGGCTTGCCGGCATCCAACCCGGCGGCCACCTGGTGGAGCTGGGTCAGGTCGTCCAGCACCCAGAACGAGCGACCGTGGGTCGCGACCACGAGATCGGTGTCCTTGATCAGCAGGTCGTAGACCGGGCTGAGCGGCAGGTTGGCCTGGAGTGACTGCCAGGAGCCGCCGTCGTCGAAGCTGACGTGCAGGCCGATCTCGGTTCCCAGGTAGAGGAGCCCGGCGTGGTTCGGGTCCTCGCGGATGACCCGGCAGAACTCACCGGCGGGGATGCCGTCGGTGATGCGGGTCCACGAGTCGCCCCAGTCGGTGGTCTTGAACACGTGTGGCTCGTAGTCGCCCATCTTGTGGCGGGCCACGGTCATGTAGACGGTGCCCTCGTTGTGGGGCGACTCGGCCAGCATCGTGACCTGTGAGAACTTCGGCAGGTCGGGCGGGGTGATGTTGGTCCAGGAGCCGCCGTCGTCGTGTGAGCGGTGGACCAGCCCGTCGTCCGAGCCGGCCAGCAGGGTGCCGGGCCGGTTGGCCGAGGCGACGAAGGAGAAGATCGTGGCGTACATCTCGGCCCCGGCGGTGTCCATGGTCAGCGGGCCGGAGACGCCCATCGTCTCGGGGTCGGCGTAGGTCAGGTCGTCGCTGATGGCG
>JBCCVL010000353.1:0-1847 GCA_039195375.1 Actinomycetota bacterium
GGCGACCCGACGGATCAGGACCCCGGCGACCCGACGGATCAGGACCCCGGCGACCCGACGGATCAGGACCCCGGCGACCCGACGGATCAGGACGCCGTCGACCCCGGGGAGGACCCCGATGACCTGGTCCCGCCGCCAGGTGCACCGATCGAGGAGGCGCCGAGCGACGACGACTTCGACGATGGTCCGCCATCGGCCGACGGGGAACCGGGCGTCGGCGCTGACGACTCCGACGAGGTCGACG
Source organism: Actinomycetota bacterium (assembly GCA_039195375.1). Lineage (GTDB taxonomy): Bacteria > Actinomycetota > Acidimicrobiia > Acidimicrobiales > SZUA-35 > JAHELU01. The sequence continues at coordinate 245 of JBCCVL010000353.1, forward strand.
CGGTCGAGGATGACGACGAAACCGACGGTGGGCCGATGTTCGACGAGGCCGACGGTGGGTTCGTCGTGGCGTGGTCGGATGACGGGGAGACCTGGATCGAGCTGGCGATGGTCATGGCCGACGAGCCCCTCGGTAGGACCTTCGTGCTCGGCGACCACGACGGCCCCATCGAGGTCCGGGTCATGGCCAAGCGACCCGACCTCGGTCGGCCCGCCGACGACGCCGAACCGGGCGACGAGCGCGTCGACGACGCGGGGCCGATCGGGCCAGCAGGTGCCCCGACGGACGACCGCAACGCCGATGCGGGTGGCGAGGGTCCCGTCGATGGGTCTGTCGACGACGGCGGGCCGGTCGGGGGGATGCCGCTCGTCCTCGCCGTCGACCTGCTGGAGGCCACCTCCGGCTGAGGGACCCCGGTCTGGCTACGGGGTCGGGGCCGCGGGCAACGCCGGCGGCGTCGCCCGGCCGATCCCAGCGGCAACGTTCGGTTGGCCGTCGGCCGGTCCTGCCCTGGCCACCGAGCGAGCGGTCGACCGGTCGAGTCCTGGCGCCACGACCAGGCCGACCACGACGGGGAACCACAGATCGAGCAGCCGGAAGAGCAGCGTCCCGGCCAGCGCAACGCTCGGCGGCACACCGTAGCCGGCCAGCAGGAGCGTCATCGTCGCCTCGACCGCTCCGAGGCCGCCGGGCAGCACGGTGCTGGCCGCCGCGAGCAGCGCCAGCACGTAGATCAGCAGCGCAGTCGCCGGGTCGACGTCGGCCCCGACGGCAGCCAGCGAGGCGGCGAGCACCGCCGCACCGACGAGCTTGCCAGCCACGGCATGGACGAGGACCGGCACCGAGGCGACCGGACGTTCCCGGACGGTCTCGATCGTGGCGTAGAAGCGATCGAGGTGACCGAGGTCGGGCTCGGCCGTTCCGGTCAACCCGACACGGGCCGCCAGCCGGTTGACTCCCGCAATCAGTCGGACGTAGCTGCGCTCGATGGCGGCCCGGCTGCGGAGGCAGACGGCTCCGGCGGTCGGCAGGCCGAGCAGGACGAATCCGACGACGGCGGCACCGGCCGCCGTCCACGAACCGACGGCGGCCGAGGTCGCCAGCACCGAGACCAGGGCGACGACGATCATGGCCCCCATCGCCAGCTGACTGCTCAGTGAGTTGATCACGCAGGCCGCCAGCACCCCACCGGTCGACAACCCGCGCCGGCGGCCGTGGCGGACGACGAGGGCGACGCCGCCGACACCGCCGGTCTTGACCACCTTGTTCAGGGCGTAGCTGGCGGCGCTGATCCGGGCCATCGACCGGTAGTCGGTCTCGACCGCGGCGAGATGGTGGGCGGCTCGGAACTGTCCGGCCCGGTTGACCACGCCGACGAGGCTCAGGACGGCGGCGACCAGCAGCGGCGCCGGGGCCGACCCCCGCAACACGTACAGGGAGGCCGCGAGGTCCTGGCGTCGACTGACGGCGACGACGACCAGGAGGGCGATGCTGACCACCGACAACGTGAGTGAGCGGTTGGAGATCGAGCGATCACACCCCGACCGGTCGGACTCCACCCCTCCGCGGTGCTCCCGGGCGGCCTCTCGGCCGCGGTGCTCCC
>JBCCVL010000354.1:0-1719 GCA_039195375.1 Actinomycetota bacterium
CGGCGACGGTTGCCCGAGAGGAGTCCTTCGCCGCCGGCGTCTGGTAGTGCTGTGGTTGTCATGAGCCCCGATCCGCTCCGAGTACCGATTGGTGACGGCTCGGGCGGCGGCACCGTCGCCGGATCATACCGGGACGGGTACCGCCGCTCGTGTCATCTCGAGCCCGGAGGCGGTCATTCCTCTGGCCATTGTGCAACACCCCTCGTGGAGCGTCGACCGGCTGTTCGGTCTGACCGCCTCGCCGGCTCGTTTGTTACTTGGCCGACTCCCAGGCCGCCTTGGCCTCGGCGAGGAGGTCGGCGGGCAGCTCGACGTAGCCGGAGTCACCGAAGGCCTTGGTCACGCCCTCGCTGTAGCCGTCGCCGAGGTAGAAGTCGACGTAGCCGGCGAGGGCCGGGTTCTCGGCCACCTTGGCGTTGTTGACGTAGATGTAGAGGCCACGGCTGACCGGGTACGAGCCATCGGCGATGGTCTCGACGGTCGGCGAGATGCACTCGCCGCCCGGCTCCTCGGAAACGGCGACTTCCTTGACCCGGTCGAGGTTCTCCTCGGCGAAGGCGAAGCCGACCCAGCCGAGGCTGGTGTCCGAACCGGCGATGCCCTCGATGATCACGTTGTCCTGGGCGTTGCCGGCGAAGTCCTGGCGGATGAACTGACCGTCCTCGCCCTCCTGCTCCTCACCGATGCCCTCGAGCACGATCTCGATGAAGCTGTCGTAGGTGCCCGACTCGGTGCCCGGGGCGCTGATGTCGAGCGGGGCGTCCGGGTACGGGGCGACGTCCGAGCCGAGCGAGGCGGCCAGGTCGTTGGCGTCGCTCCAGTTCTCGAAGCCCTCGCTCTGGCCGCCGAGCAGGGCGTACAGGTCGACGAAGCTGAGGCACGACACGGCCTCGTTGGCCGGGTTGGTCATCACGGCGATGCCGTCGAAGGCGATGAGCAGCTCGGTGTACTCGATGCCGTTGGCGGCGCAGGTCTCGGCCTCGGAGTCCTTGATCTGGCGGGAGGCGTCGGAGATGTCGGTGTCGCCGTCGCAGAACAGGGCGAAGCCGTCACCGGTGCCCGGGCCGTCGACGGTCACAATGGTCTCGAAGCAGACCTCCTCGTAGAGCTCGGCGACCTTGGTCGAGATCGGCTCGACGGTGGACGATCCCGAGATGTTGATGTTGCCCTCGGCGCAGGAGTGCGAGCCCTCCTCCATGGCGTCGTCCTCTTCCATGGCGTCGTCTTCGTCGGCGGCGTCGTCCGCCGCGTCGTCGGTCGACTCCTCCGTCGAGTCGTCGGCGGTGCTGCCGGCGTCGGTGTCATCGTCGTCGGACCCGCACGCCGCGGCGACCAGGACGAAGGCAAGAAGCAGGCCAAGCAGCTTGGCCAGATTCGTCGCTTTCACAGGAACCTCTCCTCATGGGTTTCCGGACGCCAGGGCGTTCCTCACCCGGCATCGCTGTCACGGGTCAACGTAGGGAAGCGAGGTGGCCGGCGAGCCTGACGCAGGTGAACTCCGGGTGAACGGGACCACAAGCTTGGCGACGGCCTGCGACACCCGTCACGATCCCCGGAGACGCCTCAATCAGGGCTGAGCCACCGACATCGGTCGATCAACAGGCGCTGAGCGACTGACGTCACACGGCGGCCCTAGAGTGGTGCCGTGGCCGGAACGATCGAGGAGCGGGCCCGGGTCCACGCGGCCCTTGGCGAACCGCATCGGCTGGCGATCGTCGA
>JBCCVL010000355.1:0-1651 GCA_039195375.1 Actinomycetota bacterium
ACCTTGGACAGGCCGAGGTGGCGGACGACGAACTCGACGCTGCTGTGGGCGGCGTCGACCTGCCAGGTGCCGGTGGCGAGGGGGAGTGCGGAGGTGACGGTCATCGGTGTGCCTTTCGGGCGAGTGTTCGCCATTGGATCGAGGAGGGGGTTTATTGCGTCAACTTTGACGCAATGGACAGATTAGGTCAAAGTTGGCGCAAAATCGACCACGGAGGGTGTGACGTCGGTCCCAGGCCGGTAGTGTCGTGACCACGCCCGCCAGCGGGCTCCTCGGACCGATCGGTCCCCTCCGCCCTCGGTGGCCCCGGCCCCCTGCAGCAACCGTCACACCGGATCGGTGTGGCCGTGCCGTGGAGGCAGGCAGTGGTCAGAGGGCAGCACAGGCGACCAGCACGGGGCCGGGCCGCGGCGTCACCGGATCCGCCGGGTCCGCCTGGTCGGTTCGGTCAACCGCGTCGGGTCGGCCGGGTGAGCGCCGTCCCGGCCGAGAGGTCGATCGACACGCCGGACGCCACGTCACCGGTCGACCGGCTGCTCGGCGCCGTCGCCAGCGACCCGGCGGTCACCGAGGTCCTCGTCAACGGGCCAGGGCCGGTCTGGGTCGAGCGCTCCGGTGCCGTCGAACCGACCGGCTTCGAGGTGGACGGCCACTCCCTGCAGGTCCTGATCGAGTCCATCCTCGGCCCCCTCGGTCTGCGGGTCGATCGGGCCTCCCCGATCGTCGACGCCCGGCTGCCGGACGGCTCCAGGGTCAACGTCGTCGTGCCACCGCTGGCGCTCGGCGGACCCGTGGTGTCGATCCGCCGCTTCGCCTCCGGCGTGCTGCCGCTCGCACGCTTCGGCCCGCCTGGCGTCGTGGCCATGCTGGCCGAGCTGGTCGCCACCCGGGCCTCGACGCTCGTCGTCGGGCCGACGAGCTCCGGGAAGACCAGCCTGGTCGCCGCGCTGGCCGCCATCGTCGACCCCGTCGAGCGGATCGTGTGCCTCGAGGACACGGCCGAGCTGCCGCTGGCTCGGGCCAACCTCGTGCGGCTCGAGGCTCGGCCGGCCAACGGCGAGGGCGTCGGCGAGGTCACGCTGCGCCGCCTCGTGCTCACGGCGCTGCGGATGCGTCCCGACCGTCTGATCGTCGGCGAGGTCCGTGGCGCCGAGGCGTTCGACCTGCTGCTGGCCCTGACGAGTGGCCATCGGGGGTGCCTCACCACCTGTCACGCAGCCGATGTGGCCGGCGGACTGCGACGACTGGAGACGCTGGCGGCGCTCGCCGGCTCCGGGCTCGATGCGGATCGCCTGCGGCGGCTGGTGCTCGACGGCCTCGACGCTGTCGTGGTCACCGGGCGCGATGGGCCGAACCGGCACGTCCAGGAGATCGCACGGGTCGGCGAGCACGGACTCACGCCGATCTGGCCCCGTGGGGGCTCGGCGACGGTGACGGCCCTACCGGACGGGTCGGGACCGGTGCTGGCGCAACGTCGACGGGAGGTGGCGTGATGACGGCCCGGCTGGTGTCGGCGCTCGCCCTGGCCGGACCGGCCGTCGTCGGCTCGAGGATCGAGAGTCCGCTGGTGACGATCGTCGGACCACTCCTGGCCCTGATCGCCATCGGTGAGGCCCGGCGGCGCCGACGCCGGCGACGAGCGATCGCCGAG
>JBCCVL010000356.1:0-1628 GCA_039195375.1 Actinomycetota bacterium
CCGGAGCTCCTCGGCGGTCAGGCTGGTTGCCCAGTCACCGGCACCGGCCGGCCCGGACGACAAGGGGGTGCTGGAGGACACCAGCGACACGGTAGTCCCCCGCTCCCTGCCGGCGCCGGGACAGGGCATTGGCTTCGCGATCGCCGTGGGGTCATGCTGTGTCGATGTCGAGCGAGACGAGCCAGGAGCCACCGATCCTCTACGAGGTGTCGGCCGGGGTGGCGACGATCACCCTGAACCGTCCGGAGCGGAAGAACAGCCTGTCCGAGGAGCTCGTCGGATCGCTCAGCCTCATGCTCGACCGGGCGATCGGCGACGATGCGGTCCGGGTCGTCGTCGTCACCAACACCGGCAACACGTTCTGCGCCGGGGCGGATCTCAAGTCGGCGACCCCCGGCCTGTCGGACACCGACGACGCCGCATCCCCTGGCGAGGCCGCCGACGAGGCCCCCAAGCGGTCCTTCGTCGACGTGTTCGCCCAGATGCTCGACTCGCCGAAGCCGGTGGTCGGTCGCATCGACGGCCACGCAACCGGGGGCGGGGTCGGCCTGGTGGCGGCCTGCGACATCTCCGTCATGCGAGCCGACGCCAAGATCGGGTTCACCGAGGTCCGGATCGGTGTCGCCCCCGCCGTCATCTCCGTCGTCTGCCTGCCGAAGATGACGAGGGCCGACGCGCTCGAGCTGTTCCTCACCGGTGACCGGATCACGCCCGCCCGGGCCGCCGAGATCGGCCTGATCAACCGGGCGGTCGAGCCCGAGTCGCTCGACGAGACGGTCGACGACCTCGTCGGCATGTGCCTGCGGGGTGGCCCGGACGCACTGGCCGCAGCCAAGGATCTCGTGTTCCGGGTCCCGACGATGGAGCGCGACGCCGCCTTCGCCTGGACGGCCGTTCGATCGCGGGAGTTGTTCGAGTCGGAGGAAGCGAGCGTCGGGATCGCGGCGTTCCGCGACCGGGTCGACGCCCCCTGGGTACCGGCGGCGCCGGTCGTCGACGACTCGCCCGGCTCGGCTGCGAGCGCCTAGTCCCGGCTCGGCTGCGAGCGCCTCGTCCCGGTTCGGCTGCGAGCGCCTAGTCGAGGTCGGGGTAGATCGAGGGCGGCGGTCCGGGGACACCGGGGCCGCCGCACACCCAGCACGTCGAGTCGCCGGCACCGGTCCAGGCGACCTCACAGGGCCAACAGCTCATCCGCAGACCGACACGGCGGTAGCGGGACACGGTCAGGGTGTCGGTTGCCGGTTGATCGTCGTTCACCCGTTGGGTATCGGCCGATCCGGCGGCGACCTGAGCCGATCGCGCCACCATCGCCCGGCTCGACACGGGTGTCGATAGGGCGGCGCCGATCGGCTAGCTTGGTCGGCGAGCTTCAGGGCGAACCAACGGAACGGAAGCGTGTCTCAGCGGACCATCCAGTCCCGGCCTCGGCGGCTGCACAACGGAGCGGAACCGACGCCGCCCGACCGGCCACCGGTCGATCGCCGGCGAGGTCGGGCGGCGATCCTCGCCCTCGTCGTGATCGGAGTCTCCGCCTGTTCAGCCGTCGCCGCCGACCGGCTGCCCGGGGCGACGACCACCGACGTCCGCACCGCACCGGCGGCGCCGACCGCCGACCCCTCACCCGTTGC
>JBCCVL010000357.1:0-1531 GCA_039195375.1 Actinomycetota bacterium
CACCCTGGCTGCGGTGGCAAGTTTCTTAATAGCAGCCGCTCCTCTCCAATATCCCTGTGGCCCATAATAAATTCTCTTGAGCTTATCCTCAACGCGAGGCATTATATGAATTCCAGGACGAGCGGGTGATTTTTGGCGACGGGTGAGGGCCCGCCGCCCGACGTCCGCCCGGTCCGTCGTGGTCCGCCTACGAGCCCTGGCTCATCTGCCTGGCCCGGTCGCCGAGGGTGCCGAGGACCTCGTCGAAGCTCTTGGCGAAGCTGCCGACGCCCTCTTCCTCGAGCTTGACCGCCACCTCTTCCAGGTCGATGCCGAGCGCGGCCAGGTCGGCGACCACGCTGGCCGCGGCCTCGGGATCGGCGTCGATCGTCCTGGAGACGGTGCCGTGATCGTCGAAGGCCGCCAGCGTGGCGTCCGGCAGCGTGTTCACCGTGTTCGGTCCGATGAGCGTGTCGACGTACAGCGTGTCCGGATAGGTCGGGTTCTTGGTCGAGGTCGACGCCCAGAGGGGCCGCTGGACCCGGGCTCCCTTGGCCGCCAGCGCCTCCCACCGGGGACCGCTGAACGTGGCCAGGAACCGCTGGTAGGCCAGCTGGCCCTGGGCGACGGCCGCCTTGCCCCGCAGGCCGAGCGCCAGCTCGGTGCCGATCTCCTCGAGCCGGCGGTCGACCTCGACGTCGACCCGGCTGATGAAGAACGACGCCACCGACGAGATCGACGACAGATCGTCGGCACCGGCGGCCACCCTGGCCTCGAGGCCGGCGAGGTAGGCCTCCATGACCTCGGCGTAGCGGTCGAGGCCGAAGATCAGCGTCACGTTGATCGAGCGACCCTCGCCGATGAGGGTCTGGATCGCCGGCACGCCCTCGGCGGTGGCCGGGACCTTGATGTAGAGGTTGGGGGCCTCGATGCGATCGTCGAGCTCGCGGGCGGCGGCGATCGTCCCGTCGGTGTCGTTGGCCAGGTCGGGTGCGACCTCGACCGAGACGTAGCCGTCCTCACCACCGGAGGCGTCGTGGACCGGGCGCAGCAGGTCGAGGGCCCGCCGGATGTCGCCGACGACGAGCTCCCAGTACGCGGACTCGACGCTGGCGCCGCCCCTGGTCAGCGTCGCCAGCTCGGCGTCGTAGTCGTCGGTCTCGGTCATCGCCTTGGCGAAGATCGACGGATTCGAGGTCAGGCCGCGGACGCCGCGGTCGATCCAGTCCTGGAGCTCACCCGAGGTCATCCAGCCCCGGCGGAGGTTGTCGAGCCACGGGCTCTGGCCCTGCTGGTCGTAGAGGTCGTGCAGTCGGCCCATGGTGGTTGCTCCTTGGCTGGGGCCCGGCATCGGGGTGGGTTGGCGGTCGGTCGTTCGAACGGTTCGGGTCGGTTGGTCTGGCCGGGCGGCTCAGGCGCGGCCGAGCAGGTGGTTGGCGGCGTCGGTGACCGCGTCTGCGGTCATGCCGAGCTTCTCGAGCACGAGCGAACCGGGGGCCGAGGCCCCGAAGCGGTCGATGCCGAGGCAGGTGTCGGCCCAGCGGTGCCAGCC
>JBCCVL010000358.1:0-1528 GCA_039195375.1 Actinomycetota bacterium
ACCGGCCCGCGGCTCGACCTCGTCGACGGCCGCTGGCCGACCGCGGTCGACGAGGTGGCGATCACCGACGGCGTCGCCCGTCAGCTCGGACTCGACGACTGGTCGCCACCCTCCTCGTCGTCCCAAGCGGGATCGTCGGCGGCGTCTGGTCGGGCCACCATCACCCTGGCCGGCGCCGACGGAGTCGACGGCGCCGAGCTGACGGTCGTCGGCCTCGTCGAGAACCCGACCGACCTGGCGGACCACTTCGCCCTGGTCACCGACGTCGCCGCACTCGGATCGGATTCGACCCGCATCGCCACCCAGTTCTGGGTCGATGCCAGGCCGAGCGACGTCACCTTCCCCGGCGTGGTCGGTGCCATCTCGGTCGAGTCCTCCGGCGGTGACCTGCCGGTCGACACCCGCACGGCCATCACGCTGCTGGTCAACGTCGTCACCCTCCTGGCCCTGCTCGAGGCGACGCTGCTCGCCGGCGCCGGGTTCGCCGTGCTGGCCCGTCGACGGGCGAGACAGTTCGGCCTCCTCGCCGCCATCGGTGCCGGTCCGGCGCAGCTCCGACGGGTCTCGACGATGGGAGGGGTGATCGTCGGGCTGGTCGGCACCGTGGCCGGCATCGTCGTCGGGGTCGGGACGGCCTCGCTCGTCGTCCCCCGGCTGGAGGAGCGGGTCGGCCACCGGATCGACCTCGCGGTGCCGTGGTGGACGGTGGTGCCGACGGCGGTCCTCGCCGTCGTGGCCGCCGGGCTGGCCGCCCGCTGGCCGACGAGGCGCCTTGCGACCCAACCGGTCGCCCGCTCCCTCGCCGCCGCGAGGCCCCGCCAAACCCCCGTCGGGCGGGCTGCGATCACCGGCGTCGGATCGGTGATCGTCGGCGTCGTCCTGCTCGTGGCCGGGGCGACCCGGCTGAGCCCCGGGCTGACGGTCGCCGGGCTCACCATCGCCCCGATCGGTGTGCTGCTGGCCATCCCGGCGGTGGTGAGGATCGTCGCCCGCCTCGGTCGCGCCCTTCCGCTCCCGGCTCGGCTGGCGGCCCGTGGCCTCGATCGACAGCGGGCGAGGTCCGCGGCGGTCATCGCCGCCCTCCTGGTTGCGCTCGGCGTTCCGGTCGGGCTGGTCGCCGTCACCACCTCGATCGACCGTCAACGGGCGGCCGAGCTTCCGAACCTGACCGCGGAGCTGGCCATCGCCTGGCTCCCGGGGGCCGACGATCCGCTGATCGAGGTCCCGGCCGAGCTCGACGCCGGGGCCGCCGCCGACGCCGTGGCCGCCATCGGGGCTGCGGCCCCGTCCGCCCGTCTCGCGCCGATCGAGGTGGCGGTCGATCCCGACCGTGGGACGTTCTCGGTCGACTTCGAGACCATCGGCGCCCGACCCTCGGTGATGCCCGCCTTCGCCGTGACCCCGATCGTCGACCCGTGTCTCACGTGTGACGAGTTCGCGTTCGGCGACATCGACGAGTCCGGCGACGAGATCCTCTTCACCGGCCACGAGGTCTGGGTGGCGACGCCCGAGCTGCTCGGCGCCATCG
>JBCCVL010000359.1:0-1507 GCA_039195375.1 Actinomycetota bacterium
ACGTACGACCCGGCAGCCGAGCCGCTCCGGGGTCGCGGCCTTCGCTACCTGATGGTCGACGAACTCCGTCGCCGGCCGTCGATGACGGTCGCCGAATTGGTCGCCGTCATCGACGGCTACGGGTTCACCCTCACCGGCCGACCGTCCAAGGTCGTGTCCGACACGCTGCGCTGGGAGATCCGGGCCGGTCGCGTCGAGCGCCTGGCTCGAGGCCTCTATCGCTACCGGCCGACCCGCCGGAGCACCATGCGGCGGGTCGTCATCTTCGCCCGCCTGTGTCGACGATGGATGTACGCCGCACAGACCGGCGCCCGATTGCCCCGGGTCCCTGATGAGAAGCGAACCCCCTATCGGCGGCTCCACGATCAGAACCGCCCCCCATGGGGCCACCTCGGATGGTTATGGACCACCTAGCCGGGCAGCCGGCCGAAGAACCCCACGATCGAGCCGGCCACCGCCTCCGGAGCCTCCATTGGACCGAAGTGGCTCAGCCCGTCGACTTCCAGCCACTCGCCATGGCCGAGCGCCTCGGCGATCCGTGGAGCCAGCTTGGGCGGCAGGGAATTGGCCTCGTTGACCGCCGCCCCCGACACGACCAGAGCCGGTACGTCGATCGCTGCCAGCTGGTTGAAATCGACCGTTGCCATCGTGCCGAAGACCCGGGCCTCATCCTCACCCCGACACGACAACCGCACCCCGCCCTCCGTCGGATACGTGCCGATCTCCACGTAGCCAGCGACCGAGCGGGCGTCGCACAGCGAGTACGGCGGCTTCGACCGGAAGCGGCTGATCGCATCCTCGACCGAGCCGAAGTCCATCCGGCGCCGGCGCGACATCTCGATGAGTGCACTCGGCCCGTCGCCCGACCGATCGAGGTCGTCGGGTACCAGCACCGGCTCGAACAGCCACAACCCCCGGAACAGCCGATCCGGCGACGGATGGCTGCGGGCCGCCGTCACGGCCGACGCCGCGCCGAGCGAGTGACCAGCGAAGGCAACCGGCCCACCGATCGCCTCGACCGCAGCCACGACATCGCCGGCGAGGTCCTCCCGAGCGACCGAGTAGTCCCGCCGGGTCGGCCGGGATCGGCCATGCCCGCGAAGATCCAAGCCATAGAGCCGGAAGTGTGGCGCCAGGGTCGGCAACGCCGCCGCCCACATCCCCGCATTCAATCCGTTGCCGTGGCTGAGCAGCAACGGCGGTCCATCGTCGGCCCCACCGAAGTCGTGCAGGGCGACCGGCTCGCCGTCCGCGCTGGTGAGAACCGATACCTCGTCGTGGTCGAACACGCTCATACCGGCCCGACCGTAGTGGTGATCGCCCCCTCGATGGCCAACTACGCTCCGGCGATGCGCGACCTGTTGAACCCTTCGGCCTCGTCCGGCACCGTTCTGCTGTCGAACGTGTCGTGCCGACGACGTCGGAGCCTCGACGGCCCGTGGCGCTACATCGTCGACCCCTACGACCTCGGCTACGTCGACATCCTCACCCGCCGCAATCGCCAGGG
>JBCCVL010000360.1:0-1490 GCA_039195375.1 Actinomycetota bacterium
GCCGGAGGGCACGGACCCGTCGACGGTGTCGAGCTGGAGCCACACCGGGGGGAGGTCTCGCCCGAGGCGGCTCGCCACCCGCTCGGTGTCGAACCGTGGCAGTTCGTCGCCCGTGCCGTCGTCGGTCGCACCGAGCCAACCCCGCTCGACGGTGGCCCGCAGCCAGCCGGTCACGACGACCGGCCCGGACGGCAGCGGGTCCGGCTCGATGACGGGAACGAGGGGCAGGAACCCCCGGTTGACCGCCAGCTCGGTTCCGTCGGCCAGCTCCACCACGGCGACCACGTGTTCGCCGGCCACGCCGTTGCCGCTGCGGTTGACGATCCGGCCGAGGTCCGATTCGACGGTGCGGACGGTGGCGACGACGGCCTGGTAGTCGAGGGAGGAGCCGTCATCGGTGGAGCGGTCGAGCCCGGCGATCGCACCGGTGTCGAGATCGAGCACCTCGGCCGTCCGGTCCTCGATCAGCCGGTTGGCGTCCCGGCGCTCGCCCAACCGATCGAGCTGCCACAGGCCGAGGGCGACGAACGACACGACCACGACGCCGGCGAAGACGTGGGAGAACAGCCAGAACGGCTGCCGGGCGAAACGCCAATCCGCAGGCACGAGATCACGGTAGCGGGCGGGCGTGGTGGCCGAACCAACCGGCCGGCGGTGATCGGCGCCACAGCCGCTCCGACACCTCCGTCGGCATCGCCCATGGGCCGGCGCGCACCGGGGCGGCGGTCGGGCGGCCGTCTCGCCACGCCAACGCCGACGGCTTTCTGGCCGCTCAGCACGCGCAATCCGCCGTCGGCCTGCCAGAATCGTCAGGTGCGATTGGAGCGAGGAAAGCCGCCACGCAAGTTCGTGGTGCGGATCCTCATCGGGCTGGTCATCCTGTCGCAGGGAGCGGCACTCATCGGCGACCTCGCCCTGGCCGAATTCGTCGACCAGCGCCCGGCCTGGTTGATCGCCCTCAACCCCCGCAATCGCAACCTGGCGTTGGCCACCAACCAGCTCGACGCCGTCACCTACTACGGGATCGGCTTCGCCCGGCTCGTCGCCTCCGACCCGGTCTACTACCTGCTCGGGTTCTGGTACGGCGATCGGGCGATGGCCTGGGTCCGGCAGCGCAGCCGGACCTATGGGCCCCTCGTCGACGACGGCGAGCGGTTCTTCCGCCGGGCCTCGTACCCGCTCATCTTCGCCGCCCCGAACAACGTGATCTGCGCACTGTCGGCCGCAACCGGGGTGCGGCTGCGGACCTTCATCGCCCTCAACCTCTCGGGCACGGTGGCCCGGCTCTACGTCGTCCGCCGGCTGGGGGTCGCGTTCGCCTCACCGATCCAGTCGGTGATCGACTTCATTGCCCGCTACCGGGTGCCGGTGCTGATCGTGTCGGCGATCCTCGTTGCCTGGACGCTCTACAACGAGTTCCGAGGCGACAACTCCGAGCTGGCCACGCTGCGGGACCTGGCCAGGGACGACGACGAGGCCGAGGATGCTGA
>JBCCVL010000361.1:0-1452 GCA_039195375.1 Actinomycetota bacterium
CCGACCTCGACGACTTCCTCGTCCGGTCGCTGGCCAAGCCCCCAGACGACCGGCCCCAGAGCGCAACCGAGTTCCTCGCCGGGCTCGACCGCCTGCTCCGGACCGACCGTGAGCGCCAACCGGTCCCGCTCGGATCGTCGACCGACACGTCGGTCTTGAACCAACCGGAGCCCACCGGTTCACCACCCGAACCGACCCTGGCCCCGGAACGGTCCGGGTCACGCCCGACCTGGGTGGTGCCCGTCGTCGTCGGCTGCGTCGTCGCCCTGATCGCCTCGCTGGTCACCATCGGGGTGACCGGCCTCGGTGACCGGCTGCGGGCCGACTCGTCGACCGAGGCCGGCGCCGAGCAGGACCAGGCGTCGACCCCGACCGGAGCCGACACCGACGTCGATGACGGCAACGATGTCGATGACGGCAACGACGGTGCGGACGGGGCCGATGACGGCACGACCGACGATGACACGACTGACGATGACACGACTGACGATGACACGACCGACGGCGCCGGCCAGCCAGGGGCCACGCCGTCGGCCGACGCCCAGCAGGCCGCCATCCTCCTGCAGGATCCGGACAACCCGATCCGGGCGCTGCTCACCGGCGCGCTGTTGCCGACGGCCGACGCCGACGGCCGGGGCTTCACCTTCGAGAGCTGCGGGGACGAGCTGGACGAGCTCGAAGCCCGCCTCGGCGGTGCCGAGTCGGCCGAGCTGCGGGCCGCCATCGGGCGCTGGCCGTCCGGCTCACCAGACGGCTACGTCGATCCGGCCGGTGGGGACCGCGGGTTCCGGGAACGCCTCGGGGCCACGGTCGAGCAGGCCCGCACGGGCTACCGCCGGTGCCGGGACCGAGCCGACATCACCCCGGTCGGGGCCAACGTCCTCGGTGGCTGGGCCTCGCTCCAGGCCTTCCTGTGCGTGACCGGCGTCGCCGACCGGGTGGTCCTGGCCGACGGCTCCAACGAGTCCTGTCCGGCCAGCGACGAGCTCGCATTGTGCGCCTCGATCCTCGCCCCCCTCCTCGACGACTTCTTCGCCGCCTTCCCCGACCTCCGGCCGGACCCGACCGCCACCTGCCGGGCCGTGGTCGACGACGACCAGGCCGCTCTCGACGACCTCGCCGGCGGCCCCTGACCGATCCGCCAGGCGCCACTCCCCCAGCTCCGAGGCATCGGATCTGTGCGGTTGACCACGCGCCACCCATCCGACGCCATCGCCCCGGCATCGTGTCCTAGCATCATCCTCCGTGGGCATGGGAAAGGTCGGAGCGATGTGGGCCGTCGGGGCCCTGATCGGCCTGGTGGCCACCGTCGCCATGGGTTTCGGCATGCGCTCGCCGTCCGCCATCGACGTCCTGCTCGAACCGGCCGACGAGATCGGCCCCGATGCGTTCATGGTGCTCGACACCCCGGATCTCGGCACGGCCGCCGTGCAGCCGCTCGTCCTCGGCGAG
>JBCCVL010000362.1:0-1334 GCA_039195375.1 Actinomycetota bacterium
CCTACTTCGTCGACCGGACCGGCCGCTTCGTCGCCGTCGGCGGCATCCCCGTCTACCGGGGCATCTCCAACCCGGCCGCCAACACCCCGTCCGGCATGACCGTGCCGATCCGGGAGACGGCGGCGCTGGCCGTCGACGACCCCAATGAGAAGGTAGCCAAGATCGCGGCGACCGAGCACGTGGTGTTCGAGCACCACCCGTCGGCCACGCTGTTCCGCTATCCGCTGATCTACGGGCCGGGCCAGATCAATCCCCGGGAATGGCTGATCGTTCGCCGCATCCTCGACGGTCGGCGCCGGATCATCGTGGCCGACGGCGGGCTCACCCTGCGGGCCGCGGCCTTCGGGCCGAACGCCAGCCACGCGCTCTGCCTCGCCGTCGACCATCCGGTGGCGTCGGCCGGGCGGGCCTACAACGTGACCGACACCCACTGCCTGACCGCGGCCCAGACCATCGAGGTCATCGCCGCTGCGCTCGGCGCCGAGGTGGAGCTCGTCAGCCTCCCCGGTGACCTGGCGACGCCGGCCTGGCCGTTCATCGGCAAGGCTCACACCGGCCATCAGCTGCTCGGGACCGACCGGTTGATCGCCGATCTCGGCTACGAGGACCCGGTGCCGACCGCCGAGGCGATCGCCTTCACGGCCCGCCACCTCGCCGAGCATCCGGTCGAGCGGGGCTCCACGACCGAACGGCGGCTGCAGGACCCGTTCGACTACGAGGCCGAAGACCGCCTGATCGAGACCTACCGGCGGGTGATCGCACCGGCCGCCGGCGAGTCGGCGGCGTACGATCCGGGCTTCGCCGACCGCTACGCCCCCGGCTCCGATCGCTGGCGTGCCGCCCGGTCGGACGGCTCGACCTGACGGTCGGGCCCGGCCCGGTGCCGGACCCGCTCAGTCCGCGGGCGGCCGCAGCGGGAAGTCGTCGAGATTCTTCAGCATGTGGGCGGCGCCGTGCGGGTGATTGAGTGCGGCGTCCCGGCCATAGAGCTGCTCCTTCATCCACCCGTAGCCGACCCGGTTGGCACCGAGCGGGGCCAACTCGGCGGCCCGGGTCATGGCCCGGTCGGTCAACTCGTCGTGCGACACCACCGCCTCGACGAACCCTGCGGCCTCGGCCGCAGGCCCGGTCCAGCGCTTGGCCAGCATCACCGTCTCGTGGAAGGCGGCGGCACCGATCTTGTGCCGGAACAGCGCCAGCTCGGGCGACGGGATCGTCATCCCGAGTTGCACCTCGTTGGCACACAGGAAGCCACGGTCCTCCCGCATCAGCCGCACGTCGTGACACAGGGCGAACATGAAACCGGCACCGAACCCGTGACCGTTGACGGCCGC
>JBCCVL010000363.1:0-1330 GCA_039195375.1 Actinomycetota bacterium
GAGCGGATGTTCTTCGACAACGACAACTCGTCCGGCGTGTCTGGCGACCTGGAGTCGGCGACGACCATCGCCGCCCTGATGGAGGGCTACTGGGGCATGGGCAGCACCGTGACCTCCCATGCGGTGTCGCGCGGGCTCCAGATCGGGGGCGGGGGCATGCCCCGACCGGGTGAGGACGACGATCGCGAGCGCGACCCGCTCGACGGTCCGCTCGGGGCCAGGATCGAGAACAACCTGGCCCGGCTGCTCGACGAGGCCGAGCAGCTGCTCCGGGACAACTGGTTCCAGGTGCTGGCCGTCGCCCACGCCCTGGAGACCAACAAGACGCTGGCCGGCGAGGACGTCGAGGCGGTGATCGACGGTCGGGAGGGCCCGCTGGTCGACGGGCGGGTCTACGCCACCCAGGCCATGCGGGACGAGCTGGCGGCGTACCACGAGCTGGCGGCGGCGGCCCATCGACAACACAGCCAGGTCGACGCGTCGCTGCCGACGATGACGCTCGGTCGGGGCACCCGGCCCGAATCCGAGGTGATCGACGTCAACGCCGAGGTGAACGGCGCCACCGACCCGGACGCCGCGACCGACTGACCCCGACCGACGGTCGCAGCCGGTCGCTTCCGGGGCGGCGGGTCAGCCGATGGTGCCGTCGGCCCGGAGCTTGGCGATCTCGTCGGCCGACAGGCCGAGGTCGTCGAGCACGGCGTCGGTGTCGGCTCCGATCTCGGGGGCGGTGCCTCGTGGTCCGATGTCGGCCCCGGCGATCCGGATCGGGATCGCCACCGTCTCGAACGTGCCCCGACCGTCGGGGTAGTGCTGCTCGACGAACGCACCCGTCGCTCGGGCCTGCGGGTCGTCGACGATCTCGGGGATCGTCTGGATCGGTCCCCAGATGAGCCCGGCGGCGTCGAAGACCTCGCCCCAGTCCTTCGCCGACCTGGTCACCGTGATGGCGTCGATCCGTTCGACGATCTCGGCCATCCGGTCGTAGCGCTTCTTCGGGGTGTCGAAGTCGGGGTCGCTCCCCCACTCGGGCTCGCCGATGGCCTCGCAGAACGGGGGCCAGTACCTGGCCTCGGGCATGTTGACCAGGATCCAGCCGTCGTCTGCGCACGGATAGCGATTGACGAGCGGGCTGAGCTCCTCGCTTCGCTGCCTGGCCCGCAACGGGCGATGGTCGATCAGCGACGGCGCGATATCGGTCGCCATCGACCACAGGGCCGTGCCGAGCAGGCTCACGTCGACCACCTGGAGCTCGTCGGTCCGCTCGGCCAGCCGCAGCGCAGCCAGGATCGAGGCGACCATGGCCAGACCGGTGGTGTGGTCGCCCTGC
>JBCCVL010000364.1:0-1238 GCA_039195375.1 Actinomycetota bacterium
AGCACTGGGTCACCGGGCAGGCAACCAACGCCACCTGCGACGGCGACGGGCCCGATCAGCCGGCGAGCTTCACCTGCACCTTCGCCAACGGCACCCTGACCTGGGAGGACGCCGGCGCCAGCGCCTACTACGTCTTCGCCACCGTCGAGGCCGGCGGCGGCGAGACCTACCTCGGGGGCCACAGCACCACCAGCCTCGCGGTGCCAGACGCCGACGCCTACCGGGTCGAGCACTGGGCCAGCGGGCAGGCGACCAACGCCACCTGCGACGGCGGTGGCGGGCCGGCGCCGTTCGCCTGCGCGGTGGGCAACGGCGTGTTGAGCTGGGACGACGCCGGGGCGCCCGAGTACTACG
Source organism: Actinomycetota bacterium (assembly GCA_039195375.1). Lineage (GTDB taxonomy): Bacteria > Actinomycetota > Acidimicrobiia > Acidimicrobiales > SZUA-35 > JAHELU01. The sequence continues at coordinate 355 of JBCCVL010000364.1, forward strand.
TCTTCGCCACGGTGACGCCCGGCGGCGGTGAGACCTACCTCGGTGGCCACAGCACGACCAACCTCGCGGTGCCAGACGCCGACTCCTACCGGGTCGAGCACTGGGTCACCGGGCAGGCAACCAACGCCATCTGCGGGCCCTGACGATGGCCCTCGGGTCGGCCCCCTCTCCCGGGACCACCCGGTCAGGCTCGCTCCTCGACGGCCTCCGGATCGTCGGCGGACGGCAACGACGGCCGGCGGGGATGCGCGAGCTCGACGACCGTTGGTATGGCTACGGCAACGGCGTGATCGTCGAGGTCGACGGCGGGCCGCGCCCCGTCTTCGAGTACTCGTCGCCGGAGGGCACCTGCGGGCCCGATGACCCGGTGCTGTTCAAGTCGTCGACCGTCGTCGGTGGCCGCCTGTACGCCACCACCCAGACCGAGGTCGTCGTGCTCACCTGGCCCGACCTGACGCCCGTTGCCCACATCAGCGACCCGGTCTTCAACGACGTGCACCACGCCATCCCCGGCGACCCGACCCCGGACGGGCGGGAGACCGTGCTGGTGGCCGTGTCCGGGCAGGACGCCGTTGCCTGGATCACGTTCGACGGCGAGCTGCTCGACCTGTGGTCGGTCACGGACGACCGCACACCGCCGGCGATCGACCGCGAGCGGGACTACCGGATCGACACCGACCTCAAGCCACACGCCATCCACCCGAACTACCTGTTCCGCCTCCCCGGTGCGGCGGCCGCTAGCTCCGTCGGCCCGGACGGCACCGGCGGCGAGGTCTGGGTCACCCGGTTCGAGACCCGCGACGCCGTGTCGCTCCACGACCCCGACCGGCGGATCGGCATCGACCGCGAACGCTGTCACGACGGGGTCGTGCACGACGGCCGGA
>JBCCVL010000365.1:0-1123 GCA_039195375.1 Actinomycetota bacterium
ACCGCCTCGACGCTCAACCCGGCGGTCTCCAACAGCTCTCGGGCGATCGACAGCCGGGTCTCGGCGTAGAGCTGGCGGAAGGTGGTGTTCTCGTCGGCGAGGCGCCGGCGCAGCGTGCGCTCGTTGACCGCCAACCGCTCCGCGGCCCAGCCGACCTGATGGTCCCTGGCGATGTCCTCGGTGAGCACGTCACGGACCCGGGCCGACCACGGCTGGGTCTCGGCGTCGAGCCGGGCGGTCAGCGACTCGCACTGCTCGAGGCAGTACCGGAGCGTGACCGGGTCGGAGCGGGGCACGTCGAGCTCGAGCATGCGGCGGGGAAAGGCCAGCGCATCGTGGGGCGCCCCGGCGACGACGTCAAGCCCCGACCGTTCGGCCAGCGCTGCGGCATAGGACGGCGATCGGGTCGTCTCGATGCGGAACTCCCTCACGTCCCGCTCGTCGACGACCTCGCTGGCGAAGTGCAGGGTCACCATCGACTGGCGTTCGAGCACATAGGACCGGACGGCGACGGGGAGCTCGGCGAGCTCGAACACGAGCCGGGCGTCCGGCCCCTCCTCGCGAAAGTCGATGTCGGCGAAGGCGTACGAGAGGCGGATGTAGTCCATGGCGGTCTCGACCGCGGCCCGGAACGTCGGGCTCGTGAGGATGGCGAAGCCCCAGATGCCGAACGCGTTCACGTGCATGCGCTCGCCGACGGCGATCCCGAGACCGGCCTCACCCGGGTAGACGGCGGCGATGTTCTCGACGGCCCGCATCTCCTGGTGGATCGTGATCTCACCGCCGGCGTCGCCGATGTCCTGCTCGGTCAGACCGGTGCCGGCCAGGGCAACGTCGAGCCCGATCCCCAGCTCGCCGGCCGTCGCGACCAGGACGCGCAGGCTCGTTGCCGGGCGGGTCGAGTTGGCCGAGACCATGGGGTCAGGGTAGGGGAGTGGTTGTCCGACTCGGTCAACCCGTTGTCCGCTGGGGACATGGTCGCGCCCGTCCGCAGCACGGACGATGGGGGTACCCCATCCGTCCCGCCGGAGCGACCGAGACCCGATCGCCCGTCCGGTCACCGAGGAGGAGCTCCCGATGAGCCTCACCGAACGAGAACTGCACGAGATCACCCGCATCAACG